>JAZSBH010000041.1:0-14718 GCA_045602325.1 Eubacteriales bacterium | reverse complement strand
CTTAAGCGGGGTGCAGGGGTAGAGCCCCTGCATTACTTTTCAGGTGCGCTCTGTACGATGGAGATGCCTGCGGAGGTGCCGAGGCGGGAGGCGCCTGCCTCGATGAGGGCGACGGCGTCCTCGTAGGTACGGATGCCGGCGGAGGCCTTGATGACGGCATTTCCGCTGAGGTTCTGCTTCATGATCTGCACGTCGGCTACCGTGGCTACGCCTGCGGACACGCCGGTGCAGGTCTTGACGAAGTGGGCACCGGCCTCACAGGCCAGACGGGTGGCCAGAGCCTTTTCTTCATCGGTCAGCAGTCCGGTCTCGATGATGACCTTGACGGTGCGGCCACGGGCGGCCTCCACGATGGCGGCGATCTCGTTTCGGACGTAGTCGGTGTCGCCGTCCTTCAGGCGGCCGACGTTGATGACCATGTCGAACTCATCACAGCCCAGGGCGTAGGCGTCTTCGGTCTCGGCCACCTTGACGGCGGTGGAATTCTGACCGAGGGGGAAGCCGATGACGGTGCAGGTCATGACGTCGCTACCGGCCAGCAGCTCCTTGCACAGGGCGATGTTGCAGGGGTTGACACAGACCGAGGCGAAGTCCCACTCGCGGGCGTCGGCGCAGAGCTTTTCGATGTCGGCGCGGGTGGCGGAGGGCTTGAGGTTGGTGTGGTCGATGTACTTGTTCAGAGACTTCATGGGTTTTCTCCTTGTGGTTTGTATTTGCCGAAGGGCTCGGGAATATTCATACCTCTATTGTAGCATATTTTGCTCCATAAATCAACTATTTTTTGGATGTCGTAGGCAAAAAAGTGTCAAAAGACACGTAAAAAGGGCAACGGTGCATGAACCGTGCCCTTTTTGGATATTATGCTTGGGTAACGACCTCGGCGGGAGCTTCAGCCGCGGTCTGCGCAGAACCTCCGTAGGCGTGATATTCGGTGACTCCCAGAATGGTCTCGCCGTCGATTTGAACGGCGCGGGGAGAGTCGAAGATGACGCGGATGTCCTTGCCCGCATGAATGGCCACCATCTTGGTATGTTTGATATGCTCGCCCTTGAAAATGGAGGGGAAAGCCATGAGGGTAGCAAGGCGTCCCTTGCCGTAGAAGAGCATCACCGAAAGCTTACCTTCGGGATCCATACGATCCTGTGCGGGGGTGGCGTTCATGCCTCCGCCGTAGTAGCGACCCTTCATGGCGGGGGCCAGCCAGGCTTTCTTGTAGTGGTATTCCTTACCGTCTACGATGACGGTGGCATTGGTGGGCTTGTAGTGGAGCAACAGACCCTTGATGGCCACAGCGGTGTAGTTCACGGGCTTTTCGGGCTGTGCCAGCTTTTGGGCATCGCCCACCTCGCAGCAGTAGCCGTCAATGCCAAAGCCCACGTTGTTGAGGAAGCGGTAGCGCTTGCCCTTGACCTCCACAAAGGGGAGGTTTTGGATGTAAGGACGAAGGGAAAAGGGCTCGGAGGAGGGCTCTTTGGTCAGATCCCGCAGAAAGTCGTTGCCGGTGCCGCCGGGGGCATAGAGCAGATCACAGGGGATATCCAGTCCCTCGGTGTCGTTGACGAAACGGTTGATGGTGCCGTCGCCGCCGTGGAGGATCACGGCGTCATCCTCGGCGAGGGCGGCAAAAAACGCGGGATAGTCCCTGGAGACGACGGTTATGTCGTGCTCCGAGACTGTATGACCGGCGGAGGTCAGGGCGGTCAGCCAGGCGGGGGTCTCGGCGCTCTTGCTCCCCGCGAAGGGATTATGGAGAATGTGATAGGTCATGATGATGGCTCCTTTACAGGTCAAGTTTTGACAGGTCACTTATGACAGGTCACCTGTGACAGGTCACCTGTGACAGGTCATTTTTGATGATAGTAGGGGTGTCGATCATCATTATAGAAGAAGAATGTAAACCTGCTGTGAACAGAAACGCCCGCAGGGGCAAATTTGTTGGATTTTGTCGAATATGTGACGGAAAGTTCACTTTGGGTTCAGAATTTCGTGGTACTATTTATTTGTTTGCAATGGATTGGAGAAAGAGAGGTGATTGGGATGCGATATGCAGCCTGCTTGTTGATCGGATATCTGATCGGTATGTTGAATCCCGCATATATCATTGCGAGAATTCATGGCTTTGATATTCGGGAGCGGGGTTCCAAAAACGCGGGCGCGTCGAACGCATTGCTTTTGTTTGGAAAGCTGCGGGGAGCCTTCTGCGCCGCTTTCGATATTGCCAAGGCCGCCCTGGCCGTCTGGCTGACCCGAAGTCTGTTCCCGGGGGACTCCCTGGTGTTCGCGGTGACAGCCACGGCCTGTATTCTGGGGCATATTTTCCCGTTCTATATGAAGTTCCGCGGAGGGAAGGGTCTGGCCTGTCTGGCCGGAACCATTCTGGCCTATGATCTGCGGGTCTTCGGAATCATGCTGGCCTGCGAGCTCGTGGTGGCGTTGGCTACCAACTATATCTGCTTCGTTCCCATGTCGGCTTCGGTAGTCTTCCCCTTCGTATACGGATGTATGACCCGGGACGTGCGGGGTGTTCTGCTGCTTCTGACAGTGGCTATCGTGGTGCTTTTGCGACACGGCGAAAACATCCGCCGCATTCGTGCCGGACAGGAACTGCGGCTCAGTTATCTCTGGAACAAGGAAAAGGAGACGGCCCGCATGCGGGCGAATTATCCCGAGGACGAGTGGGACCATCCCGAAATATAGGTTATCTTAAACAAGTCGCAGGGCACCTGAAGATCAAGGTACCCTGCGACATTTTGATGTGGATAGTGGATAGTGGATAGTGGATAGGATTACTTGACCAGCACGGTCTTGACATTCTTTCCGGCCAACGCGTCCTCGAAGGCTTGATTTGCCTCGGAGACGGGATAGCAGGTTGCCAGATCTCGGATACAGGCGCAGAGGGAGGGGTTCTTTGCCAGGAAGGCCAGATAGTCCCGGACGTCGATCATGGAGTACTGGGAGGAGCCGATGATGCGGACGGCCTTGAAGGTGATGACCTGGGGTTGGATCTCGATGCCGCCGCTGTTGCTGTACTGGCCGGGGACGAGATAGAAGCTGCGGTTACGCAGGATGTTCATACCCTGGGGAATAGCACGGGGAGAGCCCGATGCCTCGTAGCACAGGTCAACGCCCAGCCCGCCGTTTTCGGCCTGCAGACGAGCGGTGATCGCCTCCGCGCCCTCTACCGCCAGGGTGAATACCTCGTCGGCACCCAGCTTGCGGAGCAGAGCTTCTCTTGCGGGATCCTGACGGTTGATGATGGCGAAGACCCGCTCTACGCCCATGGATTTCAGATACATGACGGCGTATGCCCCCACGGGACCGCCGCCCTGTACCACGGCGGAATGGATCTCCTCCCACCTCAGACCTGCCTGCTCGCCCAGGCGGAAGGCGTGCATGGCGGTGGGGCCGGGGCAGGCAAAGACCGCCACGGCAGTGGGGTCCAGTCCCTCGGGGATCTTCACCAGATTGGCGAGGGGGGTGTAGTTGACCTCGGCGTAGCCTCCCCACAGGTAGGGGGCTTCCTCGATACTGCCGCCGTTGGTCACCCCCATGTTGACGCAATTGGCGTCGTCTCCCGACTTGCAGAGCAGGCACTCTCCGCAGGGGACGGCGATGTCGGCAATGACGTTGTCGCCGACGGAAAGCCCGTATTTGGCGGCCTCAGCAGGGTCGCAGTCTTCCAGCTTGCCCACGAATTCGTGGCCGATGACGGTGGGAGGATTGGTGATCAGTCCGCCGCGGTAGAAGTGCAGGTCGGTGCCGCATACGCCGCTGGCGATGAGGGAGGAACGACCGTAGCCCGCAGGGGTGGCGGTCACGTCGAATTCGCGGATCTCGAAGGGGGTACGGATGCCAATGAATACGGCTGCTTTTGCTTTCATGTTGATGAACCTCGCTTTTTATTTTTCTGTGTAGACTTGAAAATATGGTTGATACATAAGGAAAATGCGTTTGATGTCCTCGGCGGAGAGAGGCGGGGTGTCCTTGTATGGATAGACCTGCCCCATAGCCTCGTACTTGCCCACCGCCAGACGGTGGAAGGGAAGCAGGGAGACGGTTTTTGCCCCCATCGTCCGTAGATCGGCGATCATGGCGGTGACCGACTCGTTCTCGGTATTCACGCCGGGGATCAGGGGGATGCGGATATGCACCTCGGTGTCGGTGCGGAGCAGGCGGGTGAGATTATCCCGTATCCGATCGAGGTCTCCGCCGATACGGTCACGCATGAAGGCGGGGTCACTTGTCTTCCAATCGAAAAAGACGGTATCCGCATAGGGAAGGACTGCCTCAAAGCGGCTCCACGGAACGCATCCCGCGGTGTCGAGAAGGACCGAAGCACCTCGCTCCTTCAAGGCTTTCGCCAGCTCTGCCACCGCCTTATATTGGAGGAGGGGCTCACCGCCCGAAACCGTTACCCCACCGCCGCTTTGGCGGTAAAAATCCACATCCTCCATGACGTCAGCCACCACCTCACCGACGGTCATGCGCCGTCCGTAGATGATGGTCTTGTTGGCTTTGGGATAGGTCAGGGTGATGGGAGCGGCAGGAATCGTCTCGGGGTTGTGGCACCAGGGACAGTGGAGGTTGCATCCCTTGAGAAAGACCGTGGTGCGGATGCCGGGGCCGTCGCCGGTGGAGAAGTGTTGGATATCAGAGATATTCAGATCAAGCATAGGGTATCTCCGTTTTTGTTTATGGATATATTTTTAAATTTGGGTTTGTGGGTGAGTTATGCTTATGTACTTTTCTTTCCTTGTCGAAAGAAAAGTACCAAAAGAACGCCACTCAAGGGAGTCACCCACGGTGCCTCCCTTGAGAAACCCACCACCTAAACAGCGCACACATTTTGCTTTTCGCAAAATGTGTTGATTGCGCGTAGGGTCGCCAAGATTCGAGAACCCGCACGAACGGCGGAGCGCCGTCCACGCGGAACTCGCCCTTTTGTCTCGACCCCAAGTCGCAGTTTTCTCTTATCGGGTAAATGAAATCCGTTGGTTGAGCCAAGTAGGTCGCTACCCGAGGTGGTCGGCGCTCCGCCGACACCTCGGCCGTTTGGCTAACTGCGACTTGACAGCGTATCAGCCATTTTGCCCACTGGCAAAATGGCACGCAGATAAGGGGAAAGGATCCTTAAGGAAAGTACCGTGGGTACTTTCCTTAAGTGGCGTTCTTTCCGTCCCTTTCTGTCGCCATGGACAGAAAGGGACATCAAAAGTTCTTAAGGTAATGAACAACTCCCCGATAAACTGCAATTTGAAAACTGTAGTACGAAGCAAGGCCCCATCGCTTTCTTATTCCTGCTGGGTCCGGCTCAAAATGTCCAGTTGGACCTCCCGTGCCAGGGTCACGTACAGAGCCGAGAAGCCGGATACCCGCACCACCAGATCGGGGTAGTTTTCAGGATAATCCATGGCGTCCCGCAGAACCTTGGTGGAGGTGGCGTTGATCTGCATTTCCTGCCCACCCTTGGCGAAGTAGACCTTGATGAGGGCCAGGAGCTTTTCCCGCTTGCCATCCTCGAACATGGAGGGGGAATACTTCTGATTGATGACGGTGCCGCAGGCCACCTTGGTGTAGTCTGGCTTGGTGACGCTCAAAACTGTAGCCGTGGCGCCCCTCGTATCCCGCCCGTAGGTGGGGGAGGCGGCGTCGGACAAGGGCTCGCCTGCCCGTCTGCCGTCGGGGGTGGCACCGATGGTGTGGCCGGCGTAGATGTTGCTGACGTTGGCGGCCATGGCGGTGTAGTAGCCGCCGCCGTCACGGGTCTTGTACTTCATGAATTCATCCGAGAGGAAGTCCACGAACCAGACCGCGTACTTGTCGGCGCGGTCGTCGTTGTTGCCATACTTGGGGGCAGCCAGCAGCTTTTCCCGCAGGGACTCGAAGCCCTCGAAGTTGGCTTTCAGCGCGGTAGCCAGTTCGTCTACGGTGGCTGTCTTGTCGGTGAAAATCACCTGCTCGATGGCGGCGAGAGAGTCACACATGGTGCCTACACCCATGAGCGCCGCACCGTGCACCGAGGGGTAGACCGCGCCGCCCAGATTGATATCCAGTCCTCGCCCGATGCAGTCCTTGCAGAAGACCGACAGGAAGGGGGAGGTGTACTGATCGGGGTTGGGCAGATTATTGTAGCGGTTGAAATTCTCGACGTACTCCTTGACTCCCGCTTTCAGTTGGATCTCCAGCCGTTCCATGAGGATGTCCATGGTGGTGATGGAGGCCGTATTCCCGGTATCGATGCCGGCGGAGGGATGGAAATAGCCCTTGCCGTCGTTGAAGACGTATTCCAGGAAGCGGGGAGTATCAAACCGCCCGTCTGTCCAGGCGGGCTGCATACCTGTGATGAAGTTTTCGATACAGCCCACCATGGAGTAGTTCCGCGCATCCTCGATGGCGTACCCGTAGCGGGACAGAGCGGCGATATTGACGGCGTCGTTCATGAGGGCAGGGTAGCCCAGACCCGTGCCAATAACCTTGAGGCATTCGTCCAGGAACTCGTCGGGGGTGGTGGGAGAGATCCGCGCGGATAGGTTGGGTCCGGGGAGTCCCACGTTGCCTACAGCCTGCAATACGCAGAAGCTGAGGCGGTTGGTGGCGTCGCTTCCGTCGGGCTTCACTCCGCCCACGGCGATATTGACCACGTCGTCTCCGCCCAGGTAGGCGTGGCGCTCGTAGATCTTGACAAAGACGTTTTCCAAAAGGAGGATGGCCTCCTCCTCGGTCAATGCGCCCTTTTCGACGTCGCGGACAAAATAGGGGTATAGGTACTGATCCATCCGTCCCAGTGCCATGGCGTAGCGGCCTTCCCAAACGAAGCAGGTGTGCACCATCCAGACAAGCTGAAGTGCCTCAGCAAAGGTCTCGGGGGCACGTTTACAGAGGGCGGTGCAGTTATCGCGGATGGCGGTCAACGCGCCGTCGTCATAGCCTTCTGTGCCCATCAAGTCTCCGGCTAGGTCGGCATGGGCTTTTATGCGGTCGCGCAGACCCGTTACCGCCAGACGCATGCTCTCCAGAAAATTCACACGGGCAGGGTCATCGGCGTGGGTGATCTTGGACGCTTCGATACGGGCAAGGGTGCCGGGAATGCCCTCCCGCAGGAAGGTCTCATAATCGGGGGCGAAGTGATCGCCGTTGTGGAGGAATCCCCGCTCGCCCAAGGGGGCGCACAGGTCAAGAGCGGCCTGCTTTTCCTCGGGGGTCATGACTGCCCACAGGGGGCGTATGCTACCTGCGATGGAGTCGCCGCGGTATATGTATGCCTTGGGAGCCGCAAACAAGGACGAAAGTCCCATACCGCGGCGGATATCCACGGGGGCATCTCCGGGGGTATTCCCAGCTTTTCGGAAGCCCTCGGCACGGTAAAGGAAGGGGGCAAATTCCCCCTCCGGGATACGTTTCATTTCTTGCTTCAACAGGTCTGTTGCATAAAGGTTCATAAGCAATACCTCCGTTTGCGTTCAGTATACCATGATTTCCCTAGGATTGCAATAGATAACCGAAAAAATACCTATAAAAAAGAGATTTTTTTGGCTTTACTGTGCTTGGGGGGGCGTAGACGTTGCGTGGAAATTTTGTGCAAAACAGACAAGATACGCCGCCAAACAAAAACGCGAAATACAATTTTTGTGCGAAATTTACGAATTAATGCATGTCTGTTCATGGGTGGGTCATGTTCTTGTCTTGACAAGTTTATAATTTTATGGTAGTATACCATAAATAGGTATACTCTTTCTCACATCTATCTCAAAATGAGGATCTACATATGTCATTTACCATGTTTTCGGCGGTGCTGCTGCTGGTCGTGGGGGCAGGCATATTCATAGAAGTCATGCGCGGTATCCGACGCGGGCTTGTGTGGACGGCCATATCCCTTTCGACGGTGGTACTCTCTGCGCTGATCGCCGCTCCGTTGGCGGTATGGCTGTCGGATACGCCTTCCCAGATGCTGGGAGAGATCATTTTGGTCCTTTTGCCCAATCTTGAGACTTTGGCGGAATCCTTTCCTGCCATCATCCCGTTGGTTACCGCCGGCGCGGATGCGATGATCTCCCCCATCCTGTTCGTGCTCTTTTTCCTCGTCCTGCGCCTGATTGCCCGCATCGTGGTGTCTATCCTGTTCCGCGGACGTCTGCGTCCCCTGCCCGATGATCCAGCTGATCCCATGTATGAAAGTGAAAATGCCCCCTGGCATCGCCGTCACGGCCGTTTGGTGGGGGGGCTTGCAGGAGGGCTTTGCGGTTTGATCGCGTCCCTGATCCTGCTCTCGCCCGTGGTGGGCGTGCTGTCTACCGCTGATCGACTGTTGGCGGGAACCGACAACTTCAAGATCAAGTGGAATTCCTTTGGTCTGGACAGTGACCTGGTGGCCTCGGTACGGGCGACCACGGGAGATCCTGCCGTGGTTCTGCTGGAGGCGCTGGGCTGTGGAATCATTTTTGATGCGTCTGCCTGTACAGAGCTCAACGACAATCGTGTGTATCTGCGCCGTGAAGCGGACGCCTGCATAGAGGCGGTGGAGGGTATGATCTCCGTCGTGTCCCTGATCAAGAGACCGGACGCCCTGACACCCGAGCAGCGGGAAGCCGTGGCACATCTGGGAGATAGGATCGATGCATCCGAGGCCGCTAAAATGATCGCGGCGGATACCGTCAATCGGGTGGCCGGTGCTTGGCTGGAGGGAAAGACCTTCATGAAGGTTGCCCGCCCTACCTTCGGTGAACTGGTCGATCCGCTCATGACGGGAGTTTTGCAGGTCTGCGCCGAGTCCGAGCCCACCTGCGTAGGGCGGGATATCGGTACTCTGCTCAATATCTATCTCATTGCCGTTGATCACGGTCTGCTTGCCAACCCCGATTACGAGGAATTGGCGAACAGCATGGGAGAGGGCGGTGTCCTGAATCTCATTTACGACGAGCTCATGAAAAATCCCTGTATGACACATCTGGCAGGGGAGCTGACCAATATGTCACTTCGCATCATGGCTTCGGCCATTGAGTGGTCGGATTTTGACAGCGACAAATTAGAGGGCTTGATGTCGGATCTGTCCGGTGCTATGAATTTGATAAACGGTATGGAGACCTCCATGGAGGAGCGGGTTGAAGCCATGAGGGAATATACCCTGCAATATGCCGGGAAATACGGCGTAAAAGTGCCGCCTGCCCTGGCCGAGATGGTGTCTATTGCCTTGATCGACAGGTTGGGTGACCGTGGAGATACACTCACCTCCGACGATCTGCTGGATCTCTTTGAGACCGTGGCATCGGGACAATAATTCATAGGGCACCTCGAAAACTCATCCTGCGGCGAGATTTCGAGCAAAGCTCGGGCGGAAAAGATTCCGTCGATTCGCCGTGCGAGGGAGTTTTAGAGGTCCCCCACAAAAAAAGTATGGAAAGGAGCCGTTACGGTGGAAGAAATCGTTTTATTAATCATGAACGGATTGACGGTACCGATCTCTCTTGCGGTGTATCTGTACCTGGTGGTCTCGGTCTATCCCCGCTTGATCCTGCGGCTCGTATGGCGGGCCCCGACGGACGACAAATTCTCCATCCGGACTCTTTTCAAGGGGCGGGCCAAAACGTCTCTTTTGCCTTCCGGAGATCGGGGGATCCGCAAATTGGTCTTTCCCGAAGGACGGGCCATCGTCTATGAGCCCGCCCCCCAATATCGCCGTTTTATCCGCAATTACGCCCTCATCAAGCAGGATGGCTGTACCTATATGAAATGCCGTATCCACGAGCAGATTGCCCATCTCCGTTACGACGTAACGGCCTTTGATTCCAAGGGGCGGCTTCTGGACGTGCTCAACGTCAGCGAGCGCATTACCGAGCGGGGATGTACCCGTGTCGTACGCCTCCCCCGTGCGACCGCCTACGCCCGTTTGACTCTGCGTAAAGCAGACGGTATGTACATGGGGCGGGAGGTGACGGCGGGGTATTCCGTCGCCAGCATTATCGTCTACACGGGACTTTCGGTGGTGACCGCCATGATCGTGGCGTCGGTTCTGTATAACGGTGTGGCGGAGATCTTTGCCCTGTGGAATATGACGGGGAATAAAGCGCTGACCCTGGTCACCTCGGCTGTGTTGGGGGCGGTCAGTGCCGAATGGATCGTCTTCAGATACTATATGCAAAATATCAAGGGAATGAGTCGATGAGAGAGCCGTTTGATTTTGTATGGAATACCGTCCGTGCTGCCTCCGCGAGGATATCCTACGTCCATCCCCAGCCCGAGGGCTTGATGGCGGTGCGGGAGTACAAGTTCACAGAGGTGGACGGCGTTCGCTGTCTCCTGCTTCGCTGGGCGAAGGAGGCGGACTTTGCCGTGGACGGCTTCGCTTTTGAACTGGAAGAGCTGGACGCTGCAGGCGCATGCATCCGCTGTACGACGGTCACCTACGGGAAGATGGATATTCCTGCCGTGGCCAAGGGGGAGACGTTCATCCCAGGCCAAGGGATCCCCGTCAGCGAGCCGTGTGCCGATATTCGCGTACGTCTGACTGCCCTGACCTCGGGAAGCTACCACTACACCGTCCGAGGAAATCGGGTGACGGTGGGGTACGATATGCCCGAGCCTTGGGTCTACGACGGTCGGGGGGGGCGGGAGGACGGCCTGTCGGACGGTATCAGCCTGCGGGTGGTTTCGAGCCGACGCAGGAAGGTCAAGTATCTTTGGCCTGCGGCCGTGCTGTTCGTGGTGCTCCTGCTGCTTGTGACCCTGTTTCCCTTCATTTCGGATCTGATCAGGCCATGACGGCTCTATCCGAAAACATGCATCCAACTACCCACGCGCCGATCGGCGAGACAACCGTTTGATCTTACAATTACGAAAGGGCTGTGTTATGTTCGATCCTACCCACATCGTCAGTCAGTTGACGGAGCGTCAGAAGATCCGCATGCTGACGGATATCCATAGCCTGTCGGCGCCCGAGCTCATCGCTTTGGGGGTGCCGCAGGTGGAGTGCGGGTCTGCGCACGCAGGCGGTGGAGGTGTCTATCCCTCCCCCGCTCATTTGGCGCGCTCATGGGACAAAGCTCTTTTCTCCGAGGTCACCGAGGCTCTGTGTATTCGTTTACAGGGAGACGGTGTCCACCATGTCATTCTGCCCGGTGCCAAAACGCGGTTGACTCCCTTCGGGGATGCGCTGTCCGAGGATCCCTGCCTTGCGGGGGAATTGGCGGGAGCCTGCCTGGCAGGCGCTACCCGTACGGGGAGTTCGGCCAGCCTTGAGGGATACGGCATGACCGCCGATGAAGCCGCTTGCGCTCATGAATGGACCGCCGCACGTGCCATACGGGCGATTCAGGACGCCCCCTACCTCCGCGCACTGCGGGATGGTAAGGGAGCGGGGTTGGTCACCGAGGCCGGGGGACCGATCACCCTGCCCACCCCGCCCAATACCCTCCTTTGTCGGCATGCCGATGAGCGGAGGACTGTCGCCGCTCTTGCAGAGGGGCGGATCTGCCTTTCGGGCTCTGCAACGGCCTTGCAAAACGCCCTGCACGGATACCGCCGCATCCAAGCCGCCATCCGACACGGGCGTGCTACGACGGGCGAGCTGGAGACTGCCTGCGCAAACGGCGAAGCCATTTCCGATGAGACGTTGAACGCGGCCGTGGAGCGGCTGTTGGTCTTTGCTCACACTTGTCGGGAGCAGGCGGCTCGCCCCACCGATATCCACCCTCCGCGGGGGGATCTGGCTTACCGTGCCGCACGATCCTCGGTCGTTCTGCTGGAAAATCGCCGTCATGCCAAGCAAAAGCGGAATGTCCTGCCGCTGACGTCTCCGACCAAGCTGTGTCTGGTGGGTGACATTGGAGGGCTGAGCTGTCAAGCCCCGTCAGAGGCGGTCGAATGGTTGACCGACGGGGGGCATACCGTCGTGGGGCACGCCATAGGCTATGAGTTGGGCTCCGACCGAGACGATGACCTGTTGGCAGAGGCGTTAGAGCTGGCTGAAAAAGCCGATACCATCCTCTTGTTCCTCGGCACGGATGCCGTGCGGGAAGCCGGGATGAAAAAGACGGGGGGGCGTGTACTGCCTGCCAACCAGTTGGCACTGTGCGACAGCCTGTCCCGATTGGATAAGACCGTGATTGCCGTGCTTTCGAGTCACGTGGATATGGATATGTCCTTTGTGACCGCCGCCGTACATCCCTTGTCGGCGGTGTTGATGGCGCCCTTGGATGCATCCGAGGGTCTGCGGGCGGTTATGGATATTTTGCTTGGAAAGCAAGCACCCGCAGGGCGTTTGCCCGTCACCCTCTGCGCCCGGGCGGTCTGTCCCGATCTGTTCCGTGAAAACCGTCAGGTCGGTCCCTTCGTGGGCTACCGATACTACGACACCATTGGATGCGGTGGGTTGTATCCCTTTGGGCACGGGCTTTCCTATACATCCTTCCGATACGCGGATCTGCATGCCGATAACCAACGGATCACCTTTACCGTCAAGAATACGGGCAAGCGGGCAGGCGTCGAGATCGCCCAGGTGTACCTGGGTATTCGGGATTCGGCGGTGCTTCGCCCCAAAAAGGAGTTGGTGGGCTTTGCCCGTTTGGAGCTGACTCCGGGGCAGGGGACCACGGTCACCCTGCCGCTGGAGATCCCCGCCGTTTATACCGAGGCAGGGGGGCAGCTGACCGAGGCGGGTACCTACACCCTCTTTGTGGGCGGCTCGGTTTCGGACATTCGGTTGCAAACTACCCTGACCCTTGGAAAGGATACCGTTCCCTCCGACGGGGAGGATCCCGCCGACTACCTGCCGTCGGTATCCAACGTTCATACCCAACGCTATGTAATGGAGGCTGAATACACGCCTATGAAATCCTCTTTGCGGAATCTTTTGTTCGGCATTGTCGCCCTTTGCCTGGCGGTGAGCCTGAAATTTTACGATATATTGACCGCCGCTGACGCCGTCTTTCTGGACATCGTGGCGGGGATCCTGGCCGTCGGTGCCGCCGTGTGCTTTGCCATGGAGATCCGGGACAGACGGAAGCAGCACGCCGCCGACCGAGCCCTTCTGGAGGAAGCAAACCGGGAACTGTTTGCGGACGCAACCCCCATCCCCGTTCCTTCTGCCGCCGAGCTGTTTGCCGATGATCTGTATATGCCCGCCGAGGGGACGGAGGAGACGTCCGAGTCCGAGGAGGCGGAGGAGTACGATTCCTTCGCAGACGTGGATAAGACCCTGACCCTCTCCGAAGCCGCCCG
Organism: Eubacteriales bacterium; assembly: GCA_045602325.1. Classification (GTDB taxonomy): domain Bacteria; phylum Bacillota; class Clostridia; order Oscillospirales; family CAG-272; genus CAMEON01. The sequence goes on along the minus strand of JAZSBH010000041.1, from coordinate 1,506 downwards.
CGAACTGGCCGTATTGGTACAGGAAAAGGGACTTTTCTTGGGCGAGAGTACGGTTAATAGCCTCCTGGCCTCTTTGGCGACCTCTCGTCTTGTTCTGATACGGGATATGAGTGACGCGCACTTTTCTTCGTTGGTATCTCTGCTGGGCGAGTATTTCTCGGGGGCTGCTACCGTGGATGCCGTGGACGAAAGCTACCGTAGCGAAGCAGACGTGCTCTTTACCGTGGATGAATCCGGCATCCGAACACCCCGCCATATTACGGTGGCGTTGGATACCGCCCGACGGGAGCGGGGAACGATCCACCTGGCCGCGCTTACCAACGTGGATCCCTCGGTCATGTCAGATTATTTCGTCCCCTTTGCCCGTCATGCCCACGCTCCCCGCGCCGGTTGTTCCGTGACGGCGCTCAATGTCGATGGGGAAACCGAGGAATTCAGCTTGCCTGAGAACCTGTGGTTCCTGGTACACCTCAAGGAGGGAACGTCTCTCCATACGCTGCCCGATTACGTTGCCGAGGTGGCCACGGTGCATACCTGGCATGTCGAGCGCATCGCGCCCGTCTCCGAGCGCGCTCATTTCCGTCGTTTCAGTTACGGCCAGATGGATTATCTGTGCGACCGTCTGCGTAGTGGGTTCACCGTGGACGAGGACACCTGGAAGAAGATCGACCGACTGGAGGCTTACGCCGCCCGATTCGGGGAGTTCCGAATGGAGAATAAGATCTGGTTGGGGCTGGAGCAGTACATGGCGGCACTCATGTCCATGGATGTGAGCGAAGCCGCTGCGCAGGACGAGGCGATGGCGGTCAAGCTTCTGCCCGCCCTGATCCCCGCCCTCTCGGGTCGCATCCCCCGCGACGAGCGAGGGTTCTGCGAGACCCTGGACGCTATTTTCGGGGACGACAACACCGCTCTCTGCCGCAGAACCGTCAAGGAGTCGGGAGCGGATCTCATCTGATTCTTACTAACCAACCGTCAGGAGGCATGATATGCTGAACCTTTCCATCCTGCCGCGGGTCGCGGCGCTGACGACCGAGGCAGGTGACCGAGGGCTTGCCGACGTGCTCACCTCGGGAACGGCCATCGTGGTCTACATCTTTATCATCCTGACCATCATTGCCGTACTGGTGGTGACAGTGCTTTTGGGGAGTCGAGATAAAGGGGAAGAGCCCGTTGTGACCGATACTTCGGTTGGGGCAACCGAGTTACCCGCAACAGAAGGAAACGTTCCCACGAGCCGCTTCTGCATGCTGACCCGCATAGACGGAAACCGTCACGGCTACGGCCATACCCGCTACGACCGAAGCATGACCCTGGATCGCTTCTGCGAGGATTTCCGTAACTACGCGGCGTATAATCTGAAGCTGTATTACGATATCGACGATATCCGCCGCTTTGTGGCGGGTATGGCGGTGTCCAAGATCCTCATTCTTCAGGGTATGTCGGGTACGGGTAAGACCTCCCTGGCCCACGCCTTCGGGGAGTTCGTGGATAACCGTTCCACGG
>JAZSBH010000040.1:0-3881 GCA_045602325.1 Eubacteriales bacterium | reverse complement strand
TAGTTGTCTGACGGAAGAGGCGGTGACACGATCCACCCTCATCCGTCGCCGCCGCAGGAGCTGGCGACACCTTCCCCCGCGGGGAAGGCAAGCACGTAGTATGTGCTAACTTTTCTTATATCCAAAAACATACTGATACTTAAAGATATTTATAGAAACGAGAAACATAATACCGAAGCCTTCCCCGCGGGGGAAGGTGCCGACCAGCGAATGCGGCGGGAGGCGGATGAGGGTTACGCCTCAACCGCTTCTTCCGTCAGACAACAGACCTATAAACAGTAATTCGCCTTACTCCTTACCCACGATCTCCGATCCCTTCCCGCTCTTGAAGATGGCGTTGGCGGGGACGGCGCCTCTGACCGAGGAGAGGGGATAGATATTGGAGTGCGCCCCGATCACCGTCCCGGGGTTCAACACGCTGTTACAACCGACTTCGACATAGTCCCCCAGCATGGCGCCGAACTTTTTACGCCCCGTGGGGATGGGGTCGAAATCCCCCTCAAAGCCCGCCGCGGGCTTCACGGTCACGGGGGATTTGTCGCTCTTGACGTTGGAGGTAATGCCTCCCGCGCCCATGTGGGACTTGTAGCCGAGGACAGAGTCCCCCACGTAGTTGTAGTGGGGCACCTGCACACCGTCGAACAGAATGCAGTTCTTCAACTCCGTGGAGTTGCCCACCACGCAGTCGTCCCCGATGAGGGCAGCGCCGCGGATGAAGGCGCCGTGACGCACCTCGGTACGCTCGCCGATAATCGCGGGTGCACCGATATAGGCGGTAGGGGCGACCTGCGCGGACTTGGCGATCCAGACCCCGTCGGCGGGGTGGTCGTAAAGGGTGGAGTCGAGGGTATCCCCAATCTCGCAGATGATCGTGGGAATGTCGGAGAGAATCTCCCAGGGGAACTCGGTGTGCTCCAGCCAGGGGCGAGCAAGGGTGTGGGTGAGGTCGAAAAGGGCTTGGGTGCGGAGAGAAATGCGGGAGGGGGTAGTTTCGTGTTTCATATCATTTATCCTCACAGGTTAGTTTTTCTACGCGGATGGTATCCGTCATCTCCCGCGCGTACGCCTCGCAGGTCGCCCTGTCCGCCGCCTCCACCATGACCCGCACCACGGGCTCGGTGCCGCTCTTGCGGAGGAGCATACGGCCTCCCCCACCCAGGCGGGCATTGCAGTCGGCCAGCTTAGCTTTGACGGCGGGATGGTTCAGCACCGCGTCCTTGTCGGGCACGCGGAGATTTTTCGTGACCTGAGGGTACATGGTCACCGCCTCGGCCAGCTTGGAGAGGGGGAGTTTGCTGTCCACAATGCGTTCCATCACCATGGTGGCGGTGAGGATGCCGTCCCCCGTGGTGGCGTACTTGCGGAGGATAATGTGCCCCGACTGTTCCCCGCCAATGACGTGGCCGTTCTCCACCATGTTCTCGTAGACAAAACGGTCGCCTACGGTGGTTTGAACATAGTCAATGCCCGCCTCGTCCAAGGCGCGGTAGAGCCCCATGTTGGACATGATGGTGGTGACCACGGTGTTATTGGCCAGACTGCCCTGCTCCTTCATGGCTTTTCCGAGAACGTAGAGAATGTGGTCGCCGTTGATCTCATTTCCTTTCTCATCCACCGCGATACAGCGGTCGGCGTCGCCGTCAAAGGCAAAGCCCACGTCCAAGCCCTCGTCCACCACCAGCTTTTTCAGGCGGTCGATGTGGGTGGAGCCGCACTCCACGTTGATGTTCAGACCGTCGGGATCGGCGCCCGTGACGTAGGTTTTCGCACCCAGAGCCTCGAACACCGCACGTCCGATCATCCAGGCTGCCCCGTTGGCACAGTCCAGCCCCACCCGGAAATCCTTATAGGAGTTGGCGGCCAGGGAGATGAGGTAGCCCACGTAGCGGTTGCGGCCTGCCGCGTAGTCGATGATGCGCCCAACGTCCGCACCCGTGGCAAGAGGCAGATCATCCTCTCCGTCCAGGTAGGCTTCGATGACCTCGATGGTATCGTCGTCGATCTTCTCGCCGCGGCGGTTGACCAGCTTGATGCCGTTGTCGGTGAAGGGATTGTGGGAAGCCGAGATCATCACGCCGCAGTCGAAATCCTCTCTGGCCGTTACGAAGGACACGCTGGGGGTGGTGGTGACGTGGAGCATGTAGGGATCGGCGCCCGAGGCAGTCAGCCCCGCCGCGATGGCGTATTCAAACATATAGCTGGAGCGGCGGGTGTCCTTCCCTACCGCGATGCGGGGACGGTGCGCCGCTATCTTTTCGGCGGCGGGCTGACTCAAGTCGTGCTCGCGGCAGTACCAGCCCAAAAAGCGCCCGATACGGTAGGCGTGATCGACGGTCAGCGTAACGTTGGCTTCCCCCCGGAAGCCGTCTGTACCAAAGTATTTTCCCATAAACTCCAAGTTCCTTTCCGATGAGCGGTTGTATAGAAACAGTATAGCACGGTGCCGTCCCGAATATTTGACGGGGAGGTGTTTATTTACAGAAAATATGCGGAAAGGTGGGAGAATGTGAGAGGAATTGAGTTGCGGAGTATCTCTTTTTCAAAACTCGAACGGTGGTTGAATTCCGTCAAAAAACAAGTTATTGACGGCGGGCGGATTTGTGGTATAATGATGGTGAAAGCAGGCCGGCTTATCCATTACGCAAAGGAGAAACATATATGAACCATATTGGTATAAAGATCAAAGAGCTCCGCAAGAAAAAGGACATGACTCAGGAGCGACTGGCGGAGTATCTGAACGTATCCTTCCAAGCCGTTTCCAAATGGGAAACGGGCGCCGCCTCCCCCGACCTGTCCATGATCGTTCCCCTCGCCCGGCTGTTGGGGGTCTCTACCGACGAGCTGTTCGGGCTGGCAACCGTCGAGGACGATCCCCGCCTGAAGGAATTGGAGGCCGCTTTGGACGAGACCCACCAAACGGGAGACACCGCGAAACGCTACGAGATTGCCAAAACTGCCGTAGCCGAATACCCCGGGAACTTTGACTGCCTCCTGTGGCTGGCATTGGCCGAGGAATCCTACGCCATCCATAACTGTGACCATTATTCCGAGGAACAGCAGGAGCATTTCAAAGCGGCTGTCAAGCTCTTTGAAACCATCTTTGAGGACTGCGAGGACACCGACACCAAGAACTGTGCCATTCACGGGTTGGTTCGGACGCTCCCTGACATCGGGCGCAGGAACGATGCGGTTTTTTATGCCAAGCAACATCCCTACGATCAAAATAAGCTTCTGATGTGGTGTCTGTCGGGAGATGAGTTGACAATCCACCGTCAAAAAATGATTGAGCGAAGAATGGGAAATCTTATGAGCGATCTGGAATGGGGTAAGCACGATCTCCACGCCATCCGCGCGGCGGAAACGGTCATCAAGACCATCATCGACGACGGCAATTACTTGTTCTACAACGAGGCCTTGATGCACAACCACATAAGTCAAGCCATGTGTTTGACCCGTGAAGGAAAATACGGAGAGGCTGTTGAAGCCTTGAAGATTTCCCATCAATATGCGGTAGCCTATGAAAACGATTTGGAAAAAGCCCGCGTACAGCCCATCCCCTACACCTGCGCCATTCTGAACAAACTGACCTTCGACGCGAAGGAGTTGAGGGTCAGCGGAACCTCCACTCTCATCGAAGATTTCAGAGAGTACCTCGACCGGAGCTTCTTTGACGCTCTCCGTGAGCGGGAGGATTTCAAGGCGTTGTATGAGCTTTGATACCAAATCCATAAAGTAATACTCAATAAACATCCACCCGCCAAGCGGGTGGTTTTTCACATGCGGGCATAGCCCTCCATTCTTCGCTATGCGTAAACGCATCTATACGAACTGCCAACTGCGTGGGGACTGTTACTTGCTACCCGTAAACGGGCCCTTATCGC
>JAZSBH010000039.1:0-89730 GCA_045602325.1 Eubacteriales bacterium | reverse complement strand
GCTCGCTCAATTTTGCAAGTCGAATATCTTCGTCAAAAATCCCTCTGTTTCCCATCTCTTTTGCTCCTTTGCTTGATTTCCCTTATTATAACACAAATTTGTTACACAGGTGTGAGCATGGTGAGTTTTTAGAGATGCCCTATAGAAAATGATGAGGACGACCGGCACCACGATAACGGCAATTACCCACCACGGAACATCGTAGTGGACGTCACCAAAGTGGACGTCACAGGAGACAAGAAAGCATACGGGGATCAGACAAAGAAGATAAAGTTTTTTCATGACGGTTCCCCAATATATTATTTTTTCACCGGCTCTCCGCCCGTAGAAGTAAACACGATGCTTCCCTCCAGATCGGTGCGGTAGAGTTTTACATTCATGGCTTCGTAGCGTCCCAGGATCTCCTGGATGGGGTGGCCGTAGCTGTTGCCCTTGCCGCAGGAAATGACGCCGTAGGCTGGGGTCACAGCGTCCAGGAAGGCCTGGCCGGAGGAGGTGTCCGAGCCGTGGTGACCCACCTTGATGAGGTCACAGTCCAGCATACCGCCGGCACCGCGGCCGTAACGCTCGATCATCTCCTCTTCGGAGTGGATTTCCGCATCCCCCGTGAAGAGCACCGATGTTTCACCGTAATCTGCACGGATAACCACACTATAGTCATTCAACTCTTTGTATGAGGTACTAATGGGAGCAAGGATGGTGCAGTTCAACTCGCCCACCTTGAAGGTCTTGTCGGGGGTAGCTTCGATGACCTCGCAGTTCTTTTCCTCAATGGCCACGATCATTTTTTCATAGGTTTTGGTATCATGCTCCTTGTCGGGTATCACCACACGCTTGACGTTGTAGTTCAGGATCACCATATCCGCGCCGCCTATATGATCCTCGTGGGGATGGGTGAATACTGCGTATTCTATATCCGTGACACCGAGACTATCCAGGTACGCCTTCAGCTCGGCCTCGGCATCATTGGTACTGGCGTCTATGAGTATATCTCCGTCTGCGGTGCGTATGAGAGCGGCATCGCCCTGGCCTACGTCGATGAAGTGAAACTGTACCTCGTTGCCACTGACGGGCTCAACGGGAGGCTTTTGGGAGAGTGCCTCCTTCCCGAAAAGGAAGCCAAGAATGGCGGCAACGATGACAACCACCATAATGATAAAATTTTTGATTTTCCTGTATTTTCTCTTATATTTTTTTAAATTCTTACCGGCTTTACTGTTCTTATTGTTCTTGTTGTTTGCCATATACGCTATTTCCTTTCGCGGTCAAAGTGTGATCTCAATATAGGCGGCACAGTTGCCCTCCGGGAAGTCGACGGTCAAATAGCCGTCGTTCAGGGAGCAGGCAAAGCCCTCCAGATCGGGATAGGTGCGGGTAACGGCGGCATTGTCGTTGAGGTAGGGTGTGAGGTCGATCACGGTCTCCCTGTCCTCGGTATGAATCTGCCACACGACAAGGAGGAGCTTCCCTGCCTCGCGATTGAGAAGACCGAGAGACGTATGCCCTTCAAGGCTCATGTAGGAAAGCCCCATGGGGTACACGGGGACGGCGCCCGCCAGAACCGAACGATTCTCCTTATAAATAGAAATTGCGTCAGCGATCAACGCCTTGTTGCGGTCATCAGCGTAGCAGATGCGCCCCGACAGGTAGAAACAGCCCATCATACCGTTGACCATGTTAAAGGCAGTCTGCCATCCGTCGGCACAGCTCTCGATCATGGCTTTTACGTGCTCACCTGTAACGGGGTACACGTCGCCCTGCTCGGACATATAGTGGAAATCCACGGGATACGGGTATGCCCAGATACCCGCCCGCTCGGGAGGCATACAGGCGGTCATACCCTGGATAATGGAGGGATAACGGTCGTAGTATTCCTGGTCGCTGGTGGACTGGACGTGGAAGTGGGACAAACTTTCGTGGTCGCACCGCATGGCTCCCGAGCCACAGTTTTCGACCATGAGGCCGGGATGGGCGGCAAGGACCTCATCCACAAAGCTATAAAAAGCCTCGGTATGTCCTCGCAGAGCCTCGGCCATGGAACCGTCGTTCGAGTCAATGCCGATTCCCGTAGAATGGTTGTAATCGTTCTTGATGAAGCGAACGCCCATGTCATAAAGGTGGTCAAACGTATTCATGAGATGTTCGCGGACGACGGATTGACGGAAATCCACAAAGCACTGGACTCGGCCAATGGGGTAGCCGTGGCGAGTCAGAAGGGCTTCGGGGTGAGCCTTGGCGAAGTCGGAGCCTGCGTCGGCAGTCTCGATCTCCAGCCAGACACCCGGAAGCATACCCCGGGAAGCGATCTCGTCCAGGATCCCTTGGAGACCGCCTTCACCAAAAAGGTCGTCCTGTGGCTTCCAGTCGCCATTATGTACATACCACTCGCCCCGTTTGCCGAACCAGCCTGCGTCGATGCAGAAGACCTCACAGCCGGCCTCGGCGGCGGCTTCGATGAGGGGCATGAGACGGTCTCGGGAGGGTTGCGCCCAAAGGCAGTTCATATAGTCGTTGAAGCAGACGGGGACGTGACCCATGGGGAATGCAGTCAAAGCAGTCAAACGCTTGTATGCCGTCAGGTCAGCGATGGCTTCCTCAATCCCGCCCTTGACACAGCCATAAACGGCAGGTGCCGAGGTATACGTTTCTCCGGGGGAGAGTTGCTTATACCAGCCACCATTCTTTTCGAAGGCCGCGGTAAGCAGTACGCAAAGGGCTGAATTCTCCATGTACCCCTTCGCGCTGATCTCAATGTACCAGTTGGCCCCCGTTTGGATCTCAAAGTAGTGGGTCTCCCCGATTTCGGTGTCCTCGATCAAAACCAAGGGGTAGTGACGGGAGGTGGTCCAGCTTCCCTGGGAATACAGGCGGAAGGCTGTCTGGTGATTGTGGTTGTAGGTAGGATATAGTCCCAGGTCTTCGGCGTAGGCGTGGCGCCACTGGGCTTCGCCCTGCCAAGCCATGTGGGTATAGTGGATGATGAAGCGATGATCGTACCAGCGACGGCCTTCGGCGCCCAATCCTGTGATGAAGGCCGAGGACAGGGCATCCACAAGCAAAGGTGTTTCTCCATCATTGCGAACAGAGGTAGCCATACGGATAGCGGAAATCCCCTCGTAACTTGTGCGGGACTCGGTGACGGTGGCGTTATGTCCGCACAGTTTCCAGATCGTCTCACCATCTGCTCCGTTGCCCGAAATCAGATCGGCACGGTCATTGGCTACGTCATCGTTATGGTATGGAGCACAGCTCTCAGCGTTGAAACTCAAGTAAAATGCGGGGGTGACAGGCATGGTCATTCTCCTTTATGTATGGCATTGAGGTAAGCGAGAATACCGCATAGGTTGATGGCACTCTCCCAAGGACGATAAGGACAGGAGGTCGGGCTTGGCTTGCCACCGCGGTAGTATTCCGTCCAGACGGCACCCTGAACGCGGTCGTCGAGAAGGGCATCCAAAAGATCGCTGTAGGCGGGGAGGGCATCGGACGGGAGGACTTTGGCGAGGGTATAGAGAATTACGCCGTACTCATACCCCACGGTGTTATCGGGATTCGTCTCACCAAAGTGGCTGTTCCGTACCTGCTCAAGGGTACGCATGAGCGCCTTTTTCACCGTTTCCTCGGGCAAGAGCGAGCAGCCTGTGAACATCGACATCCAGAGTGCACAGTCGGTACTGTAGCGTTCGATGGAAACGGGCGCGGGCGCCTTCCCGTAGCAAGCAGGGCAGAGATATCCGCCCTCAGGGGTGCGGAGAAGCCAAGTCATCCACATACATCGGTGGCACACGCCGTGGCGGTAGGCGGGGGTATCGGTGACGGGAATACGGGTTGGCTGATTAACGTAGACACGTTCCCCATCCATAAAATTCTCAGCAAAGACCGTTTGTGCGGACATTGCGGTGGCGCGGTGGGCGGCGATCTCATGGGGGGCAATAAGCCCATGCGCCTCGCATACATCCATCATGCGGAGAGCCGAACCAATGTAAAGAGCAGTAGCTTCCATGGAGCCGTGGTCAATGCCGCCGCGGGGGAAAATACCGCCTGCTATGTAGGTCTCGTCACCGTTGAAGGGGATCATACCGTTTACAAGCTGTTTTTCCTGTGCATCCAGCAGGAAGCGTGCGTAGTCCATACGGTCACGCAGAAAGTCAATATCTCCCGTGGCTTCAGCATATTCCAGCAGCTCGAGCAGGTAGTAGCCTGTCTGCTCCACATCGTCATTCTCATGATTGTGGGAACAGGACATGCCCATACCTGAGGCATTGGGCATATATCCCTTTTGGCGATACACGTCCGCCATATAGGCGATCATCTTGCGGGCGTAGTCATACAGCCCCAGAGCCATGTAACCGCGGAACACGCCGTACATATCCCGTCCGTAGGCGAGATGGTAAAAGGCACCGGCAATGACACCGCCCTCAACCGAGGTCTGGGTGATGAGCGCGACGGCGACCGCCTCCACCAGCTCGTCACCGTCGGCGACGGTCGCGAGGGCGTCGCGGTTGACCGTAATGCCATCAAAGATTCCTTGCCAATACGCGAGAAAATCAGAGAAAATGGCATCAAGATCGGCCGTCAGCATGGCTTCGGAGAGCTTCATACAGTTTGGAAAGCTGTCTTTGCCCAAATCGCCGTAATCGCCGCCCACGAAGATCAGGTGGGATTCTCCCGCAGGAAAGGTGATGCTTCCCTCCTCGGCCTCGCAGTTGGGGGAGAGGAGGAGCTGACAGAAGGTCTCCTTGTCCGTCTTGGACTTGGAGAAGACCGTAGTTCCGTCGGGGAGTTCAAAGAGACGCGCCAGGGCTTTTTCGCCGTACAGGTTGTCGGTATTGACCGTGCTGAAGGGGGATTCCAGCTCGAAAGTCATGGGACGGGACAGCTTGAATCGGCGGATGAACACGGGGAGGGTGGGATGGGTGTAATCGGTCATCTCGCCAATGAAGGAGCCGGTCTCGACGTCTGTAAGCTCGGTTACGTAGCCCGCCGAGCCGCGGATGCGATTGTTTTGGGCTTTAACCGTCGGTGTCGTCATCCGCAGGGTCAGAGCTCCGGGAATGGAATAGCAGGGGGCAAAAAGCTGAATAATATCCGCCCCCTCGCCCCCCATGGCGACGCGGCCGTTACCCACAAAAAACACACCCTCGGTGGGGATCAGATGGTACATGGTGTATCTCCTATTCATTCGGAAAGCCCGAGGCTTTTATTTCTTGAAGGGAAATTGATCTGGGATAGCACGATCCCCGCGAAGATGATGAGGCATCCCACGTAGCCGATGGGGAGTATTTCCTGATCCACGTGGAGATGCGCGGGGGTTATGAGGTTCCAGAGCAGTCCTCCGATGGCGGCAAAGACCGACTCGGTGGAAAAGATGATGGCCGCGTAGGTGGGATCGGAACGCTTCTGGGCCAACACCTGGAGGGTGTAGGCAATACCGACCGACAAAATGCCGCAGAACAGGATGGCCCCTTTAGCCTCCCACACGGCGTGCAGGGTAACGTCCTCGAAGATCACCCCAGCCAGGAGCCCCAGGGCACCGCTTATGAAAAATTGCCAGGAGGAAAAGCGCAGAGGGCTGACGCGGTCGATGAAGCGATCCACGATGAGAATATGCCCCGCCCAAAAGAAGGAGCCCAGGAGGAGGACGATCTCACCGAGTCCAAACATACCACCCTCTCCATCGCGAAGGCAAAGGAGGTACAGGCCAACCGTAGCGAGGAGACATCCAAGCCAGATATTCCAACTTGATTTTTTTCGAAAGATCAGAAAGTAGAACACAGGGGTCAGGACGGTATAGAGTCCCGTGATGAACCCTGCCTTGCCGGGGTCACGGGTGATGGTGGCTCCGTACTGCTGGAGGGCAGAGGCGATGAACAGGCACAAACCTCCGCAGACAGCCCCCAGGGCGGTATGCTTATGGCGCACCTTACGCTGTATGGGAGTCAGTTCCCTTTCTTTTTCAAAAATGCAGTAGACGGGAATGAGGGAGGCGGCGCCCAGCATGAAGCGGATGCCGTTGAAGGTGAAGGGCTCCACGTGGTCACTGCCCAGCACCTGCGCCACGAAGGCAAAGCCCCAGATGATGGCGGTGGAAAAGAGCATGACGGTAGCGGTGACTTTTGATCTCATAGGTTGGGTTTCCTTTTGCGTAGTGGTGGTTAGAGGCGCTTCATGCAAACCACGTCTTTTTCGTGGTGACGGGGCATTGGACGCCCTGCTTTTTCATGGCCTTGAGGATCCGCTCGGCAGAGCCCTCGAAATTACGGAGGAAGGAATCCACCTGTATGGATCTTTTGCCTATGTAGATGCAGTAGGAGGTAATCTTTTTCGGTACGATCAGCTCCATGATCCAATCCTCCCAATCAAACAGACGAGAGGAACGCCCCCTGTTCTTATTGCCGAACCGCGGCTCGCGGTGCTCGATCCCCGTGATCTCAGAAAAACGGACGGTGCGCGTACGGCGAAGGATGTTGCGGTACACGATGCAGTCTTCCTGGATGTCGATGCCCCAGTTGAGAGAGAGGAGGAGCAAGCATACACTCCCCAGAGCAATGAAGGAGAAGAAGGGGATGAAGAACAGAATGTAGGCAATCTTAAATTCTTCCCAGTCAACAGCGGGATACACCTCGGGAATGAGCAACAGGACGACCGCAAGCCCGGCAAGTCCAACACCAATTCCATAGCGGGGGAACCGTAGCTTATGCAAGGGCAAACGTTTGGGAAGCAACTCATCCAGCGCTATAAACACAAACACAGAAATAAGTGCCAGGATGCAGAGGATGTATGTGAGATTATCCATCACTCCTTCACCTCAAAATCCACGATGGCCTTGAAGAACGCCACGTCCTCGGCATACAAATCAGCATCCTTGCTTCTCCCGGCCAAGGTGGGGCGGTGAAGACAAATGATGGCGTTGTCGGGAATGACCTGAGCGGCGGGATTATACTTGTAGAAATCAGTATCCTTGAGAGCGATGCCATAGCCGTCGGCCATAGCTCCCTCGGGGAGATTTCCATCTGTATAGACCTCGGAGAGGGGCTTGAGGCGGTTTGATTCCATCAAGGACGCGTACATATAGGGACTCAAGATGTACACAGAGGTCTCCCCCGTCATGGTATACTGGGAGAAATTCTTATATTCATCCGTATTATACTGGCGGTTGATCTGAAACGCATCGGTTTCGCCATCCTCGTTGGTCACAGCGGCGTAGGCCTCGGCTTCGGATTCGTACTCTTGCTCGGAGTAGACCTGGTAGACAACCAGATTGACCAGCTTTTCACCGTCTCCGTTGAAGTCCTCGGGGCAGATGCGGGCAATCAGATCTTCAAAATCCGCCCGTTCCTCGTTGTTCATACGGTAGGGAGAGCCAAAGACCATGGAAGTGTCGTAGCTGGGGCGGCTTGCAAACTGTACGATGCACACGATGGCCACCGACACGAAAAAGGCCACCACGATGACCGTCCATTTATAGTGATACCAGAAATTGTCCAGCCAACGGAGGGCCGGACTGGCGGCGGTAATATCGCCGGCTTCCAGCTTATCGTTTTCTTGATTCAGAGTTTGATCTTCATGATCGTTGTTTTGATACCGGGACATAGTATTTCCTTTCACGGCAAGTTCAGTCGCATAAAAAGCGCAAGGGGAAGGCCACCGTGGCCGCCGCGGCTCGCTGACAGCAGCCGATTGCAAGGACGTCCATGTTCCTTCCCCCTCGTGGTGAGATGTTTGATTAATGACCTGCGCGGGTAACTTCCTTCACCTCGAAGTGAAGCTCACCTGCAGGAGCGGTAACGGTGACGCGGTCACCGGCCTTCTTACCCATGAGGGCACGGCCGATGGGGGACTGGTCGGAGATCTTCTGCTCCAGAGGATCTGCCTGGTTGGAGCCTACGATGCTGTAGGTGATCTCCTCGTCGTAGTCCTCGTCGTAGAGCTTGACCACCGAGCCCAAGCTGATGGAGCGTACGTCCATGGTGCTCTCGTCGATGATCTCGGCATTCTCAATGAGGGCCTCCAGCTCCTGAATGCGGGCTTCTACCTTAGCCTGCTCGTTTCTGGCCTCGTCGTACTCGGCGTTCTCGGAAAGGTCACCGAAGCCGCGGGCAACGGCGATCTGCTCCTTGATCTCTTCGCGTCGGGTCAGTTTCAGATATTTCAGTTCGTCAACAAGATCCTGATAACCCTGCTTTGTATACTTCTGCTTCATGTTCTCTGCCATTGTTCTGGTCTCCTTATGTGCAAAAAATATTCGATTCGGGATGCTCCCGAAAACCACCCTTGTGGGCGTGCAACCCTACGGAGCGGGGTTGAGCCCGCTCCGATGGGATCCCCATGGGGGTTATTTCATAGTCTTGATGGCTTCCGCAAGCTGGTTGTCCAGGCCGTCGGGAAGCAGGTTGATGTTGTACTTGAGGGCTTCCTCAGAAAGCTCTACCACCACGTGGGGAGTGATGCCGATCCCGTCGTAGCCTTCCCCGCAGGGCGGGAAATAGTGGGCAGTGGTCAGCTTCAGAGCGCCGTCATAGCCGTAACGGGAGAGGGAGAAGGTGGTCTGCATGGAACCTTTTCCGTAGGTCTTTACTCCGACGATCTTGCCGAGCTCATAGTCACGGATATTCGCGGTGAAAAGTTCGGCAGCGGACGCGGAATATTCATTGACCAGCACAGAAAAATTCAGATCTCTGTATTTGCCGATATCCTCTTTTTTCAGACTGCCCGATCCGCAGGTGACCACGCCCTCGGCGTTGACACCGATCTTGGTCACAGACTCACGTCCGGAGGAATCCTTGGTGGAGATCACCGTGTCACCCTCCTGCAAAAAGAGGATCAACACGTCCTCTACCGAGGTCAGAAGTCCGCCGGGATTATTTCGCAGATCGAACACGAAATACTGACAGCCCTCCGCTTTCAAGGCCTCAACGGCTTCTGTAAACTGATCCAGCGTTGTATTGTCAAAGCTGATCATTTTGATGACACCCACGGTGGAATCCTCGGCATGAACACGGCCGATGACCGAGCGGGTGGTCAGCTTTTGCCGAATGGCCGTGATCTCCACTTCCTCATACTGCACGGTATCATCCGAGCCCTGGGGCCGGCGGTAGACCGAGAAAGCACACTCGCTTCCCTCCTCGCCCTTCATACGGTTGAGGGCTTCGGTATAGCCGATATCCTGAACCAGAGTCTTATCGTCGCCCTTTCCGACGAACATGATGTGATCGCCGGGCAGAACGCCTGCCGCTTCTGCAGGGGAATCGGGATAGACGTTGGCCACCGTGATCACTTGATACGGGATCCCGCTGATCGTAATGGTTGCGTTAACAACGCTGACACCAATACCGCACATCTCGCCGTTTTGGGTACTGGTTTGCTCCTTGAATTCCTCGGCGGTAAAGTACTCGGCGTACAGATCGCCCGTGGCGGCCACGTAGCCCTTGAGCACAGAGGCGATGATGGCGTCCTCATCCAATTCCTCCATCATGGTGGCGGAACGGAAGAGTCTGTCGATCACGTCCAGTTCTGCGAACGCATCCTCCTCTTCGCTCCCCTGTCCGGGCTGCACGACGTTGGGAATGTCGTTCTTCATATAGGCGGTGGTCAGCGAGAAGGTCAGCAGGACAGCCAAAATCACAGCGGTAATGACCGTGGAAACAGCGGCAGTCAGGCTGATCTTTTTCCCTTCCTTCGGGGGCGGTGCCGTCACGTAATGAGCGGCATTCTGTTGGGGAGTGTTTTCCGTACCGGGGGTATCCATGCCAGATACGCCGGGGTGGGGCGTCTCCTTGGGCACATCATCCACTGCGAGGGCAGGGAGACAAAGCTCCAGTCCCTTGGCCGTCATGATGCGGGAAAGATCCTGCTCCAGCGCATCCCGGTTTTCATCACTAAGGGTCAGAATCAACCGGGCAGAGTCCGTGTCGATCACGTGTACGCGAACGTTGCGGACGCCGGTCAGACTTTCACAGGATGCCGTAATGGCGGGGAGCATGGTCTCAATGACCATGCCCTTAATTTGATAGGTAACTTGTTTCATTCTTGGTTTATAGTCCTCATTTGCACATCGTTTGTTGACAGGTATGTCCATATTGTATGTCCAACCGCCCATGAATTATACACAGACGGTGCCTGTGCCGTCGAGTGCCGGGTACGGAATCAGAACTTACCGGGCTTGGAGCTGAGGTACTTCTTGACCATCAGCGCCACCTTGAAGGTAATGGCGTGCTCAAACTCGCGGAGATCCAGACCAGTCAGCTTGCGGATCTTTTCCAGGCGGTACACCAGGGTGTTGCGGTGGACGAAGAGCTTACGAGAGGTCTCGGAAACGTTGAGGTTGTTCTCAAAGAAGCACTGGATGGTCATGAGAGTCTCGCGGTCGAGGGACTCCAGGCTACCCTTCTTGAAGACCTCCTGGAGGAACATCTCGCAGAGGGTGGTGGGAAGCTGGTAGATCAGACGGCCAATGCCGAGGTTCTCATAGCTGACAACGCTCTTTTCATTCTCAAAGACCTTGCCGACGTCCAGGGCGATCTGGGCTTCCTTATAGGCTCTGGCCAGATCCTTGATGTTATCCACGATGGTGGACACACCGACCGAGACCTTGGTATAGAACTCAGAGGACATAGTGTCCACAATATTGGTGGCAACCTTTTCCATATCGCGGTTCTCTGCACCGGCCTTGACTTCCTTAACCAGAACGATATCATGCTCACCCACGCTGATGACGTAATCGCGTGCCTTGTCGGGGAACATATTCTGGAGCATCTCAAAGGGCATCATATCGGTCTTACCCGAGAACTTCACCAGGAACACCACGCGGGATTCCTCGGCGTTGAAATGAAGCTCCTTGGACTTGATGTAAATATCGGAGGGCAGAATGTTATCAAGAATGATGTTCTTGATAAAGGAACCCTTGTCATACTTTTCGTCGTACAGGTTCTTGATGTTGCCAAGGGCAACGCACAGAAGACGGGAGGTCTTATCGGCCTCGGCATCCTCGCCCTCCACAAACACGACGTACTCACGCTTGGCACCGCCGGACAGAGGACGGTAGGTGTAACCACCCGACACCACAATATCGGTGGTGTACGCCAATTCGTCACGGATGCTCTGACGCACCTCGCCGATCTTGACGAGCTCGGAGCAGGCGATGATGACGCCGGTCTCATCGATGACACCGATGGTGCGATCAACCGCGTCCTTCATTTGATGGATCACGCTCTGGAACAGTCTGTTAGACATAGACTTTTACCTCTCTTTGTTATTTCACAAATTAAAAATGTATAATCATCCGCCGCGCGGAATCGGGTACGAAGGGAGATGGGCTATGGGAATCAAAGTTCAAGGGCATAAATAAGACAACTCAAGACAAACCCTGAAGCGGTCTCGGTGCGAAGAATTCGCTTACCCAATCCCGTCAGCACGAAATCACGGGAACGGGCAGCATCGACTTCATCGGGGGAAAAGCCCCCTTCACTGCCGACGAAAATGGCGATCTGGGGTTTGCGGCCGCTTTGCTCGGCAGCATCCAGCTTGGAGTGCGCTTGCTCAATCACAGCAGGGAGAGGCGTTACCTCACTTCCCTCATAGCAGAACAAAACCAGATCCGCGTCAGCCGCAGCCTGCAACGCGTCGGCATAGGAAACGGTGGGCCTCACTGTGGGTATGATCCCGCGTCCGCACTGTTTGGCGGCTTCCTCGGCGATGCGGCATCTGCGCTCAGTCTTGCGGACTTCGGCTTCAGGCTTGGCACGTACGATACAACGACTGCTCTCAAAGGGGATCACCTCGGTCACACCGCACTCCACAGCCTTCTGGATGATCGTATCCAGCTTATCTCCCTTGGGGAGCGCCTGGTAAAGGCGGGCTACGAAAGGAGGCTCCGTATCAATCGGACCAGATGAAAGGACTCGGGCCGTGGCGGTCTCACTGTCAAAGGAGACCATCTCGCAGAGATAGGCGGTCTGCTGGTCGCAGACCTTGATCCTGTCTCCCGGCGCTAACCGCAGGGAGTAGGCGGCGTGGTGGGCGTTTTCTCCCGTCAAAATAATCCTGTCGCCGCTGACAGCAGACGGATCAATAAAGAAACGCGGCATGCTACCACTCCTTCCCCTTTTTTATGGACAGAAAACCCGACTTGACAGGCGCGGGGCGTGCAAGATCGGGAAGTTTCGGTCAATTTGACCATCGTTTTTCAGCCATAGTGACAATTCACAAACGATTTGGTCAACTTTATGAAAATACTATACCACAAAATCACCAATTTGTCAACAGTCTTTTTGTGATTTTGGGCAAGAAAGGTGTCATTATTTACAATTTCTTCTTATTTCCCCCGAAATGCGGGGGCAAATGTCCCAAACAAGACGATTGGTGATTTTGTGGTATAGCTTTTACATGATGTGCAATTTGTCCGTATCGGGTCGGATACAATTAAAACGGCTTCTTTTTCGGCGGATACGACGGTTTCCCGGAGCCTCCGTTGTGTCTGCGGCCTCCGTCGCGGAAATCCGGGTGGCGGTCTGCCTTACGGTCAAAGATCTCTTTGGCGGTACGCCCTCCTTCCGCGCGGGCTTCCGCAGGCTTGAAATACTCGTACAGGTAGCACGGGAGCATACCGTTATAGAGTTTTTTCACCTTATCGGCACGCTGACCGTACAGACGGTCGAAGCGGTCGCAAGAGGTCAGAATGTAGATCTGCCATGGATAGAGGGCTTTGAAGGAGCCTCCGAGCTGTTGGTAGAGCCGCTCGATCTCCTCCCGCTCGCCCATGCGCTCGCCGTAGGGTGGATTGCAGACAACGGTTCCCTTTCTGTCTTCCTTTTTAATTTTACGGGCATCAGCTTGGAAGATGTTGAGGTACTCTTCTACCCCTGCACGTAGAGCGTTTTCGTATGTGATGTCGAGAATATCCTCATCTATATCCGAGGCATAAACCTCAAATTTGCAGTCGGTGCGGATTTTTGCCTGCGCTTCCTCGCGGGCGGTGTCCCACAGAGTCTTCGGGATATTGGCAAAAGCCTCTCCTGCAAAGGAGCGTCCCCATCCGGGGGCACGTCCGCTGACGATCATAGCCGCTTCAATAGCAATGGTACCCGAGCCGCAGAAGGGGTCCCAGAAAAGGATATCCTCGCGTGGACGGGCAGTAAGCGCCAGGGCGGCGGCCAGGGTCTCGCGCAAAGGTGCGGCGCCTGCCTCGGGACGGTAGCCCCGCTTATGGAGGGCAACCCCCGAGGTATCGATCATGAGGTGGGCCATATCCTTGAAAATGAAGAATTCGATCTGGTATTTGACCCCCGTTTCCTCGAACCAGGAGATGCCATACTTGTCATGCAACCGCTCAACAACCGCCTTTTTGATGATGCTCTGGCAGTCGGGGATGGAGGTCAGGGTACTTTTGATGGCGTGTCCCTTAACCGGGAAAGCATCGGCACGTCCGATCCACTCCTCCCAGGGGAGTGCTTTGGTTCCGTCAAACAGTTCGGTAAAACTGCGAGCCGGAAACAGGCCAAGCCGGATAAATACGCGCTCGGCACAGCGCAGGGCGATATTGACGCGGGGGATATCGGCCTCCTCGCCCTCAAAGGTGACGCGCCCGTCCATGGTATCCAGGCGTTTGAGACCCAGGGCGTCGATCTCCTCACCAAGGAGCTTTTCCAGACCGAACATACAGGTGGCTACGAGGGTCAGTTTCATATAGAATCCTTTCAAAGCAAAACCGTTTGGATCTACGTTCTTGCAAACTTCACAAAATTTTCAAATATTTTCAAAATCGCTTTCTTTTTGTTAACACAGTTAAGCGGTATACTATAGGTAGAACAGATTTGAGCAAAGGAAATACTTTTATGCGAAACATACGCCGAGCTACCGCTTTTCTTGCACTCATTCTTGTATTGACATCACCGTTGACCGCATGCAAAAACAGCAATGCCGGCAAAGGCGGATCATCTGCAGAAAATCAGAATACCGCTCCCTCCACCGTGATCGTCAACGGTGCCGTCGCAGAACCAACCACGGGAAATGCGGCTGTGACCGCAGAACCCGAAACCGCCCCCGAAGTTGTTTCGGCAGACACCCCTACCGTGGGCACCTACGTTTCCACAACCGAAACTGTGATCACCCTGGGGGAAACCATCATCGTGAACGGCAACGGTGCCATCGCGGACGGTTCCGTGGTTACGGTAACCAATGCGGGGACATACCTCATCAGCGGCACGCTGAATGGCGGTCAGATCGTGGTGGACACGGCGGATGAAAGCAAAATTACCCTGCTACTCAACGGCGTGTCGGTGTCTTGTGCCACGGGACCGGCTGTGTATATCAAGTCAGCCACCAAAAAGACGGTGCTCCGCACGACCGAGGGATCTGTGAACATCCTGTCGGACGGTACCGACTACGTGGTTCCCGACGAGGAACAGGCAGAGGGCGAGGTTTACCCCAACGCCTGCATTTACTCCTGCGATGACATTGATTTTGAAGGAACCGGTGCACTCCACGTCACGGGCAACGCCGACAAGGGTATCAATACCAAGGACGATTTGAAGATCAAGGGTGGTACGCTGGTCATCACGTCAGTCGGTGTGGGTATACGCGCCAACGATTCTCTGGAGATGAGCGGTGGCACCGTGAGCATCAACGCCGGCGGAGACGGCGTTAAGACCGCCAACACCGAGACCGAGGGCAAGGGATATCTCACCGTTGAGGGTGGTTCCCTGTTCGTAACCGCCAAG
The DNA here is from genome assembly GCA_045602325.1 of Eubacteriales bacterium. Lineage (GTDB taxonomy): Bacteria > Bacillota > Clostridia > Oscillospirales > CAG-272 > CAMEON01. The sequence goes on along the minus strand of JAZSBH010000039.1, from coordinate 75,013 downwards.
GGGGACGGTCTGTCTGCCGCAACGGATCTGACAGTCAGCGGCGGAAACATGGTGCTCACCACCACCGATACCGACGGAGTGGTTTTGGAGGAATCGAGCGGCAACCCCACAAGCTCCTCCGGTGGTGGATTCGGCGGCATGGGCGGCCCGGGCGGTGGCTCGGGCGGCAGACCGGGTGGTTCCGGCGGAATGATGGATGAAAGCCCTGCTGACAAGGCCTCCATCAGCGCCAAGGGACTCAAGGCCGCAAGGACGCTCACGGTCAGCGGCGGCAAGCTCACCATCGTCGCGCAGGATGACGGTATTCACAGCGACGGCGACGTGCAGATCACAAACGGCTCAATCCACATCCGCGCGGCGGACGACGGCATCCACGCAGAGAAAGAACTAACCGTTAGCGGCGGTGTGCTCACGGTAGCCCAGAGCTTTGAGGGCCTGGAAGCCCTGCACATCAACATTCTGGGCGGCACCAACCGCATCACGGCTTCCGATGACGGCGCCAACGCAACCAATGGCATGGGCAGCGGCATGATGGGAGGCCCCAGCGGCAGACCCGGCGGTATGGGCGGAGGCCGGTGGGGTGGCAGCTCCAACAGCAGTAGTAACTCTTCGTCCTCCGAGGATATACCCGTGCTCACCTTCGCAGGCGGCTATACGGTCTTTGACGCGGCGGGTGACGGTATCGACTCCAATGGCAATATCGTCATGACAGGTGGTACGGTCATCGTCTATGGCCCCACCGATAACGGCAATGGCCCTATCGACTTTGGTGACGGAAGTTATGGCATGACCATCTCGGGCGGTACCTTCCTGGCGGTGGGCAGCAGCGGCATGGCCGAGTCAGCCCAAAATGCAGGGCAGGCGGTGCTGGCAGCTTACTGGCGAAACGGGCTTCCCGCAGGGGAAACAATCGGCATTGTAGATGCAGAAGGCAAGGTGTTGGCGGCCTTCGAGCTACCCAAATCCATCGCCTCCATCGTGTTCAGCTCGTCCGAGCTTGCAGCGGGGGAAACCTATTCCATTGTAGGAGGAGGCTCTACCACTGCGACGGTCACGGATGGTGTGATCGATCCCGCGACTTATACGGGGTATGAGTCCATGGGTGAGATCGAGGCATATTGAAATAGAGTTTCATTTAGGGCGGTTCCCGTGGGGAATCGCCCTTTTAGATTGTTAAAAGTTAAAATATCAGGAAAAACACTTAATGCGATCAGAAAGGAACTTCCCGTCCAACGTACGCAATGTAATGATACCCAACAAAAGCATGGCGACCGAGAAGAACAGGGAGATCAGGATAAAGAGCATCATGAGTCCTCCGTTCACAACCACGAAGTAGAGGCAAGCGAGGATATCAAGACCCGTGACAGCGAAGGTCATCCATGCGCTGATCTTTCGCATGAGACGAAAGATCAAGCCTGAGGCAACGACGATACCCACGATGCCCCATATCAAGCCGGCCAGATCAATGAGGAAGCCGGCGGACTCGTCCACGTAGGCGGCCAAATAGGCCAGCATATTGAAGACGCGGGAGAAGGGGCGCAGGATACAGAGGAGCAGGAGAACAATTTGAGGGATATGCTTTTTCATAATATTCTCCTTTCAAAGTGCCTTCATCCATATAAGACACCCAAAATATGGAAAATCTTACAGGATCACGAATCTTTTCAAAAATCCCGAACTTACCGGAACCACTTCCCTACTTCCACTCCCTTTTCGTCATGGAAGCCGATACGCAGAATCCGATACCACACCTCATCATACTCGCCGCCCTCAGGGAGAATGCCGAGGCGATCCCGCATAGCCTTAATGAGGTACTCGGGATTCAGATTCTCACTATTCCCCGCACGGAGGGTGGCGCGGATTTGAATGAATCCGTTGACGTCGGCCACAGCCTTGACCGCGTGGATCATGGGGAGGATGTTGACATCCTTATCGCCCGATTTGCTTCGCTTGGTCATGATGATGGGCTCGGCGTCGGGGGCGAAGATGGCATTGATGGCACGAGCGTTTTCGATGGGGTCACCGGGGGTCTTCAGGGTCATCTGGTAGGTACCCCAGGCGATATCCGAGAAGGCGGTGGTGGGGATATAGACCTCCGAGACCTGCATCTCGGCGGTGAGCTCGGCGTTGAGCTGGGCCTTGATCTCGGCGGGGGTGATCTCACGATCGATGCGGAGGTCTACCATTTCCTCCATGCCCTCGGAACCTACGGGCAGAGGCACGCCGAAGGTGATCTTACTGTGGGGGTTGAAGCCCTGGGTGTACCACATGGGGATGGAGGCGCGGACCAGGACTCTCTGCCAGGTGCGCTGGAGATCAAGATGGGAAAAATACTGGAGGTTACCCGTCTTTTGGAAGATCACGCGAACCGTGATGGGGGTATCCAGCTTTTCGCGGTCAAATTTGGATATACGGTTCATTTTGTCTTGGGACAGCATGCGCGCTCACCTCCCATCTTATTGGCTCCGCAGCCCGAGCAGTTTTCGCGGCAGTTGGGGGTAGTATTCCCCTCGTGGGCGCGGGCGTTCTCTCTTTGCAGGAATTTCTTGGTCACGCCGCAGTCGATGACGTCCCAGGGGAGGACTTCGTCCAGACCGTAGCGGCGGTTGGCGTAGAAGGCAGGGTCAATGCCGGTTTCGGCAAAGATCTCCATCCATCCCTCGTAGTTGAAAAACTCCGACCATGCCTCGAACTTATAGCCGCGACGGCAGGCTTCCTCCAGGGCGGGAGCGAGGCGGCGGTCACCGCGGGCAAAAACTGCCTCCAGATGACAGGTCTTGGCGTTATGGTAGTTGTATTTCACACGGCGGTCGTGGACGCAGGAGCCCACGAAGGCCTGCTTGCGCTCCATCTCCTCGAGGGTGTCCTGGGGCTCCCACTGGAAAGGGGTAAAGGTCTTGGGGATGAAGGGGGAGACGCTGATGGTGACCTGGGCGTGCTGACCCTTGCGGCGGTTGGGATTCTGATAGTAGGCAGACACCACGCGGTGGGCCAGCTCGGGGATTTCGGCCAGATCCTCGTCGGTCTCGGTGGGATGGCCCTGCATGAAGTAGAGCTTGACCTGATTCTTACCCACGTCAAAGGCCACGTTCACCGCGCGCATAAGGTCTTCCTCATACAGATTCTTATTGATGACGTCGCGGAGCCGCTGGGAGCCTGCCTCAGGGGCGAAGGTGATGGTGGAATTGCGGATGGAGGCCACCTTGTCCATGAGCTCGCGGGTGAAGGAATCGGCACGGAGGGAGGGCAGGGAGAGGCTGACCATGTTGGGATTCGACCAGGACAGGAGGCTGTCGGTCAGCTCATTGACCTTGGTGTAATCGCTGATGGACAGGGAGGACAGGGACATTTCCTCGTAACCCGAGGACTCGAAGATGGCGCGGCACTGGCAGTCCACCACCTCGGGGGACTTTTCGCGGACGGGGCGGTAGACCATGCCCGCCTGGCAGAAGCGGCAACCGCGGATACAGCCACGTCCCACCTCTACCGTGATGCGATCCTGCACCGTCTCGATGTAGGGCATGACCACCTTATCAGGGAAAGGAGTCTTATCCAGATCCTTCACGATGCGCTTGGTCACGGTCTTGGGGATATCGTCGTAGATAGGGGTGTAGGCCTCCACGGTGCCATCGGGGTTGTAGGTGACCTTGTAGAGAGAAGGCACGTAAACGCCCTGAATGGTGCGGGCGGCCTCGTGGAGGAAGGCGGCGCGGGTATAGGTGCCCTCGTCCTTCATCTTGATGTAGAGACGAACAATTTCGGGAAGCATTTCCTCGCCCTCACCGATGTTGAAGAGGTCAAAGAAATCCGCGATGGGCTCGGGATTGTAGGCGCAGGGGCCACCACCGATGACCAGGGGGCAGTTCTCGCCACGGTCAGACGCACGAAGGGGGATATGGGACAGCTCCAGCATATTCAGCACAGTGGTGTAGCACATCTCATACTGGAGGGTGAAGCCCAAAAAGTCAAATTCGGAGATGGGATCGCCGCTCTCCAGGCAGGTAAGTGGGACGTTCCCTGCCACCATCTTTTCCTGCATATCCGTCCAGGGGGCGTAGGTACGCTCGCACCAGATGTCGTCGTGAAGGTTGAGGCAATGGTAGAGGATGCGGACGCCCAGGTTGGACATACCGATCTCGTAGGAATCGGGGAATGCGAAGGCAAAGCGCGCCTTGACGGTGGTTTTGTCCTTGATGATCTGACCGTACTCACCGCCCGCGTAACGGCCGGGACGGGATACGGAGGTCAGGAGCATACGTTTTTGATTTTGGTTCATGATGGTTGTTTTTTCCTTATCGCTTATCGTTGTGTATTTCATTTTTGGGGGGCGTTTTCGGTAGGTTCCTCAAACTTAAGGTCAAATTGCGGCTTTGTTTCACTGTCCATGGTTTTTCTTACCGACATAAGGCTGACAGAGATCATGGCAAGGGCAACGATCATCTGCCAAGCAGACACAATGACCGAGCACAACAGACCTTGTCCACCCAAGCAAGCCGCCAGCATGGATAAACCTGCACTTACAGCAAGGAACAGCCAGCTGAATAAGTAGGCATTCCGATATGCTCGCTTCATACCATGGCAGGCTGTTAAAGGACGAATAATATCCAGGCAGCGTCCCGTCGCGATCACTCCGCTGGAACGGGTTTTACGGACAGGCTCGTAATCTGTAGGTCGGAGTACGTCCAACTGATGCCGCTTACGCAGGCGGTTGATCCCCTCCATATCGGAATCCAACAGCGGATCATAGGAAGCGAGCGACACGCCGTGTCCCATCTCGAAAAGAGTAGTAGCCGTACGAGCGAAGGTGCGTCCCACACGGTATTCTGCGGCGTATGCCAAATGAAAACTGCGGTTAAATGCCAGATACATCACACGGCTTCCCTCGCTCTTTTTATACCGCTGTTCCATATTGATCTTCGGAAGGCGTACACCTCGGCGCGTCAGAGCATCATGAGAGCCCATCATAACTTCTATTGTGCGATGGTTTTCGGTGTCAAACAAGTAGAGGCGAAGGTATTGATCTGCAGTCTCGGCAATATCGATGCGGTATCCTTCTGCGCTTCGATCACGGAGTGCAGACTCTACCCCAAGGGGTGTATCCAAAAGGCAGAAGATCACGTCCGCTATACGTTGCCATTCAGCCGAATCATGATCCCCTCGCAGGGTGATATCCTTTCGATACAAAGTTTTCAAGGCGTCTCCATCGGGGAAAATCAAATGCGCCGGGTATTTGCCTACATACTCATCGGGGGCGGCGGTTCCGATAACAGCCGCACCTTTTTTGCAGAGAGAGCGATTGACTTCATACAAAGGAAGCGTCATGGCGATGAGATAAGCGGCGGGTATACACGACAAATACGTGGCCGTAAATGTCCGTACACCGTCCGTCAAGGGATCTCCTTTCAGCATCACCGCCAACCCTGCACTGACAATGGAGATAAGCAGCGCAACAGGAAGTAGGTAATTGAGCCGTCCCATATAGGAATTATATTGCTCCGTACGAGCAAAGTAGTCTGCGATCTGTCCTGTGTGAACAATGGTAAAAATTGACCGTTTGGACGAAGCATTCGCTCTGCCGAGATCTTTGCCGGCCTCGTGGAAATGGTGCAAAGCGGTCGTGGCAGGAGTAGGCTCATTCGTCATAACATGGGCGGTTTTTCCGGAAGACACCACCGCAAAGGCAAGATGCTCTCCCTCTGTCACCCAATATTCGGACAGTGTAGCAACGGATAGCATGACCAGCGCAACACCGCCAAATAGGGGTAGTCCGGCAGGATCCCTCACGAAGCATGCGATCACATCGTGAACCGTCGTAATAAGAATACCCATAGCCGCGACAGCGAATCGTGTAGGTTCAAAGCTCAACAGACTCTTGATCCCCCTCCCCAGACGGGTGACGAAGGGCAAACAAACCAAGAGCATCCAAAGAAGACCGAGCGGAGCATACAGAAGCGAGTTTGTGAAGGATATGACGTTGTCGGAGGTAGCCATTACCGGTAAGGTATCATACAGGAGAGCTCCCAGAGCTCCTGTACACGCAAGACACAAGCGAATCAGATTATACCGACGGGCACGGGTATACAGAAGCTCAATACGGTCGGTATCTGTTCGCCCTCGGTATTCACGTCCGAATTTCACTACGGGGCGTTCATTCGATGATCTTGTCTTTTGATTCTCATATGTATTTGCCCTGATCTGCTCAACGCGTTTTTGCTCGTCAGCATGACGGAGAGATTCCTCGTAACCAAGCCGCATACACAAATCGGTATCACGGAGCATTTCTTTTTCGCCACCCGCATAAGACATGGATTCGGTGTAATCCGCGTGTTCCGCCGTATGGCGGGATGCAGTTGTTGAAGATATGGTGGTATCTTTGGGTTTGATCGTAAAATTATGTCCTGCCGTGGGAGAAATATCATCCAGATTCAACTGTAACGGATCACGAATCTGTACAAATGAACGAGAACGGTTGACGGTGTGCTTTTCTGCCGTTCGGTGAATGGGCTCTCGGTTTTCTTCGCCTAAGATTTCATCGACGGCCAATCCGCTCTCGTCCTCCGGAGTGATATGAGCCATATCAATTCCAGAATCCCCCGACGTATAGTACGGATCTTCCTCCTTGAGTAATCTTGTATTTTCCTTATCCAGCGCCTGCAACCGAGCCCCCCCGAGAATCTCATCGGGAGACAGCCCGTTCAAGCGGTCGTCTGTATAATAGGTATTCGAGGGTCGGCGATAATATCTCTTGATCGAAGGGGACGATTCTGCCTTAATGAAGACATCTTCCTCATACTCCATACTATTTTCATCTTGTTTGTCCTCGATGATCTCGTCAAGATCGTCCACCATGTTCTCGTCGGGTTCGTCCTCGATGATCTCATCAAGATCGTCCTCCATATTCTCGTCGGGCTCGTCCTCAATGATCTCGTCAAGATCATCCTCAATGATCTCATCAAGATCGTCCTCCATATTCTCGTCGAGCTCGTCCTCAATGATCTCGTCAAGATCATCCTCGATGATCTCATCGAGATCGTCCTCCATATTCTCGTCGGGCTCGTCCTCAATGATCTCGTCAGGGTCTCCCTCGACGAGATCGTCGGAGTCGTCAAAAACGGGGCATTCGGGATCCAGAAATACTTTTTCTTCCTCGTTCTCGTCCTCCGCCTCTTCTTCTTCAAATTCAGACGTATCCAACGTTTCCAACAAGGAGGTCTCGGTCGTATTCATGCTCAACTGCGCACGGAGCAACGCGGCCAGATCATCGTCGTCGACGGAAGACGTATCGGTTTTCGATTCTGTGTACCCGTCATTCATGGAGGCTTTCAGTTTTTCAGCCCAATCCACGGACGTATTCTCGGGATTCTTTTTCGCATTCTTCTTCGGATCGGACAAGTCAGTCCCTCCCTTCGGTTTGGAATGGGGATTCGCTTTTTTATTTTTTATGATGCTGACGGGCGATCTCGGCCAAAATGACCGAGGCCGCGGTGGACACGTTAAAGGAGTTTACGTGGCCGTACATGGGAATGGACACGATGCCATCACAGGCATCCTTGACTACGCGGGAAACGCCGTCTCCCTCACTGCCCATGACCAACGCACAGGGGCCTTCAAAGTTGGTATTGTAATGAGCGGCACCGCCTGCCTCAGCCGCGTAGACCCACACGCCGGCCTTTTGAAGCTCAAGAATGGTAGTATGAATATTGGCGACCTTGGCTACAGCCAGATGCTCCATGGCCCCCGCAGAGGACTTAGCCACCAAAGCGGTGAGTCCCACGGCGCGACGGCGGGGGATGATGAGCCCGTGGGCACCGCACCCCTCGGCACAACGGATAAGCGCCCCCAGATTATAAGGGTCGGTAATGCCATCGGCAATAACAATAAAGGGCTTTTCTCCCCGCTCGGCGGCAATGGCGAGGATGTCCTCCACGGTACAATATTCCTTTTGGGCGACCATGGCGATCACCCCTTGGTGGGGCACGAAGCCAGCCAGATTATCCAGCTTGCTCTTATCCACTTCCACCACGGGAATACCCTTTTCCACCGCTTCGGCCACCAGCACCACGATGGAGCCCTCACGGTCTCCGCGGCGCACCAGGAGCTTGTCCACGGTACGGTCGGAGCGGAGTAGCTCACGGACGGCGTTGCGGCCTATCACAAGACCTTCCGCTTCCGGGTCAGAGGTGTTTCCGTCCTCATCGTCCACACGGTCGTCAAAGCGGTCGTACTGCTTCTTATCGTATGACTTATAATCGTTGCGGGGACTGTCTCCGTAGGGCTTCTTTTCGTAGGCCTTTTTGTTGCTATAGGGCTTTCCTTCCTTGTGAGGTCGGTCTCCCGTAGGTGTGAAGTTTCTGTCGGCGGGGTATTTCTTGGTTCCCTTGCCTCCTTCGGGCTTATAGGGCTTTTTATTGCGGTTTTCGCCGTTATTGTATGCCATACACATTTCCTTTCAAAAAGATATTTCTATACAGAGTATATTATATCATAAAAAAGAGAATTTGTATAGATGTTTTGCGGATTTTTTGCGAAAATGGGCAAAAAATGTCCCCGCTTTTACACGGGGACAGTGATTCACTTGATTTCGATCTCGATCTTCTTGATGCGCTTCTTCATCTTCCGCAGATCCTTCAGCATCTTGAAGGTATCCTTGACGATATTGACCTTGGACTCGCGGTGGTTGATGATCTTGACGGGGGTCTCCACGATCTTCTTGCCCAGCTTGGTAGCCCAGAGGATGGCTTCAAAATCGAAGGCAAAGCCGTTGACTTCGCAATGGGGGAAGATCTCCAGGACGGTCTGCTTGGTGAACGCCTTGCAGCCGCACTGGGAGTCGGAGAGCTTGAAACCGCCCACGAAGCAGAGGATCTTGATATAGACCTTGGACATGAGCTTACGGATAAAGGTATAACCCTCATAGCCGTCCTTATGGAGGTTACGGGAGCCGATGACCATATCGGCGTCGGGGTTGTCCGCAAAGGTATCGTAGACCTGCTTGATGACGTCGGTACCATAGGCCAGGTCAGCATCGGTGAACATGATGATATCCCCGTCGGCGGCCAGAAGTGCGGTACGAACGGCACAGCCCTTGCCCTTGTTGTCGGGATAGCCCACCACACGGACGTTAGGCAGGTTCAACTCCTCCACGGTCTTATCACAACCGTCTTTGGAGCCGTCGTTGGAGAAAATGATCTCATAGTCGGCAAAGGTCTGGGACATATACTCATGCAGGGTCTTGGCGGTATCAGCGATGATGCTGTTCTCGTTGTACATGGGAATGCAAAGGGAAATCTTCTTGTTGAATACGGTCTCTGTGGTGCTCATGGCTCATCCTTTCAATTTTGAAATATCTTTCTGTTTCAATGCTTTTCGTAAATATGGAAATCAAAGGAGACCTCGGTCTCAAGCCGCTCGGCGGCTTTGATGCGGTCGTGGCCGTTCTGACTTGTCCGCCAGTAGTAGGGCGTCATGGAAAAAAGAGCGGCGATATGCGATGGATTCTCTACGGTAATGCGGAAGGTGATCTGGCGGGTATCCACCAAGACAAGCCCGTCTCCCTCGCCGGGAAGATCACGGCGGGGATCGTTGAGATAAGGGTCATCATAAACCAGTTGCTTCAGTCCGATCAAATGCCGCTCTCCCGCGCCGGCCACGATAAGATGTCCTCCCGATTTCAGAACGCGGGCATACTCGGCAGGTGCACAGGGGGCAAAAACATTGGTTACCGTATCAAAGGTACCATCCTTTACGGGCAACTCAAACACGCTTCCAACCGCGTAAAGAGTCTTGGAGCTATGCCCGGACGAAAGGCGGTAGGCACGGGCGGCCTTAGCTGCGGCATCTGCGGCGAATTTGGAGAGATCCACGCCCAAGGTCGGATACCCCGCTTGGGCGATCCGATTGGAGTAGTACCCTTCCCCGCAGCCTGCGTCCAGGACGGCCCTCTCCGCAGGTGTATATTCCCTAACCAAGGCGGTCAACGCATCGGCGGCCGGTGCGTAATAACCGTGGTTCAGGAAGGAGGTGCGGGCACGGACGGCATCCTTGGAATCACCGCCGCCACTGTGGCGGGGAGACAGGGGGACGTAACCGCTCGCTCCGCCGTCAAAGAGGTGGGCGCGGCCCTTGGGATTGCGGTCGCTGACCTTGGCTGTGCACACAAGGCTTTTCCCGTCATCGGACACGAGAAGCGGAGCACCGCACACGGGACACAGGAGGCTATGCACGAGGACAGCGTTGAGTTCAAGATTCAAGTCGGGCATACCGGCCTTCCTTTCGTCAATTTTTCTTATTATACACCATTTTTCCGGGAAATGCAATAGGTCAGGACAGATTTTCGGCCTCCAACGCCACATCGGGGCGTTTTTCCACCCGCATCTCAAACCAGAAGGTAGAACCACACCCTTCCTTGCTCTCCACGCCGTAGGTGGTGTGGTGGGCTTCCAGAACCTGCTTGACAATGGACAAACCCAGTCCCGTGCCGATCATGGCACGGCGGTGGACCTTGTCGATCTTGTAATAGCGATCCCATATGAGGGGGATCTGCTCGGGGGGGATTCCCGCACCGCTGTCAATGACCGATACACGGACACGCTCACCGTCCCCCGTCAGGGTCTGGGTCACGCGCACCAGTTTATCCTCACCCGTATAGTTGATGGCGTTGTTGATGAGATTGTAGATGACCTGCAGCAGCATGGTACGGTCTGCACAGACGTCAATCGAGGCATCGGCTTGATATTCGATGCGGTAGCCGTCCTTTTGCGTCAGTTTTTCGTAGCGGAGCATGGTAGACTCAATGAGCTCGGTGAGGTTAATGGTCTCCATGTTGAGAACACGTGTGCCCGCCTGCAATTTCGACAGATCGAGCAGGTCGTTGACCAGTTGAGACAGTCGTTCGGTCTCGTCGATAATGACCTGCACGTTTTCGGGCGTATTTTCACCGGGCAGGTCCCGCATGACCTCGCTGTAGCCGACGATCATAGTCAGGGGGGTACGGAGATCGTGGGAGATATTGGCAATGAGCTCCTTTTGAAGCCGATCGTTCTGCGCCAACTGCGCCGATGCGTTGGTCAAAGATTCGGAAAGCTCGCTGACCTCGCGATACCCGTTTACGTGGAAATCAGCATCGTAATGCCCTTTGGCCAGACGTTTCGCCGCTCGATTCATTTTTTGAATGGGCGCGGAAATATTCCGGGAGATCAAGATCGCTAGGAACAAGGCCCCCCACAGTAAAATGAATGCGATCATCCAGAATTGCGTCTTGAGGGTCTCCACCGTGGCGTTGAGTGGCTCCAGCTCGGAGTTGAGCATAAGGATATAGGCATCCCCGCCAGCATCCGTAATGACCCGAACATGGAGCATATTCACGTTCTGCTCCAGGGGTGAATTCCAAAGGCGATCACGGAAATTCTCTTTATTATCCTGCGGTCTTTGGGATTCGGACCAACCGGCCATGGCTTCGGGATTGGTGGTAAATAACGCGTCCGGGGACACGCGCTTGGTGTAGACACCGCCGTTATGGACCGCCTCGTTGTACAGATACGTCAGATACCGATCGGATATGCGGTGGATCAAACAGTCCCCGGATACCTCTGCACTGACGATCTGGCGAGCCGTGGGGCCGTCCACGCGGAACACACGGATACACAACAGGTAATCGGTGGCACACTCCTCCACAACCTCCTCCAGTCTGGAGGGATTGGCCAGTACCGCCTCGGTGACAAGCTTATCGGTGATATCCAATTCTTTGTATTTACTTTGGCTGTAAAAGTAATTCAAAAGGCCGATCTGCATGATCCAGACCACGATGAGGATAAAAAAAGTAAACAACGCCAGGTACGCAAAGAGTTTCCAGGAAATGCTGATACGCCCCCCGGCGCTCGGTTGGCGGCGGGGGGAGTGATCGGTCGTATCGGTAGGTTTTCGTTTCGATCTATGCGTCATACGCATTATTTCCCTTCAAAGCGATAGCCGACACCGCGGAGGGTGACGATGTATTTGGCATAGGGGCCAAGGCTTTTGCGAAGCAGCTTGATATGCGTATCCAGGGTGCGGGCGTCCCCAAAGAAATCATAGCCCCAGACCTCGCTGATAAGCTTTTCGCGGGAAAGGGCGATGTTGCGGTTGGAGAGCATATAGAAGAACAGATCGTACTCCTTGGGGGACATCTCCACCCGCTCTCCGTCCACGTAGACGATACGGGCAGTCACGTCGGCACGAAGACCGCCGTTGTCCATCTCGATCACCTGGTTGGGCGTGGTGTTTCCGATGGTATGGGCAGGACGGTTGACCCGCTTCATGACCGCATCCACCCGGAGCATGAGCTCCTTGGGAGAAAAGGGCTTGACCACGTAGTCGTCGATCCCCAGTTCAAAGCCGTTGATCTTATCGTACTCCTCACCACGGGCAGAGAGCATGATGATGGGGGTCTGGGTGATCTTACGGATCTCACGGCAGGCGGAGAAGCCGTCCAGCTCGGGCATCATGATATCCATGATAATGAGATCAAAGCTTTCCTTGCGGCACAGGACGACGGCCTCCATGCCGTCACCGGCCTCGGTAACCGTATGACCTTCAAATTCAGCGTACTTACGGATAATGGCACGGATGCGGCTTTCGTCGTCAACGATCAGAATGTGATACATAGCAATCTACAGCTTCGGCAAACGGAAGCATCCTTTCTGTATAATGTCAAAAAGCAAACCATCAGGAGGCGGGCTTGAGCGCCTCGGGGATATATTCGGCGACCGTAACGGTGAGTGTGATCTTATCACGATTCCTGTATACAAGCAGTTCCACAGGATCACCAACGCGTTTACTCTTGATGATGCTGTTCAAATCCTCACTGGTGCTGATCTCAACGCCGTCTGCCGACAGGATCAGATCACCGTATTGAACCACGTCGTGATCCTCAACGTACACGTAAACGCCGGTGTAAAAGGAATTGAAATAGCGCATAGCTGTCTGAATCGATGTCACGTCCACCACGGTGAAATCAACGGCGGGACGGTTGCGTACGTACCCGTGGTCAATGAGTTCCAGGATAACGGTATAAGCGGTATCGATAGGGATCGCGAATCCCAAGCCCTCGATCTCCTCGGAGGACAATTTGGCGTTGACGATGCCGACAAGATCGCCTGCCAGGTTAAAGAGTCCGCCGCCGGAATTACCGGGATTAATGGGTGCGGAAACCTGCAAAAGGGTCATATTCACGCCGCTGACGCTGATCTCACGGGCAGTAGCCGAGATCATTCCCTCGGTGACGGTGCCGCCCAAGGAGCCCAGAGGATTCCCGATAGCCAGAATATCCTCGCCCACGACCAGATCAAAGCTGGCGCCGAGGGTAGCAACAGTCAAATCGTGGCCGACGGCGTCGATCCACAGCACGGCGATATCGGTCTGCTCGTCGGAGCCGATGAGTGTAGCCGCAAATTCTCTGCCGTCATTCAGGCGCACCGTAATGGTGTTCGCGCCGTCGATCACGTGATGATTGGTGACGATAAAGCCTTCGTCCGAGATGATGACACCGCTTCCGGCTCCGCTGGTGATATACTGGCCGATACGTCCCGACCGGACGATGGTCTCGGTGGTGATCTCCACCACCGAAGCGGCGACTCGGCTGACCACCGTAGCCACGGATACGGTATCCTTCCCGGCTGAGGTGAGCACCTCACCGTTCGCATCCGTCTCAATCTCCGGACTCCCGTCTCCGTCAAGATCGGTACGTTCAGCCGGGAGTTTTTCGATGGAAGCAACGGGAGGGATGGAGCTGCTCCCCATGTGGGAGAGTTCTCCGTTGGTGCTTTCGTTTTCCGTTTTGCCGTTCTCGTTGACCCCGGGGAAAGTAAGCTCTGCGGTGTCCTCTCCGTCAGCATGGGTATCTTCGCTGATAACGAGGCCTCCGGATATGCCTACCCCGTGCTTATCGGAATTGGTCTCAACGGAAGAGTTCTCCTCCCCGGTCTGATTCAGAGAACGGGCGGCCATATAGGCACCGAAAAAGCAGCAGGTGCCCAGTATCAGGGTTGCCAGCACGGCAGACAGGGCTATGACGGCACCGCGGTAGCTGCGATTCTTGTCCTCGGGGGACGAGGTTGGATTGTAAATAAAGCCGTGGCTTCCATCCGGATTCGTGTAGCCTTGTCCATCGCGGGAATCGGCGGAGCCGTAGACATAGCCGCGATCGGATTTACTATGCGTATCCGTACGTTCCCGGGTAGTATTTCGGTCATCACTTGAAGCGTTGTCTTTCATAGGGTCGTACTCATTCATGAAAGATGCCTCCTTCATATCGCTCACGGAATACGAGGATTCCGTTTTGTTTTCATCCATTATACGCCACGAATGTGAAGATTTCTTGATTTTTGCGGAAGTGTGGCTTGAAAAAACTTGAAGGATTGCTTTTTTCTTCGAAAACAGCGGCTGGCATACTTTACCACACAAAAAACACGTCGTTGCTTCCCAAACTAATGCCACAGAGTACGGGTAGCCGTACCCGAGAAAGGAGTAGTCGATATGCCTAAACCACTCATTCCATCGGAACTGAACCCCTCGGAGGTCTATCCCGATCCCCTCGGCAAAGCCAAAGGATACGCGATCACCTCGCAGCTTGCGGACATCGCTTTAGCGGGCGATATTCCCGCGTCCCGTCTGTTTTCCAACCTGCCCGCCGCCATGGAGCGGGACGTATGGCAGGAGATGCGCAGAGAGCGGGAGGAAGCTACGGGACGTACGCCGCAGGGATAAAGATCAGGCCAGATATTCCTCCAGAGTGATTCCCTTCTCGTAGATCTCAGTGGCGGCTTTTACGCCCACGAAACGGTAGTGCCAGGGCTCGTAGGAATAACCGGTAGTGTCTTCCTTCCCCTTGGGATAACGGAGGATAAATCCGAAGTAATGGGCATTTTCAGTCAGCCAGGCGTAAGCGGGGTTTTGAGCAAAGGTTTCGTCCAAAACCACGTTCTGTGTGCTGATGAGATCGATGCAAAGTCCCGTCTGGTGCTCGCTCTCACCGGGACGGGCAGAGTAGGTCAGCACCTCGGCCTCGCACTGCGCTTGCGTCCAGTTCGGATGGGCAGCCATCTCGTTGCCTAAATAGGTATTGAACAAGATCTGCTGATACTCATAGGAACGATAGCCGCTGGTAATGGCGATATCCTTGTAGCCGCAGGCGCGAAGCTCGCAGACAAGGGCTTCGGCGGCGATGGCGGCCGTTGATTCCAGTTGGATTTCTTTTCCGTACAGAGTTAATGCGGCGGGAAGATCGGCAAGAGAGTCGGGCTTGTAATCACTCTCCAAGGGATTCTGCTTATTGGTCAGGATGAGATAAGCTTTATCGGTGACCGTGATAGCGGATTCATAGTCTTTCATATCAATGTTGTAATCATATTCGGGCAAACCGCCTCCGCAGGAGGACAGGAGAGCGGTTACGGCCAGGGTAACGGTTAAGGTTTTCAGGGTTCTGCGGAACATGGCGACTCCTTTGTGGTTTAGGGTTTGGTTTCCACGACGATGAAGAAGGGAGACGAAGGAGAATTGACAATTTTGACGAGGGTGGCACAGACACGGTGACGGCTGATGCCTGCCAGATAGTCGAGGATCATCTGCCCTTCGGCATCGCCCTCCTTATGGCCCGGGTAGACGGCGATATTCAGGATGGCATCCCTATCCATGAGGCTGATGGCATCGCGGATGGCAGGGAGGGTTGTCTCCCGCAGGGTGGTGATGGATTTATCCCCGCCGGGGAGCCAGCCGAGATTGAACATCCCCGCCTTAAAGGGGACGTCCACGTACTTTTTGAGGTTGGAATGGGAGTCCAGGATGAGCTGATAGTTGTCGGGACAGCCCACGTTCACCAGATGCTCCTGGGTGGAGGCCAGCGCCTGCTCCTGAATGTCGAAGGCGTAGACGAAGCCCTCCGGGCCAACGGTCTTGGACAGAAACTCGGTGTCGTGGCCGTTACCCATGGTGAAATCCACCGCCACATCACCGGGGCGGAGGTGCTTAAGAATGAAGTATTTGTGAAGGTCGAGTAGGTCGATCATGGGAATCTCCTTTATAAATTGAGCAGTACCACCGATACAATACCGATGGCAAAGCCTGCCCACTGTTTTTTTGTGAACCGCTCGTGGCATACCAAAAGCGAATATGGAAAAATCAGAATGATCTCCCCCGCCGAAAGGACGGGGAACATCACCGACGCGGGGATGAATTGGTTGAGGTAGATGGCAAGATAATTGACCGCGCCGTTAAAGAGCCCGCAGAACAGGGAGAGGGGCGCACCGTGGAGCAAGGTGGACTTCAGATCGGTTTCTTTCGTTATGAACGAGGCAGAGATGAGCACCACCGAAGACAGTCCCAAGGCTGCGATCATATACATATTCTGGTTAAGCACGGCACCGTCCACAAAGTGAGGTGCCAGCTTCTGCACCGTGGAGCACATACCGTTTCCCGTGAAGCCGAGAACCAAGTAGATCACCCATTTAAGGGTGACTTTTTCTTTTTCCGCGCCGGTGCTCTTTTGGTGATTGGTCAGCCACAGGGACACGGTCAGCAGGATCATACCTGCCACCATAGGGATGCCGATGGGCTCGCGGAGGACGATGAGTCCTGCAAAAGCAGGAACCAGGAGGGAGTAGGAGGTGATGAGGGTGGTTTTGGCCAACGATCCGCACTTGATGGCCAACACAACGAAGACCGTGGCGGCGGCGTAGGACAGACCGAAGGCTACGGCAGGGAGGATCAGGTGAGCATTCCACTCCCAAGTGCGATTGACCGCCATGAAAAAGCACATGGCGAAGAAGGAGATCATACCGCTGAAGAAGAATACCCCCGATTTGCATTTGGCGTTGTATCGCTCCTGGATGATCTTCTGGAAGGTGATAAAGAGAGCGGTGAGGAAAAGGAGAAGGTAATTCATACTGCTCGCTTCCCTTTTCTTTTTACTTGTTGTGGATGTCCGATCGCAGGAACTTGATGGCACGCTCCACCGAATCCTTGGAGTTATACCAAGGCTCTTGGTCATAGCGGTAATCGAACTTCTTGCAGAACCAACTGATGTCGTCGGTGAGGGTGGTCATATAGTCGTTCACCACTTTGCCGACCTCGGCGGTGAATTGAGCGAGCTTCTTTTTGCCCAAACGCTTCTGACCGTACTCCAGGAGTTTTTTGTAGTGAGGCAGGCAGAAGTAGGGCTGGGCACGGAGTTTGGGGCCGAAGTCCTCGTCGGAATCCCACAGAAAGACCACGGTCTCGGCCATGTGTTCAAAGTGGAATTGAGCGCGCTTGCAGACGTAGCAGTTCCCTTCCAGTTCTGTGATCCGCTTGAGAGGCTTGCTTCCGGGGGTGCCGAAGGTTCCTTCCTTGATCTCGGATTGCAGCTCCTTTAGATGGCTCTCCAGGGTGAGTGCCATCCCCAGGCGATTCTTGCGGACGAACATAAGGTCGTAATGCAGGCGGCAGAAGCCCTGCTCGTTGGTTTTGATACGAACGTCGGGCTCCATCATGGACGCACCGAGGATAAGATCCAGCTCGTTTTCCTCCAGCTTGCGGTAGATGGCGCACATGGGGCATCCGCAGGCCGCATCGTCGCGGGAGGCTTCAAATGCTTCGTTTACGGGTATGGTATAGATCTGTTCCATGGGAACCTCCGAAATTTTTACATTTTTCTCTTGCTTTTTGGGAAGAAATCATTTATACTATATGATACCATAGATTCACGCGGATTGCAAGGGGTCGGGGAAAATTTTTGCCCGAAACACGGCTTCCGCGGTAAAAACATTCCAAAGGAGCCCGTGTCCCATGCCTCCATACACCGTCGAAGAATACGCTTCCCTGTTGACACGCACCTACCTACCTCGTTTCCCCCGCGACAGCCGCCCCCGTACCGTTACCGACGTAACCGACAAGGGCGAGGAGGTGATGGAATTGATCCTCCCCCACCCTGAAGAAGGGCGTTTTTCGGTGTCCTTGCAGGTCGATACTTATAAGGGGTACGTGTCCTCCTGCTCCCTGCGGTTCGGGCAAGCTGAGGTGGCGACCAAATTGGATCCCGAGGAGGCTCTCTCTGCCATAGACGAGGTCATCGAAAATAACATCGTCGCCATCGTGCGGTACAAGAATCGGGATGCCTACGAGAATCACCGCAAGGTCAGCACCTATCCCATGGAATGGCTGTATCAGATGCCTGATCACGAGGAGGCTCTGCGTGACATGATGAATAAGCTCAAAAAGCCCGCAACCTTCCTGGAAAAGGTAAGCGGAAAATACACGGGGGTTTTTGAAGTATATCGCTGGAACGGAAGCGAGGTTTTGGAACGGTAAATAAAGCAACGGCTTTGTTGAAAACAGACAGGGCGGCATCCGATCGGAAGCCGCTCTTTCTCTTTTCGGGTCAAAAAGCCCTTGAGTTTTTCGTCATTATGCCAAAAAATTCAAAACCTATTGCAAAAATCGTATTCATTTGATATAATATGTATGATTCCCACCCTTATGCGGTGTATAAGAAAGGATACAGACTATGAACGCAAAAAAGAAAACTCTTCTGACGATCATGTCGGTTCTTCTGGCCGTGCTCATGCTCGGCTCTGTCGCCACACTGACCGCTACGATGCTCGCTACAGTCCTCTCCTCCGAGGCAGCAGCCAGCACGGGCGATCGGCACACCTTCGATCTCCTGGCAGACGAGGCACCTACCTTTAATACCACCGAGCCCTCCCACATCCTCACCGCCGAGGAGCTGTCTAAGGCTACGGGTGCCAATGACAGACTGGGCTCGGTCGAGCTGAAGGACGGTTACGTCACCATTACCCCCTCTGCCGCCGACCCCTACTTCCGCCCCATGTCCACCTTGGATATGCCTGTCAAGTACGTGGTCATCGCCTACCGCTCCTCCAATGCCGAGAACACCACCATTCAGTGCTACATGGGCTCCACCGGCAATGACCCCAAGGACGACACAGCTATGCTGGAGACCGCTGTGGTTGCAGACGGCGAGTGGCACGCCCACGGCTTCGACACCCAGCCCATCATCGACAGCGGTGCCTACAACGGCACGAAATCTACCTTCTTCCGCTTCGATCCCCTGGAGGCCGGCTACGTGCTCAACGAGAACGGCGAGCCCTACAAGGATTCTACCGGCTGGGTCAAGTACCCCATCCCCGCAGGCGCTTCCATCGACATCCGCTTCATCGCCTTCTTTGAGACCGAGGAGCTCTACAACGGTTTCGATATGGAGCAGTATATCGCCAAGCTGGCTTATGAAGAGGAACTGAAGCGCCAAGAAGAGGAGGCCAAGAAAAACTACGCTTGGGAGACACCGACATACACGGAAAAGGAGACCACCCCCGAGGACACCGACGGCGGTTCCCTCAAGTACGAGGTCTCCGAGGACGGTAAGAGTGTCACCATTTCCTATCACGTAAACGGCGAGACCGTCTCTTACACCGTGCCCAACAACTACAACTACACCATGGGCGGTTACGCCGCCACCGACGACCTCGACCGCACCATGTACACCTCTACCGACGTAGGCGCCTACGGCTCCACCGGTGAGAAGTACGTCGGTCTGTTCTACTTCCTGTGGCAGGGTGAGCACGGCGACAGCGGTATCTTCGACTTGCAGAAGATCATCGATGAGGTGGGTGTTGAGGCTGCAGGCAACACCAAATGCGGCAAGTACGGCCCCGTGGGCGCCATGCACTGGTTTGCCGAGCCCCTCTACGGCTACTACTACGCCAACGACCAGTGGGTACATCGCAAGCACGCCGAGCTTCTGACCCAGGCCAACATCGACTTCCTGTATTTCGATACCACCAACGGCTACCCCTACCTCCACAACGCCAAGAAGCTCATGGAGTGCCTCCACGAGCTCAACGAGCAGGGCTTTGACGCACCTCAGGTGGTCTTCTACACCAACTCCTCCGCCGAGAACGTTATCCGCCAGGTCTACAACGACATCTACAGCAAGGGTCTGTACGAGGACACCTGGTTCAAGATCAACGGTAAGCCGGTCATCATCGGTCCCAACGAGGCCAACATCAACGATTTCTTCACCATGAAGCAGAACCAGTGGCCCACCGAGCAGTCCAAGGTCAACGGCTGGCCTTGGATGGACTTCCAGTGGCCGTCCCGCCTGTTCCGCTCGGCTTACGACTTTGACGGCGCCGCCATCAGCGTCTCCATCGCCCAGCACAGCGGTTCCGTCCGCTTCTCCAGCTCCTCCCTGTACAACGATCCCTCCAACCGCGGCCGCTCTTTCTGGGCAGAGAAGCGCTCCAACGAAAAGATTCTCCAGCAGCGCTACGACGAGTGGAAGGCCGATCCAACCCTCACCAACCAGGGTCTCAACTTCCAGGCACAGTTCGACCGCGCCATTGACTCGGGTGCTATGTACATCCTGGTCACCGGCTGGAACGAGTGGGTCGCCCAGCGTCAGCCCACCAATGACGGCAGTATCTTCTTCGTGGACACCTCCTCCATGGAGTTCTCCCGCGACTCCGAGATGATGCGGGGCGGTTACTTCGATAACTACTACATCCAGCTTGCTTACAACGTCCAGCGCGTCAAGGGGGCAGCCCCCATTGTGGTACAGGATGCCCGCAATCCCATCAACGTCACGGGTGAGTTTGACCAATGGGATGCCGTCGCTTTCACCTACTACGACGCCAAGGGCGATACCGCTGACCGCGACGCCATTGGCTTCGGCAGAACCCCCTATACCAACACCTCCGGCCGTAACGACATCGTTGCTACCAAGGTGACCGCTGATTCCAAGAACATTTACTTCTACGTTGAGACCGCCGACAAAATTCCTTTGTATGACAACGATTCCTCCTGGATGAAGCTGTACATCGACGCCGACAGCAACGGCAGTACAGGCTGGTACGGCTACGACTATGTCGTAAACTACGAGGTCAAGAGCGGTACCGTCACCACCGTAGCTAAATACAACGGCACCGACGGTCAGTACGGCTTTACCACCGTGGGTGAGGTCGCCTACCGCGTCAAGGAGAACAAGATGATGATCGAGGTTCCCCAGGAGCTGTTGGGCATCGAGGGCTACAAAGAGCTCTGCTTCCAGTTCAAGTGGGCCGACAGCGAAACCACCTACGACGAGATGGAGGACTTCTACTGCGACGGCGACGTGGCACCTTTGGGAAGAATGAATTACGTCTTCCAAAACTACATCCCCGGTGTATCCAACATCTCCTACCCCGAGGATGAGACTACGGCTCCCGAGACTCAACCCGTGACCGAGCCCGAGACCCAGACTCCCGACACCGAGACACCCACGGACGCCCCCGCCGTCGAGACCCCCGGCGTCTCCGAGACCGAGCCTGCCTCCGGCGGATGCAAATCCACCGTTATTTCCGCGGGCTTCATCGCGCTGATGGCACTCCTCTCCTCCGTCGTGTTCATCAAGCGTAAGGAACAGTAATCCGAGCGACGAAAGGACTCTACCATGAAACACAGCGTCAAACGGGCTGTGGCATCCATCCTCTGCGCCTCCCTTCTTGGAGGCGCGGCGGCTTTGATGGGATGCTCTGCCTCAAACAATACCGAAAAGGACTATTCCGAAAATATCATGAACAACGATGCCTATTCCTTCGATCTCCTCTCTGCGAAGAAGCCGGAGATCAATTCCACGATCCCGATCCACTACATGGATCTGACCGCCTACTTCAGCTTTGAGGGAATCGGCAACACCACAGCCGTCGTCACAGAGGGCTCCCATACGACCTTCACCGCCACCGCCGACGATCCCATGTGCAATCTCTACGTCCCCGACATGAAGCCCTCGGAGTGCAAGTCGGTGGCCATCATCTACCGCACCGACATGGACAAGGATGGCGAGCTGTACTGCAACCGCTCCGACGGGGTGCAGATGGGCCAGAAGGGCGGCGTCCAGATCTGGCGCTGGAAGCCCACCAAGGAGTTCGCCAAGATCACCGTGGTCTGCGAGGCCTGGAAGGACGTGGACGATGCAGTGGCCTTCACCGCCTTTCGCTTCGATCCCCTGAACCCCAAGATCCAGCCCGGGGACGCCATCGACATCCGCTGTATCGCCTTTTTCGACACCGAGGACGGCGCCGAGGGCTTCAACTACGACGAGTACCAAAAGCTCCTGGCCTGGGAGAAGGAGAACGCCGGCGGCAGTACCGACGAGGAGGAGGAGACCGGCGCCACCGTTGAGTGGACCGATCCCGCATACAAGGATATGGATACGACCCCCGAGGACACCCGCGCAGGCTCTCTGACCTTCACCGAGTCCGACGACGGCAAGACCGTAACGATCTCCTATGAGGTAAACGGCGAGACCCGGTCTTACACGGTCCCCAACCATGCTATCAACTGCTTCGGCGGCTTTGCAGGCACCGACGATCTGGGACGCTCCCTGTACGATGCAACCCAGGTGGGTGTCATCGGGGACAACGGCGAGCGGAACGTGGGGCTCTTCTACTTCCTCTGGCACGGCAAGCACGCACCCACGGACGAGATCTACAATCTCCAGGATATTCTGGACTCCACCCCCGATGCCGACAAGGGTAAGCTCTCCACGGGTAAATACGGTCAGGTAGGAGAGTTCCATTGGTTCGGCGAGCCTTTGTACGGCTACTATTATATCAATGACGAGTGGGTGCTCCGCAAGCACATGGAGCTTCTCTCCAACATCGGCATTGATTTCCTGTTCTTTGACACCACCAATAACCACACCCATTCGGATACCGCGCTCAAGATCATGAAGATCCTCCACGAGTTGAATCAGCAGGGCTACGATGCCCCCGGTGTGGTGTTCTACACCAATACCAACGCCTCGAACATGATCCGTAACCTCTATAACGAGATCTACAAGCCCGGCCACTACTCCGACACCTGGTTCTGCATTGACGGTAAGCCGGTCATCGTGGGTCCCGCAGACGCGAACATCGATAATTTCTTCACCATGAAGATCAATCAATGGCCCACCGAGCCAGAAAATCACATCAATGCCTGGCCCTGGATGGACGGGAAGCGGCCCCAATACATCTACCGCGACGATAAAGGTAAACAATCTGCCATCAATGTCTCGGTTGCTCAGCACCGCGGCACATGGCGCTTCAGCGATTCCATCTACGATAAGATGGACCGTACCAACCTGGGGCGCTCCTACGGTTCTGCCAAGCTCACCGACAAGCTCACCGACAAGCTCACCGAGGAATACTATAATGCCATCGCCGCTGATCCCGAACTGTATAAGCAGGGCCTCAACTTCCAGGCTCAATGGGACGTAGCCCACAAGGCTGACGTTCCCTTCGTGCTGGTCACGGGCTGGAACGAATGGATCGCACAGCTTCAGTCCACCTCCAACGAGTACGCGCACTTCGTGGATCTGGCCTCGGTGGAGTTCTCCCGCGATATTGAGATGATGAAGGGCGGTTACTTCGATAACTACTACATCCAGCTCGCCTACAACATCCAGAAGCTCAAGGGTATGGCTCCCATCATTCTGCAGGATGCCCGCAATCCCATCAACGTTACGGGTGATTTCACCCAGTGGGACAGCGTGACCCTGACCTATACCGACCCGAAAAACGATTGTCTGGATCGTGATTTTGACGGCTACGGCAACCAGCGCTACACCGATACCACGGGACGCAACGACATTCTGGCTTCCAAGATCACCCATGATACCAAGAATATCTATTTCTATGCACAGACCCGTCACGACGTTTCCATGTTCGATCCCAATTCCTCCTGGATGCAGCTCCTTATCGATGCCGATCAGAATGCTGCAACAGGCTGGTACGGCTACGACTTCATTGTCAACTATCAGGCAAAGGACGAATTCACCACCACGGTGGCTAAGTACAACGGCAAGGACGGTGCTTACTCCTTTGAGATCGTCGGCGAGGTGAGCTACCGCGCCAAGGGAAATCAGCTCATGATCGCGGTGCCGCTGGAAATGCTGGGAGTCAGCCATTGCGACTACATGAACTTCTACTTCAAGTGGGTGGATAGCGAGTCCAAGATCACCACCATGGAGCAGTTCTACACCGAGGGCGACGTGGCGCCTCTGGGCAGACTGAACTACGTGTTCAACACCGTCATGCCCGGCAGCGTACCTCCCGCCGAGGGTGAAACCGAGATTCCCACCAACGTAGAAACGGGTTCCGTAATCGAGCCGACTACCAAGGCACCTAACGTTACGACCGACACCGAAACCGAAACCGACAGTGAGGATTCCAAGGGGTGCGGATCGATGCTTCCCTCCTTGATTCTGCCCCTCGCCCTGGCGGGCAGCGCGGTGCTGACCGCAAAGCGCAAAAAGAAAGATAATTGATCCCATAGAAAAAGCGGCTGTCCCACAAGGAGCAGTCGCTTTTGGTTGATTATGCGATTATTTCCGGACAGGTCAATGCTCTCTCCGTCGCGCATTGGCCGCCAGGTCATTCTGATGGATCTTGCGGCTTCGGAGCATGGCCAGGACACAGGCCACAGCCGCGGCATAGACGAAGCACAGAGCCGAGCGGAGGACGGGAACGGGGATCAAGGCGCTAAATGGCCCCAAAGCGAACAAACACACCGTAGCAACGGGGTTGGGAGTTGGGCTGGGGAATATAAAGAAGGATATCTCCGTGGCGATAGCGGCGATGCCATAAATGGCCAGTACGATCTTTCCATCGGCGCGCAGAAACGCCATCAGTTCCCCCTTCAGGTCGAACCGTTCCGTATGCTCCATATAGGTGCTGATGCGGTTGTACTCACGGAAGCGGTAGAAAAAGACGGCATAAAAGACCATCATAAAGGCATAAGCCACAAGGTCACGAAGTGTTCGCTTGTCCTCGCCCTCAAATATAGCGGCGACCAGGTAAGCCGAGGCCATATAGACCCCAAAAGTCGCCAAGGACGCAATTATGATGTGCTTTAAGCACGCAAGCCACAGATTCTTTTCTTTTGCCATACAGAAACACCTCCTCAAAAAGATTGTTATACATATTATATCACATCACCCCCCCATGTCAATACCTTTTTTGTTTAGTGGACTACACAATCAGTTGAGTACATAGAAATTTCAGTTTCTTTTTTGTGCAAAACACCCAGTTTCTTCTCTACAAAATATAAATAATCCCCGTTTTTCCATTTGACAATCTTCCTTTTTTGTGGTATAATATAAATTGGATTATTATGTATCACTATGCCGTCAAGGCAATTCGAGGAAAGGAGCCCTGCCACATGGTCAGAATCACCGCCGTTACCCCGCACAGCCGCGCCGAAAGACACGGTATACTCGCGGGAGACACCCTCATATCCATCAACGGCCGGGAGGTCACCGACGTGCTGGACTACCGCTTCTTCCTCACCGCCACCGAGGTAAAGCTATCGCTTACCCGTGACGGCGAGCCCTTTGAGGTCACCATCCGCAAGCGGGAATACGACGACATCGGGCTGGATTTCGAGACCCCCCTCATGGACAAGAAGCACTCCTGTGAGAACAAGTGCATTTTCTGCTTCATCGATCAATTACCCAAGGGGATGCGGGAGACCCTATACTTCAAGGACGACGACAGCCGCCTGTCCTTCCTCCACGGCAACTTCATCACCATGACCAATCTCCGGGACCACGACATTGACCGCATCATTGAGATGCACATCTCCCCCGTCAACGTCTCTGTACACACCACCAACCCCGAGCTGCGGGTCAAGATGATGCACAACAAGCGGGCAGGGCTGGTACTGGATTATCTGCCCCGACTGGCCGAGGCGGGCATTACCCTGTGCGGGCAGATCGTCCTCTGCCGCGGCATCAACGACGGAGACGAGCTGGATCGTTCCATGCGGGATCTCTATGCCCTGGGCGACGCCATGGAGAGCGTATCCATCGTGCCTGCGGGTCTGACCAAGTATCGGGACAAGCTGTATCCTTTGACCACATATACCCCCGAGGAGGCCGCCGCCGTGGTACGGCAGGTAGAGGCTTTCGCGGACAAGTGTCTGGCTGAATGCGGCACCCGCAAGTTCTTCTGCGCCGACGAGCTATACCTCAAGGCAGGACTTCCCCTCCCTTCTGAGGACTACTACGAGGGCTACGCCCAGATTGAGAACGGCGTGGGAATGATCACCTCCCTGCTGACCGAGTTCAACGACGAGATGAATTTCCTCGACGAGTATCTCTCCGACTACCAGGCTCCCCGCACCGTATCTGTTTGCACCGGTGTGGCCGCTTACCCCACTGTCAAGGCCATGGCCGCACGACTGGAGGCACAGGTGGAAGGGCTGACTATTCACGTATACGAGATCATCAATCACTTTTTCGGCGAATCCGTCACCGTGGCAGGTCTGCTGACGGGCAAGGATATGTACGAACAGCTCGACCACAAGGAATTGGGTGAACAGCTCATCATTCCCGAAAATACCCTGCGGGCGGACGAGGCTATGTTCCTCGACGATATGACCCTTGCCGAGCTGTCCGAAAAGCTGGGTGTTCCCATCCGCGCGGGAAAGAATAACGGCGCGGAGTTTATCAAGGAAATGCTGGGAATTGAATAATCTCTACCCCATCCACATTTTTTTAACTGAAGGAGGTCCCTCGTGAAAGCCAAATTATGTTTCTTTCTGTGCTTATCTGTTCTGCTTCTTTTCGCGCTGTCCGCTTGCGGCAATCGGATCAAAGAAAAAAGCGATGAAATTCAAGTCGGCATGACATATGAAGAAGTGGTTACCCTACTGGGAGAAAAAGGGACCGAAGTCGGTTCAGGCTTTACCATTTTCGAATGGGATTGCGGAAACAGTGAAGTACTCCACATTTGGTTCCGTGTAGATTCCAATGGTGCTCTGATCGTTGAAAGCTTTGAGATTGGAGAAACGTTCGCGAATTGAACCACGCAAGTACCAAAATCAAAAAATACCCTTCCCTGACCGAAAGGAGACTATATAACCATGTCCAAACCCATTATCGCTATTGTCGGCCGCCCCAACGTGGGCAAATCCACCCTGTTCAATAAGCTTATCGGCGAGCGTCGCTCCATCGTGGAGGATACCCCCGGTGTCACCCGCGACCGCATCTACGGCGAGACCGAATGGAATGGCCGTCAGCTGATCCTCATCGACACCGGCGGTATCGAGCCCAAGACCGACGACATCATCCTGTCCCAGATGAAGGTGCAGGCCCAGGTGGCCATCGACGACGCTGACGTCATTGTTTTCATGTGCGACGTCCGCACGGGTCTGACCGCCGCCGACCGCGACATCGGAGTCATGCTCCAGAAGAGCGGCAAGCCCATCATTCCCTGCATCAACAAGTGCGACCGCGTAGGCGATCTTCCCTTTGAATACTACGAGTTCTACGAACTGGGCTTTGACTGCGACCCTGTAGCGGTGTCCTCCATCCACGGCTCGGGTACCGGCGACCTGCTGGACGCCTGCTGTGAGGCTCTTGCCGACTGGGAAGAGGGCGAAGAGGAAGAGAGCGGCATCAAGATCGCCGTCATCGGTAAGCCCAATGCGGGCAAATCCTCCATCATCAACCGCTTCCTGGGCGAGAACCGCATGATCGTATCCGACATCGCCGGCACCACCCGTGATGCGGTGGACACCCGTCTGGTCAATGAGCGCGGAACCTTTACCTTCATCGACACCGCGGGCATCCGCCGTCAGTCCAAGATTGGGGATCAGATCGAGAAATACTCGGTACTCCGCGCCCATATGGCGGTGGAGAGAGCCGACGTCTGCCTCCTCATGATCGACGCGTCGGTGGGCATCACCGAGCAGGACGAGAAGATCGCTGGTATCGCCCACGAAGCGGGTAAGGCCACCATCATCGTGGTCAACAAGTGGGATTCCATTGAAAAGGACAACAGCACCGTCAAGGAATTCACCGACCGCATTCGTGATTCTCTGGCCTATATGCCCTACGCCCCCATCACCTTTGTTTCGGCCAAGACCGGCCAGCGCATCGACGGACTCTACGACCTCATCCTCTCGGTCTACGAGCAGTCTCACCTCCGTGTCACCACGGGCGCGCTCAACGACGTGCTGGGCGAGGCCATGATGCGTGTCCAGCCTCCCACAGACAAGGGCCGCCGGCTCAAGATCTACTATATGACCCAAACCCAGACCGCGCCCCCCACCTTCGTGCTGTTCTGCAATATGGCCGAGCTGTTCCACTTCTCTTACCAACGGTATATTGAGAACTGTCTGCGGGAGACCTATGGATTCAAGGGAACGCCCATCAAGATGATCATTAAGCAGAGGGGTGACGATCCCGAGATCAATATCAGGGGGAAGAAGGATAAGAAGGAAGACGAGGATGATGATGGATTGGGGGAGTGATCTCATCCCACGCGGTGTATAGCTTCTCCACATAAATTCCATCCCCGCGCTTGCCTTCCCCTGGGGGAAGGTGGCACGGCATAGCCGTGACGGATGAGGGTCACCCTTCCCGATTTCACTCTTTTCCGTCATCCACCCAACAATATAACATCATGCCACTCTACCATAACAAAAAACTTGTTTCCTTCGCCAAGGATCTGCGAAACAACATGACCAACGCTGAAAGAAAGCTTTGGTATCTTTTCCTGCAACGCCTGCCCCTCACCGTAAACCGTCAAAAGAACATTGGAAACTACATCATTGATTTCTATATTCACAGCCACAGTCTGGCTATAGAAATCGACGGACGACAACACAAATTTCCCGAGAACCGTGCAGCTGATGATGAAAGAGATAGAGAACTTTGGGCATTGGGGATCACCGTCTTGCGATATTCAAATCAAGACATTAACCGAAACTTTCAAGCCGTATGCGAGGATATTTTGAGACGTTTGGGGTTGACCGCAGCGGATTTGGAATAATACTTCTCCAAACAGAGTAGCACCCCAAGGGTGACCCTCATCCGTCACGCCCTATGGGCGTGCCACCTTCCCCAAGGGGAAGGCAAGCGCGGAGATGGTATTTTTTTACCTTTGGATCATACCGCGCATAGACAGTTCATTCGGTTTGCAAGTCATTTTCCCTGCTTAACCATTATTCCTCCATAACATCCTCCCACGAAAGGAGACCAACCATATGCAATTCTTCGACCACGTAAAAGTCTACCTCAAGGCCGGCAACGGCGGCAACGGTGCCATCGCCTTCCATCGCGAGAAGTACGTCTCCCACGGCGGCCCCAGCGGCGGCGACGGCGGTAACGGCGGTAACATCGTCTTCCGCGTGGACAAGGGCACCAATACCCTGCTGGCCTACCGCTACAAGCACCACTTTACCGCTCAGAACGGCGGCAACGGTATGCCCGAGAAGTTCCACGGCGCCAACGCCGAGGATCTGATCCTTCCTGTTCCCGAAGGGACTGTCATAAAGGATGCCGCCACGGGCAAGGTCATCCACGATATGTCCGAGAACGGCGGCGCGGACTACATCTGCTGCCGTGGCGGCCGAGGCGGCTGGGGCAACCGCCACTTCGCCACCGCCACCCGTCAGGCTCCCCAGTTCGCCAAGAACGGCACCCGCGGCGAAGAGCGCGAAGTCCTCATGGAGCTGAAAATGATCGCAGACGTGGGTCTGATCGGCTATCCCAGCGTGGGTAAGTCCTCCCTGCTGGCTCGCATCAGCGCGGCACGCCCCAAGATCGCTGACTACCACTTCACCACCCTGTCTCCCAATCTGGGCGTAGTCCAGGTGGCGGGGGGCGACGGCTTCGTGGCCGCCGACATTCCCGGACTCATCGACGGCGCCGCCGAGGGCGCGGGTCTGGGGCACGATTTCCTGCGCCACATCGACCGCTGCCGACTGCTGCTCCACGTGGTGGACATCTCCTGCTTTGAAGGCAGAGATCCCATCGAGGATGTGAAGAACATCAACTCCGAGCTGGAAAAGTACAGCCCCGAGCTGGCGACCCGCCCCCAGATCATCATCGCCAACAAGTACGACGCGCTGGATGAGGAGGTCGTGGACGTACAGGCCTTCGAGGACTTCGTGGACGAGAACGAGTGGGAGATGATCTACGTCTCCGCCGCCACGGGTGAGGGCATTCAGGACATGATCTTCCGCGTCTCCGAGCGGCTGAAGCTGCTCCCCCCCATCACGGTCTACGAGAGCGAGGTGGCCGAGGGTGAGGCACTTCTGTCCGACATTGCCGGAGCGGGTGTCAAGGACACCGTCATCCGCCAGGAGAACCGTACCTTCTTCGTGGAGGGCGACTGGATCTACAACCTCATGGGGCGCATCAACTTCGACGATTACGAGTCCCTCAACTACTTCCAGCGCGTCCTGCAGAATAGCGGGGTGTTTGAGATGCTGGAAGAAAAGGGCTGTAAGGACGGAGACACGGTTTCGATCTATGAGTTTGAGTTTGATTATGTGAAGTAACCATGAACATCTGGCGATCAAAAAAATGGCGCGCCTTCTACGACCAACACCCTCACCGAACCGGCTTGCGGGTACGGTATGAGAAGGGGGTCGACCCGGAGGTTCGGCGCGCCTGCATGGAGTTCTGCGATTGGCTCCGCTCGGAATATGAATTTCCCATGCGCGTCGTCGTGTACGTCAAGGCTTGCGAACAGGTTCAGTGTATGGACGGTGATCTTGCCTACGGAACGTGTTTTTGTCCCTTCGACCGACTGATGGAGCCTTACGTGCGAATCGCCACGGGAGATTATGAGAAGCGTTTGGAGGAGTGGGGAAAAGACAGTATTTTAACGGTAAACCTCAAATGCATCGCCCACGAGCTGACACACTATTTTCTATGGCTGAACGATATTAAATTAACTCCCGTCGGAGAAGAAAGATCGGCTTCTTACTGGGCACAAGAAATTCTTTACGATTACGCCGATACCCGCGAGCATCCGTAAGCATTCACCACAAAACCACATCATTTACATAAGGAGGCCCCCCATGAACGTTTGGCACGACATTGACCCCGCCGAGATCGCCCCCACAGACTTTACCGCCGTCATCGAGATCCCCAAGGGCTCGTCCTGCAAGTACGAGCTGGACAAGAAGAACGGTATGCGCCGTCTGGATCGCGTGCTCTACACCGCCACCCACTACCCCGCTAACTACGGTTTTATTCCCCGTACCTATGCTGACGATGGCGATCCCCTGGACGTGCTGGTGCTCTGCGCCGAGCCCATCTACCCCATGACCCTGGTGCAGGTCTACCCCATCGGATGTATGCGGATGTACGACGGCGGCAAGCTGGACGATAAGATCATCGCGGTTCCCTTCTCGGACCCCACCTATCACGGCATCAAGTCCATCGACGAGCTGCCCTCCCACATTTTCGACGAAATCATGCACTTCTTCACGGTCTACAAGCAGCTGGAGAACAAGCAGACCGCCGTTAAGGAGCTCTTTGACCGCAAGGAGGCCGAGGAGATCATCCAAATGTGCATTGAGCAGTACAACGATAAGTTCGTGAATCCGTAACGGGTGGCGGCATGATGAAACAACTGCATCTGAAACAGACCGCCGCTCTTGGGGTGGCGCTTATGACCCTCCTGCTCGCTTCCTGTACGCTCGCAGGAAACGGAGGTGGGACCGAGAGACCCACAGAAAGTAGCACGGTCACTTCTCCCACAACTGAAGCCCACGCACAGGAGACGACCGAGCCCCCCACAGAGACTCCAACACAGCCCGAAACAGAAAGTGAGACCTTTGTCATGGAATCCTTCCAAAACCCTCTGTCCACAGGTGCTGCCCCCGATCCTGTGGTGGTGTACCACGACGGCTACTACTACGCCACCTTTACCGAGGCGCTGGGCATCGCCCTCTACCGCAGCAAGGATCTCAAGACCGTGCTGACCGACGAGAAGATCATTGTCATGAATCTGAACGACACGGTGCAGGGCAATATCTGGGCGCCCGAGCTTCACTACAATCCCGCCACCGACCATTGGTACATTTACGCCAGCGGCTCCACGAGCGGCTGGGATTTCTTCTCCATCCGTATGTTTTGTCTGGAGTCGGTCACAAACGACCCCTTCGGGGAATACGTCTTCAAGGGATACACAGACCCCAATGTTCTGGCCATTGATCAGACCGTGTTCTATGACGAGGCAAGCGGCACCCTCTATACCGCTTTCTCCGAGTTCACGAGCAAGGGGCAGGTCATCACCTTGGCGGTCATGGAGAACCCTTGGACGGTATCTGACAAGCGCATCGAGGTGTCCTACCCCAAGTATCCCTGGGAGCGTCAGGGCAAGACCGAAGGCAAGGACGAGCGGGTCAACGAGGGCCCCGTGTTCCTCTGCCATGACGGCAAACTCTCCCTCATCTACTCCGCCAGCGGTTGTTGGTCGGAATACTACTGCCTGGGGCTTCTGGAATTCACGGGGGATGACTTCTCCGTGGACAGCGTGATGAACAAGTCCAACTGGAAGAAACACAACGAGGCCATTTTCTCCGCCGCCAACGAGGTTTACGGCGTGGGGCACTGCGCCTTCTTCAACACCCCCGACGGCGTAACCTGGATCTCCTACCACGGTATGCACACCCCCGACGCAGGCGAGGGCGGGCGGTATATGTACGTCCAGCCCATCAGCTTTGATGAGGACGGACTGCCCCTGCTGGGTGAGCCTCTGTCAAGAGATACGGTGATTCAGTATCCCCTGTCGAATCTCCCTGCAAACGAGGAATAATTTCCAGTTTTTCCCTTGACAAATTTCCACCCATGTGGTACAATAACAATTGATTTTTATTTCATTGAATACTGTAAGAGAGGTATATAGAATCATGGATAATTCTGCAAAGACAATGGACAAGATCGTCGCACTCTGTAAGAACCGCGGCTTCATCTTCCCCGGCTCCGAAATCTACGGCGGTCTCGCCAACTCCTGGGACTACGGCCCCCTGGGCGTTGAGTTCAAGAATAACGTCAAGCGCGCTTGGTGGAAGAAGTTCGTCCAGGAGTGTCGCTACAACGTGGGTCTGGACTCTGCTATCATCATGAATCCCCAGACTTGGGTCGCCTCGGGCCACCTGGGCGGCTTCTCTGACCCCCTCATGGATTGCAAGGTCTGCCGTACTCGCCACAGAGCCGACAAGCTCATCGAGGACTACGCCTTTGTCAACGGTCTGGAGGACAATCCCGCCGGCTGGACCGACGACGAGATGATGAACTACATCAAGGAAAAGCACATTGTTTGCCCCTCCTGCGGCAGCGGTGACTTCACCTCCATCCGTAAGTTCAACCTGATGTTCAAGACCTTCATCGGTGTTACCGAGGATTCCTCCAACACCGTGTATCTGCGTCCCGAGACCGCGCAGGGTATCTTCGTCCAGTTCAAGAACGTCGCCCGCTCCACCCGCCGCAAGATGCCCTTCGGCGTGGGTCAGATCGGTAAGTCCTTCCGTAACGAGATCACCCCCGGTAACTTCGTGTTCCGTACCCGTGAGTTCGAGCAGATGGAGCTGGAGTTCTTCTGCAAGCCCGGCACCGACCTGGAGTGGTTCCAGTACTGGAGAGGCTTCTGCGAGGAGTGGCTGTACAACCTGGGTATGCGTAAGGAGAACCTCCGTCTGCGCGACCACAGCCCCGAGGAGCTTTGCTTCTACTCCAAGGGTACCACCGATATCGAGTTCCTGTTCCCCTTCGGCTGGGGCGAGCTCTGGGGTATCGCTGACCGTACCGACTACGACCTGACCCAGCACCAGACCGTATCGGGCGAGTCCATGGAGTTCTTTGATCCCGAGACCAACGAAAAGTACATCCCCTATGTCATCGAGCCCTCTCTGGGTGCTGACCGCGTAGCTCTGGCCTTCCTCTGCGACGCTTACGACGAGGAGATCGTGGATCCCGCCAAGAACGATGTCCGCGTGGTGCTCCACCTACATCCCGCTCTGGCTCCCGTCAAGGCCGCCGTGCTTCCCCTCTCCAAGAAGCTCTCCGAGAAGGCAGGCCAGGTTTACGACGAGCTGGCCAAGTACTTCAACATGGAGTTCGACGAGACCGGTTCTATCGGTAAGCGTTACCGCCGTCAGGACGAGATCGGTACTCCCCTCTGTATCACTTACGACTTTGAGTCCGAGACCGACGGTTGCGTGACTGTTCGCGACCGTGACACCATGGAGCAGGTGAGACTGCCCATCTCCGAACTGAAGGCTTATATTGAAAAGGTCATCGCATTCTAATCAAATACATGGGAATGCGGGCGTGTTATAGCGTCCGCATTTCTTTTTTGGAGGTTATTATGTCTGAGCAAGCAAACCCAAGCAATAAGAATATTCACGCCGGCCACAGAGAGCGACTTCGCGAACGATTTTCTCGCTCCGGCCTGGATGATTTTGCGGATCACGAAATATTGGAGCTCCTTTTGACCTATGCCATTCCACGTGTGGACGTGAATGCCACGGCACACCATCTCATCGAGCGCTTCGGATCGGTCGCTGGAGCTTTTGATGCGCTCCCCGAGGAACTGTGCGAGGTGGACGGAATCGGTCCCGGTGCAGCACAGTTTCTGACCATGCTGCCCTCTGCTTTTCGCCGTTATGCCCTGAATAAGTGTGAACCCGGCGAATCCATGGATACATTGGCCAAAATCGGCGAATTCCTGCACGCCAAGTACACGGGTATCACCTTTGAGCGGGTGTATCTCCTGCTTTTTGACAACAGCATGCGACTCATCGACTGCTGTCATTTGGATGACGGAGCCGTCAACTGTTCCAAGGTCACCGTTCGCAAGGTGGCCGAGCTTTGTCTGCGCAAGCATGCCTCCTGTGCTGTGCTCGCACACAATCACCCCATGGGACTTGCCATCCCTTCAAGCGCAGATATTGAGGTTACCCGCATGGTAGAAAACGCAATGGAAACCATTGGCATGTTGTTTTTGGAGCATATCATCGTCACCGAGAACAGTTATGCACCCATCATGCGTCATCAAAAGGGCATGCTTCGGGCGTCTCCCGTAACGGGAATGGTGGATAAAAGCTTTTATGAACAATTCTACGGAGAAGATACAGCGAATCAAAAATAGTCCGTAAAAAAGTTTCTCTCATTCGCAAGATTCACGAAAATAATCCGCCTTATATGGTGAAGGTACTTTTCAAATACGTCCAAATATTCACCGAGAGGAGATATTCCCGTGGAAGATACACGCATCATCGAGCTCTTCTTTCAACGCGACGAGACAGCCCTGCGGGAGACGGCGAGCAAATACGGTTCCCGTCTCTCGGTCATTGCCCGCTCCATAACCGAAAACGAGCAGGATGCAGAGGAATGTGTCAACGACACCTATCTGGAGGCATGGCAGTCCATTCCCCCGGCAAGGCCTGTCCACTTGTTCGCTTTTCTTGCCAAGATCATTCGTCACAACGCGCTGTCGGTCTGTGAAAAACGGCACGCGCAAAAGAGAACGGGGATCACAGTGGAGCTGACGCAGGAGCTGAGCGAATGTCTGCCCGACACATGCGATTTCGCAAAGATGGATGACAGCACGCACATCCGAGAGGTGTTGGGACGGTTTCTCAAAGCCCAAGAGTCCGAGGCTCGGCGGCTATTTCTGCGGCGGTATTTCTACGCTGTCCCCATCGCGCAACTGGCCAAAGAGACGGGACTTTCCGAGTCAGCCATCACGGCACGGCTGTACCGATTGCGGGAAAAGCTGCGGGTATGCCTGGAAAAGGAGGGAATCGGATTATGAGTACACCCATGAACGAAACCGTATTATTCCAAGCTATTGGAGAGTTGGACGAGGCTTTGATTGCCGAAGCGGCGGAGCCTATGACGCCCATTCCCACCGACTATTTGATGGAGCTTACCCCCAAGCAAGTCAAGCCACCAAAGAAGGGACTTATCCTACGGCGTGCACTGATCGCGGCGGCGGCAGTACTGCTGCTCTGCGGATTGGCTGTAGGAATGTTCGCTATCCTGCACCGGGAAGACCCGGGTGTTTCCTCGGAAAAGGTTCCCCTTTGTAATACCGATGATCTGGAAGAATTCGTAGCACATTGGCAAGCAACACACGCCGAGCAGGGGATGGATTTTCTGGTAGTGCCTGTGTGCAAGACCGCTGAATTCACCTTTATTCGCGCGACAGAAAATGAGTACAATTACTTCTACTATTTCATGCCTGCGGACACGGGGTCCGACTTGCCGAGTGTTCCTCCCTCGCTGTACGACGTGGGCATCATCGTTACTCTGTCCAAAAGTAAAGGCTCCTACGCGGGTGTGCTGGATCAATTCGGACTGACCGACCGTGGAGGAAAGGCATTCCATGCTCATGGGGATCAGTCGAAGATATGGTATATCAACTATGACGGATACTGCCTGTCGGTGCGTTTTTTCAATCCCCGGCTCTTAGATGAGCCCGAGGATTTCAGCACGGTGACCGAATTTTTTGAGTTTCTGCTCTTCACCGAGGACAATACACCGATGCTTCCTGAACTAGAAACCGGAACCGCCCTGCCTACCACAGATATTCCGTGATACTGTCCCCCTCCGTTTCTCGCGGAGGGGGATATTTTTTGCACAAATTTCCCCAAACCCCTTGCAATTTGCTTGAAAATTGTGTATGATATAGATAACCGAAAACACAGGGAGGAGTCTTCCATGAAAGTAACCTTTCTCGGCACCGGCGCGGCCGACTGGGACATCCGCGCATACCGCGACGGAGAGTTTTTCCGCCGCAATTCCAGCATCCTCATAAACGACGATCTGCTGGTGGATCCCAACGCTCACATTTTCCATTTCGCCGAAAAGAACGGTACGCCGAAAATGTTTAACAACCTAAAAAACATTATTGTCACCCATTCCCACGGCGATCATTTCGACCCCTGGGTCGTGGTGGATCTCTGCTCCCGCTATGGCTGTACGCTTTGGGCGGACAAGATGTGCATGAACAAGCTGACCCTGCTGGTGGGGGAAAAGATGGCCGAGAATATCAAGTTTGTAGAAACCTATATCAACCGCGACTATCTCATCGGCGGCTACAAGGTCACCCCTCTGCGCGCCAACCACGCCACCGAGTTTCCCGACGAGACCCCACGCCTCTATTTGGTGGAGCAGGAAGGCCGCATCCTCTACTACGGCTGTGACTCCTCCTGGATCCCCACGACCTCCTGGAACATCATCCGCGAAAAACCAGTCAACGCCATGGTGCTGGAGTTGACCTGTGGCGAAACAGCCACCTACGACTGGCGCATCTTTGAGCACAACACCCCTGAAATGCTGGATATTATGCTGACCATGTTCCGCAAATATAACCTCTTTGCCCCCGATGTAAAATACTACGTGTCCCATCTGGCAAGGACACTTCACACCGACCACGAGAGTCTGGTGGAGTTTTTGAAGCCCAAGGGTGTGACGCCCGCTTACGACGGGTTTACCTTTGAGGTCTGATCCCACGTTCTTACCTGTTCCCATTTTTTGAATTTACATAAAGGAGATATTACCATGTCCGAAAAGAAACTCAACGTTGTTGTTTGGAACGAGTTCCGCCACGAGCGGATGGAGGAAGCCTGCAAGGCTATCTATCCCAACGGTATCCACGGCCTGATCATGTCCTTCCTGGAAGCCGACGATGCCACCCTGAACGTTCGTCTCGCCGCTCTGGACGATCCCGATCAGGGACTTCCCGATGAGGTACTGAACGAGACCGACGTCCTGCTCTGGTGGGGTCACATGGCTCACCATGAGGTGGATGACGGCTTGGTGGAGCGAATCCGCCAACGTGTTTACATGGGCAAGATGGGCCTGATCGTCTTGCACTCGGGTCACCACTCCAAGGTATTCAAGCAGGTAGTGGGCACCAACGGCAACCTGTCCTGGGGTCGCGACCAGAACGAGATCATCTGGAATCTGCTCCCCGCCCACCCCATCGCCGCCGGCATTCCCGATCATTTCTCCCTCTTTGAGGAGCTCTACTGCGAACCCTTCTACGTGCCCCAGCCCGACGAGTTGGTCTTCGGCGGCTGGTACGAGGACGGCTTCATCTTCCGTTCGGGTCTCTGCTACTACCGCGGCGCGGGCAAGGTCTTCTACTTCCAGCCCGGCCACGAGTTCTGCCGTTCCTTCTACAACACCTACGTGCAACGCATCATCTGTAACGCGGTGAAGTGGGCGGCGCCCAACGAGATCGTGTACCCCATTGAGAACGGCTGTCCCTGCATCCAGTACAAGCTGTCGGACAAGTTTGATCAGTAATTTTCATCCCCGGCGGCTTGTCATCTGGCAGGCCGCTTTATTTCATGATAAGGAGACACAATCATGCTGAAGCTCTCTTTTCCCGGCATCACTCAAGAGCAATTCACGGATGCCTTTGCCGTCCTGGAGGAATGCAAGTCCACCCCCGCCCTGGGCTTCCCCTACCCCTTCATGGGGCCGGGCGGGCAGTACGGCAACTGCTGGTGGGAGCGGGACACCGCTCTGACCCTTCTGGGCTATCGCTGGCTGGATCCCGACTACTGCCGCATCGCCCTGGATAATTTCACCTTCGTGCAGAAGGAAAACGGCCGCATTCCCCTCTACGGCTTCGACCGTGTTCTGGATTACGATATCGAGCTGAGCGCCATCCCCGTGATCTTTGAGGTGGCCGCCTACATCTGCCGCGAGACCACCGACGAGAACTACGTCCGCCGCATCTACCATATGCTGGCGAGGTACATGGATTGGTGGCTGTCCCCCCTCAAGCGAGACCCCAAGACAGGTCTTGTCTGCGGCATCTTCGAGGAGGCAGACCCCTCGGATATCCATGAGCAGCTCACGGTGGCCCAGCCCGACCTCAACGTGCAGGTGGCCGTGGGTGCCGACGTACTGGCGGAAATGGCCACCCGTCTGGGGGACACCGCCGCCGCTGACCGCTACCGTTCCCTCTTTGCCGAGGTGCGGGATGCCATCAACCGCTGGCTTTATGACCCCGCCGACGGAGGCTACTACGCCTGGCTGGTGGAGGAGGAGCGTCTGCTCACCGAGCAGGTCTACAACTCCATGTTCGACGTGTTCAAGCGGGGGATCATCCCCCTTGACCGCCGCGAGGGGCTTCTGAAGCTTTTGAAGGATGATTCCCTCTTCGGCTATGACAGTCAATGGGGCATCACCACCATGGCCAAGACCTGCGATCGCTACGTAGAGACGGTGGGCGTGTACCAAGGCTACCCCAGCTGGAGCGGCAACATCTGGACCTTCCGCAACCGCATCATCGCCACGGGACTGCTGGAGGCGGGGCTCCGCGAGGAGGCTTCCCACATCGCCCTCCAGACCGTCCGCACCTTCAACGGCAACTACGCCGAGTTCATCAGCCCCTCCACGGGAGAGGGTCACGGCGTGCTTCGCTACGGCTGGTCGGCATCGGAGTACATCCACCTCATTGCGGAGGTGCTGTTCGGCATCCGCTACGACGCGGTGACCGATACGGTGACCGTCACCCCCTGTATGCCCCGCGAGCTGGATGGGGAGACCGTCTCCATCGGCAATCTGCGCGTAGGGGATAAGTATCTCCACGTCACCGTCAAGTGCGGGCAGGAGCAGGAGGTTTCCTACCGTCTGACGACTTCCGAGGAGTGATCATGCAAAAGCAATTCGAAGCCCATTACACCAAGCATTCCGCTTGGATGTTCCTGGTCATGACCGTTATCATCCCGGTCGCGCTCATTCTGTCGGTGATCTATTGGCCGGATAGTTTTTTGGGGGGCAGAATCGTGATGGCCATCGGATTTGCCGCCGTTATGACGGTCATGTTTATCATCACGATCCGAAAGGACGGCATTGCCATCGAGGTAACGGATGGAAAACTGATTCTACATAAGAAAACATCGGTCGAGATCCCGCTGACCGACATCATCCAAATCACAATGAACGACGGAAACGGGTCTTTTGATATGACTGTCAAGACCCCAGCAACCAAATACCGTATGCACTGCTTTGTTAAGGCACAAAGAAAAAAGAAGGATCAATTCAAAGTCTTGATGAAAAAAGAAGGAATCAGCTTGATCACCTTCGATTACAGTACAGACTAAACACCGAAAGGAGAATCACCATGAACAAACGCATGGACCGCAACCGCCTGAATATCGGCGTTTACCACCTGAGACCCTACGCCCGCACCGAGGCTCATATCAAGGAAGTGGCCGACTGCGGCATTGATTTCGTGGTCTGCATGGACAACGACCGCCCCGCTCTGGATCTCTTCCACAAGTACGGCGTGGGCGCCATCGTCTCGGGCATTGTCCCCGGCTGGTGGGGCGGTGACGGAAACAACGCGGGCAAGTTGGCCGAGACCAACCCTCTGGAGAAGTACGAGGCCGCCGCGGCCGCCTTCACCGATCATCCCGCCATTTGGGGCATCGACGTGGGCGACGAGCCCTCCGCGCTGGACTTCCCCTACTACGGTCGAGTCATGGACTACGTGGGCCGCGCCTTCCCGAGCCAGTTCGCCTACCTGAATCTCTACCCCAATTACGCTTCGGTTTCCCAGAACAACGCCCAAGAAACGGTCAACCAGCTGGGTACCGCCACCTACGACGAGCATATTCAGAAATACTGCGAGAATATCCCCGTGGATTACCTCTGCTACGACTTCTACCTCTACTCCATCAACGTCACCAAGCACTACGAAAATCTGCGGGTTGTCGCGGATGCCTGTCGAAACACGGGGCGGAGCATGTGGATCGTGCTCCAGGTCAATTCCAACAAGCCCGAAGAGTGGATGAGCGAGAACAACCTCCGCTTCCAGGCCTACACCTCCATGGCCTTCGGTGCCGAGAACATCATCTGGGCCTGCTACACCGCCGGATGGTGGCACAATCAGGTGCTGGACGCCGAGGGCAACAAGACCCCGCAGTACGACAAGCTGAAGAAGATCAACGCCGAGATCCGCACCATAGCCG
The DNA here is from genome assembly GCA_045602325.1 of Eubacteriales bacterium. Lineage (GTDB taxonomy): Bacteria > Bacillota > Clostridia > Oscillospirales > CAG-272 > CAMEON01. The sequence goes on along the minus strand of JAZSBH010000039.1, from coordinate 34,222 downwards.
ACGAGTACATGAAGTACCGCCGCGTGTCCACCCATTTTGTGGGATTCAAGGGACACCCCGACATGGCCGCTGTGAAGCAGGATGCCATCGAGTCCCTGTCCACGGGTATCTTCTTCGATGTAAAAGCCGATAACGGCGCGCCTCTGGTCATCGGTGAGATGGTCAACCGCAAGTCTGACGGATCGGTTGCTTTGATGATCTGTACCGCAGATGACCCCCATGAAAACGCCCCCAAGGAGTACAACATCACCTTCCGAGCCCCCGATCGCTGTATCCGCGCTCTGGGTGGCAACGGGTATAAGCCCGTAGTGGACTTGGGCGACGGGCTGTATGCCGTGGCAGTAAAGTCCAATGAGGGCGTGCTGATTACGGCAAGATAATCGCTGACCGCGAAAAACAAAATGCGTATGTTCCGGAGACGGAGCATACGCTTTTTTGATCAGGATTCATGCAAGGACTGCACTAATTGGACAGCCCCCTCAGTCAGGTAGGCGATATTCCCTTCCTCATAGACGGTATCCCGCTTGGTATGGATGCGATCCATGTAAAGGATGCCTCCTTTGGACTGTTTTAGGGCGGCCACACCCACGCCACGGGCAAAATTGGCTTGATCGGAGGGGTAGAAAACACCTTTGGAAACCACCTCGACACGGCGGGTTTCTGAGGTGGGGAAGGCGGCTTCGATGGCAGGTGCATACTCTTTTGCGCCCTTACGAACGGCAAACAGAATGGTGTCACCATCGGAGACACAGTCGAAGTTGAGCAAGAGGGTATTCTTCATGATGCTCTTGTGCTGATTGGCATAGCCTGCCGAGCCAAAGAGTCCCATTTCCTCCAGGTCAAAGAAGATGAAGGAGACGTCCCCGCGAAGATCTTCGGGGAGGGTGTTCATAATGTCCAGAAGGGTGGTGACACCCGAGGTGTTGTCGTTGGCGGTGTGCTTATTAGCAGGGCCGGCCATGAGTACCCACATTTCGCCTATGATGAGTATGAGCCAGCAGTAGTAGAGAATGACGGGTAACAGTTCCTCGGAAACAGATAAAAGATCAACGAGCAAAGCTCTGATTCCCATTGTCATCAGAGCGGGGACACCCAGAAGAACAACTGTCAAAAGAATCTGGTAGAGCAGATAAATACCGATGCTTTTGGGGGTGATGAAGTTGGGAAAGGGCATGACCGCGCAGGTATCGTAATGGGCAGTATAAATAACTTTTGCTTTATCGGGATTACCGACGATAATGTTGCGGGCACCGAAGTAGCCCTTCTCGGTGTGGGACTCGTAGCCCATATCGGTAGCGGTAGATTGCACGTATTCAATGAACGCTGTCTTTTGCTTACGGGATTTACGGATCTCGTATTTCTCGAATATGGCCTTGGTGGTTTCGGTCACGGGCATATCCCCCTTTCATATTCTGTCAATATTGTAGCACAGGACAGGATTTTTGTCAATAGGGGTACGTAAACTTACGGCCGGATGGAGTTGACAACCGTGAGCGGATGTGCTATAATAACCTATATCTTATGAAAGCAGGAGCCTCTATGTATTCCCGCGTTTACGTTGAAATCACGAATATCTGCAACCGCTCATGCTCATTCTGTCCCGGGACGGTGCGGCCTCACCGCCGCATGAGCCTTGCGGAGTTTGACACCGTCGCCGACCGACTCCGTGGGGTGACCGAATATATCTACTACCACGTCATGGGGGAGCCTCTGACCCATCCGCAGCTCCCCGATTTTATCCGTTTAGCCAAGGACAAGGGCTTCAAATCGGCCATCACCACCAACGGAACCTTGCTTCCCTCCCATGGCAAGGAATTGGTGGAGGCGGGGGTGTACAAGGTCAATATTTCTGTCCACAGCTTTGAGGACGGAGAGGACGGTGAGGCCCTCGAAAAATACCTTGACGGACTTTTGGATTTTGCCGACTACGCCTCGAAAAACGGTGTGCTTACGGTGCTCCGTCTCTGGAACCTGGACGGCCACGGGCAGGCTCTTGGAGGCAATAACACGCGCACGCTGGACTATCTCCGCACCCGTTTTCCTGATACCGAAGAAACTCCTTGGAAATTCTCCGCTCGTGGGGCACGACTGCGGGATAAGCTCCATCTGGAGTACGGCGACCGTTTTGAGTGGCCGGATATGGAAGCTACTGACCGAGGCAACGGCGTATTCTGCTACGGCCTCAAGAATCATTTCGCCATTCTGTGCGACGGCAGAGTGGTTCCCTGTTGCCTGGATCGGGAGGGAGCCATCGCCTTGGGGAATATCTTTGAAGCACCTGTGGAGGATATTTTGTTATCCCCCCGTGCACAGGCCATGCGAGAGGGATTTCAACGCCGATGCGCTACCGAGGTGCTTTGCCGCCGATGCGGATATGCAAGACGTTTTTAGACACATAGTATAAGAACTCGTGCAAATACAAAAGAACCGAGGGATGTTGCCGTTTGTGCAATATCCCTTTGTTTCCTTGTACAACATTGGCAAAATTCAATGGTGAAAGTTGGTGGATGTGCCCATTGAAAATCCATCCAAAATCAAGTATAATTAGATGATTTGGAATCATCATTCCCACAGATAGGATGGTCTTTGCCGTGAGCGCTACACTTTCAAAATTCCGTCGAGTTTACAACTTCCGCGACCCCGATGCCAAGGGACGGGTCTGCGTGCTGATCTACACCTTGGTGGAATATTTTTTAGTCTACATAACCTCGGGTATCTTCTATACACAGTTCCTGCAGAGCTATGGGGTGGACATTACGGGTGTTGGCATTTTGAATTTCATTCCCTTCCTGGCCTCCATGTTCGTGTTCTTTACACCAGGACTCCTGAACCACTTCCCCAAGCGGCGGTGGCTGTTGGCGGTGTGCAAGCTCCTTTACTATGTTCTGAACGTGGCGGGACTGACAGTTCTCCCCGCTATCATCAAGGATTACAGCACCTTGCTCATCTGCATGATCGCCGTCACCTTCCTTTCCTCCTTGTTCAATATCATTGCGACAGCGGGATATTCCGCCTGGCACATTCGCTTTCAACCCGAGGAGGTGCGCGCCTACCACATGACCGTGAGCCAATTCCTCAACGCCATCATTTCCGGCGTGCTGATGCTCTCGGCAGGGTGGCTATGCGATCATCTGGACGACTGGTTCGTTCTGGCCCTGCGTTACTTTGCCTTCGGTCTGGGTGTGATCAACGTCATCTTCCTCCTCCTCCCCAATGAAGTGGAATACCCCGTCATCCGCACGCCAAAATTTGCGGATATCGTTTCGATTCCTTTGAAGCACAAGAAATTCATGCGTACCATGCTGGTGGTTTTCCTGTGGCAGTTCTCCCTGTACTGCTACTCCTCCCAGCTCAACTATTACCTGCTGGACACCATCGGCATGACCCAGACCTTCTACAACATTATCATTTTCCTGTACGGGCCCTTCTTCATGCTGTTCATGAACTACTGGCGGAGACGGATCGAAAAAACATCGTGGTTCAGGGTGTTCGGCATTTCCCTCCTGATCGTAGCCCCTTTGCAGATCCTGTACGGTTTCGTACAACCCGGAAACTTTGAACTGACCATCGGAACCGCAGTCATGTCTATTCCCCTATACGTGCCCCTAGTTCTTGCTGTCCGCCTTCCCCAGCATTTTGCCGGAACCGGACACAACGTGGCTTTCGCCAATTTCCAGTATATCAATATGCCTCTGACCAATCGGGACTGCTTTACGTCCTTCTACCAGATTATTTTCAATCTGGGGTCTATGGCGGGCATGCTATTTGGCATTGTGTTTACCGAGTTGACCAAGGATTTCTCATTTACGGCCTTCGGGTATACCTACACCACGGGTACACCGCTCCTCACCATGATCTGCGGCGTGGTGGAATTCATCATTATTGCTTACGTGCTGATCGGCCGTAAGAGACTGGAGCCCGATCTCGATACCGAGCGGGCTTAATACCAAGCAAAGGGTATTTTCCACGGAAAATGCCCTTTTTCTTGAAAATTCTCACACAATTCTCGCAATATGCTTGATTTGTTCACGGAAATGTGGTACAATGATAAAATGAATGATCGTTACCCTCGAAATACATATCTTGGAGGTCAACATGGCTGATCGTGTTTCTAAAGAAAACTACTATCTGGATATTGCCCAAACCGTGGCGGAGCGTTGCACCTGTCTGCGTAAGCGGTACGGGGCTATCATTGTCAAGAACGACGTCATTCTGTCCACCGGCTACAACGGTGCCCCCCGGGGACGGAAGAACTGCATTGATATTGCGTACTGCATGCGGGACAAGCTGAACATCCCCCGCGGTGAGCGCTACGAGATGTGCCGTTCCATCCACTCGGAGGCCAACGCCATTATCAACGCCTCCCGCGATCAGATGCTGGGCGGTACCCTCTACATGGTCTGCACCGACCCCAAGGATGGAAGTCTCGTAGCCGGCACCAACAACTGCATGATGTGCAAGCGCATGATCCTCAACGCCGGCATCGCTAAGGTGGTCATCCGCGATACCCCCACCGAATACCGTGTCATTAACGTACAGGAGTGGATCGACGACGACGACTCCCTCTCCGGTGTTTTCGGATACTGATCCAGAAAGGAATCCAGCATGAGATCTGTAATCAAAAAAGCCCTTTTGGTCGGGCTGACTTCCCTGCTTTGTGCCATGTCCATGACCGCCTGCAAGGTTACCCTGCAATCCGGAGATAACGGTCTTTACGATAAAAAGAACGACATTTCCTACTGTCACGCCTCCCCTGTATACGAAGCCATCTCCCTGATCAAAGAATACGGTAAACTGACCGTCACCGATACCGAATCCTACACCCTCTATACCATCCCCGGCATGGATCCCACCGAAATGCTGGCGACCGAGGATTTCAATATCGTCTATGCCTCCGATATCGATATGCCCACCTTGATGCAGATGATGCCCACCATCCTCCGCGTATGCACCGATTCCCATGAGATCAAGCGCATAGAGGATGCGGTAGTCGTTTCTTCGCTGGTCAACGACTACACCGAGGGAGAGTCCATTCCCTATCCCGGTACAACGCCCCTGCGAAGCTACAAGGTGCGGTTTGAGTCCGTGAACTATCCCGGATTCTACTATACGCTGACCTACGTGGAATACGCCGACGATCTGAAAATCGAAGACAAATCCTACGGCAAGTATTTCCTGTACAATGCCTTTGACCAGCAATTTGTCCCCGTTGACGACGACATCCACACCGCATTGGGACTGGAATAATTGTCAGCCTAACGCCGAAATCAGAAAGGAATCCGACATGACTGATACGATCCATACTCCTACCGAGGGACAAAAGCCCAAACGTCCCAAGCTCCATCCCGTCAAAATGCAAAAGATTCCCGCACATCTGGAGGGAGCCGCCACGCTGGAAAAACTCTGCTTCTCCAGTCCCTGGAGTGCCCAGAGTCTGGAACTTCTGACAAACGAGGGCATTGGTGTTGGCTACCTCTGCCTCACTCCTGCCGCTCCCAATACCGAGCCCGTGGTAACTGCTTACGGAGGTATGCTCATCACGGTGGATGAAGGACAGATCACCAACATTGCGGTACATCCCGACCATCGTCGCCAAGGGCTTGGCTCCGCCATTGTCCGTTCCCTGCTCCGCCATGCCAAGGACGCCAGGCTGGATTCGGTATCTTTGGAGGTTCGCGCGTCCAACACCGCCGCCATTAACCTCTACAAGGAGGCGGGATTTGTGGAAATGGGACGCCGCAAGGGGTTCTACCAAAAGCCTACTGAGGATGCTTTGGTCATGGTTTGTAAGATCAAATGAAAAAATACCGACGGAATCGAAAACTCCGTCGGTATTTTTTTGCGCACAGGAAGGTCAACGTTCCTCGCGGTAGTAGTTGACACCCAAGCCCGCGGGAGGCTGATTTTCCCGTTTGTTGCGGATACTGGTAACGGTCAGCACGATAACGGTGACCACGTAGGGCAGCATCTTGAGAAGTTGGGTAACGCTCATGGGCAGACCCACGCCCTGACTGGCCAGGATGGTGGGAATATAGGAGCCCGCCAGATAGAGGGCACCGAACACGGCAGAGCCCAAGATGCTCAAATGAGGTCTCCAAAGAGCAAAGATAACCAGAGCGATGGACAGCCATCCAAGGGTCTCGATACTCTTGTAAGCCTCAGGGGAACCTGCATAGTTAACGATGTAGAAGAGTCCGCCCAGACCTGCGATACCACTACCAATAATGGTGGCACCATACTTGTAGGCTGTGACGTTGATACCCACGGCATCGGCGGTGGCAGGGTTCTCACCCACGGCACGGAGGTGGAGACCCACCTTGGTCTTGGTGAGCACCAAAGAGGCGATCACGGCGATGATAATGGCCAGATACACCATCACGCCGCAGTACTGCCAAGAGGTACCGGGCAGAAGCACGGAAAAGGGATAACGGAAGAATTCCAGCGTCTTGAGGTACATGTGACCCTCCAGACCCGTCATGATGAATTTCATTACGCCTACACCGAAGATGGTCATGGTCAGACCCGTCACGTTCTGGTTAGCTTTAAAGGTGACGGTGAGAATGCTGTACAGAAGGCCCATAAGTCCAGCAGACACGAAAGCGGCCAGAATCCCCAGTACCACCATCAAAGCACCGGGAATATTCCCTGCCATTACAAGGGTCTGAAGCATGGCACAGCCGCCGGCGGCGCCCACACACATGATGCCGGGGATACCTAGGTTGAGGTGTCCGGCTTTCTCGGTAATGATCTCACCGGTGGAGCCGTAGAGGAAGGTCATACCCAGAGGAATGGCGTTGAGAAGAAAATCCAAGACGTAATTCATGCCTTACCCTCCTTCTTGGCCGCGCGGAACACGACCTTGTAATTGATGAAGAACTCGCATCCGATGATGAAGAACAGGATGATACCCGTAATGATGCTGGGGAATGCTTCGCTGATGTTGAAGTCCTGTGCCACCTGCGCCGCACCCTGATCCAGAAAGATGAGTAGGAAGGAAGTCAGCACCATGACCAAGGGATCGAATTTAGCCAGCCAGGAGACCATAATGGCGGTAAAGCCCTGGCCGCCGGCTGATTCGGTGGTAATGGTCTTATCCAAGCCTCCTACGATGAGGAAGCCGGCCAGGCCGCAGATAGCACCCGACACGATCATGGTGCGGATGATGACCTTGGGTACGCTGATACCTACGTAGCGGGCGGTGTTCTCACTCTCACCCACCACAGAGATCTCGTAGCCGTGCTTGGTATAGTTGAGGTAGACGTACATAGCGATGGTCAGTACGGCCACTACCAGAATGATGAGCAGATATTCGTTTCCGAAGAGGACGGGGAGGTTACCGTATTCCTGACGCTTCAGGGTACTGGAACCGTCGGGTGTCCAAGTGAGCAGGAAAAAAGCAACAAGGTACGTAGCCACGTAGTTCATCATGAGGGTAAAGAGGGTCTCGTTGGTGTTCCACTTGGCCTTGAAGATGGCAGGGATCAAGCCCCAGACGGCTCCTGCCAAGAGGGCGGTGACCAGCATACAGATGATAACAGCCCAATCGGGGATCTTACCGCCCAGATAAAACATACAAGCGGTGGTGGCGAGACATCCGACCAGCACCTGACCCTCGGCGCCGATGTTCCAGAACTTCATACGGAAAGCAGGGGTAACGGCAAGAGAAATACAGAGCAGGACGGCCAAGTCCTTGATGAGCTTCCAGATCTTACGGCTGGTGCCGAAGGAACCCTTGAACATGGCAACGTACATATCGATGGGATTGCGTCCTTCCAGAATAAAGGTGATGATACCGCAGACCAAGAAGGCTGCAAGGATCGCGATGACGCGAATCGTCCAGGCTTTCCACATGGGAATGGTGGCTCGCTTGGAGATATGGAGCAAGGGCTCTCGGGTACGGCCGATTTCCTTGGCAGTGTTGTTTTTAGCCATGTTTCACATCCTCCATATCCTGATTTTCAGCCGAGCCTGTCATGAGCAGACCAAGCTCTTCCTTGGTAGCGGTACGACCGTCCACCACGCCCGTAATACGGCCGGAATTAATGACCATGATACGGTCGCAAAGCTCCAGAAGCACGTCCAAATCCTCGCCCACAAAAATAACAGCGGTTCCTGCGTCCTTCTGGGCGTTGAGCAGATTGTAGATGGCATATGACGAGTTGATGTCCAAGCCACGGACGGGATAGGCCACCATGAGCACCGACGGAGCGGCGGCGATCTCACGGCCAACCAGTACCTTCTGCACATTTCCGCCCGATAGACGGCGAACGGGAGTCGTGACACCGGGGGTAACCACCTCCAGGCTTTCCACGATCTTCTCTGCCAGATCGCGGGGCTTCTTACGATCCACGAACATGGAGTGACCGCGGCGATAGCTGCGGAGCATCATGTTGTCGATGATGTCCATGTTTCCGACCAGACCCATGCCCAGACGATCCTCGGGGACGAAGGAAAGGCGAACACCGAGGTCCCGGATCTGCAGAGGATTCTTATCCCGCAGATTGACGGTCTCCCCATTCTTGGGACTGACGTACAGGATCTCGCCGTCGTCCAGATGCTGAAGACCTGCTATGGATTCCAACAGCTCACGCTGACCCGAGCCCGCGATACCTGCGACGCCCAGGATCTCACCGCTTCGTGCGGTGAAGGATACGTCATCCAACAACTTAATGCCTTCGTGATCGGTACAACTGATATGAGAAACGGTCAGGCGGTCGCAGGGATTTTGCGGCTCCGACCGTGCAATATTCAAACTTACTTTTTTGCCGACCATCATTTCGGTCAGCGCCGTCTCATCGGTCTCGGCGGTATGAACAGTAGCAATATGCTCGCCGCGACGGAGAACAGCCACGCGGTCTGTGAGAGCCAGCACCTCGTGGAGCTTATGGGTAATGATGATCACCGACTTGCCATCGTCCCGCATACGGCGCAGGATGTTAAACAGCACCTCGGTCTCCTGGGGAGTGAGCACTGCGGTGGGCTCATCCAGGATAAGGATGTCGGCGTTGCGGTAGAGCACCTTGATGATCTCCACCGTCTGCTTTTCAGACACAGACATTTCGTAAATCTTCTTATGGGGATCCATATGGAAGCCATAGCGTTCGGTGATCTCACGAACACGGGCTTCGGCCTCGGCGCGGGAGTAGCCTGCCTCGTCCTTGACACCGAGGATGATATTTTCGGTTGCGGTGAACACGTCCACCAGCTTGAAGTGCTGATGGATCATCCCGATCTTATAGCGAAACGCATCTTTGGGAGAGGAAATGATAACCTCTTCCCCGTTCACGAACACTTGTCCCTCGTCGGGGAAATAGATACCCGAGATCATGTTCATGAGGGTAGTCTTTCCGCAGCCATTCTCTCCGAGAATGGCCAGGATCTCGCCGTGATACACGGTCAAGTCCACATTCTTGTTGGCAATCACGCTTCCGAATCGTTTGGAAACGTTTTTCAGCTCCAATGCAACGGGTTTGCTCACGCGGCACCTCCATGTAGTAAAAGTGGAATAATCCAAAAAATCAGAAATGAGGCGGAGCGCAGATAGCTGCGAAAACTCCGCCTATTTCTGATGGTCGGCTTGTGTCATATGCTTCGGCACACGCCGCCGGTGGCTTATTCAGCCCTGGTCTTGCGTATTAACCGAAATTGGTGTTCAGCAGGTTGATACCGTCGATCTGGATATCGAAGTAGGGAGCGGAGCGGTGCTTGGACTCGAAGAACACGCCGTTCTCAATAACCTCGGTATCGGGAGTAAATGCGTCATCGGTGTCCACATCAGCCTTATGGGTGGTGATAGTAGCGCCGTCCTTGGTGAAGTTCTTGGTATCGAAGACATGGCGGGTGCCGTTCTTCAGCTCTTCCATAACCTTAGCAATCTCCTCAGCGGTGCCGGGAGCGGCAGCAGCGGTATTGATGTCGGTCAGAACCACGGAACCGGTAGCGATGGTGCCGGTCCAGTCGGTGGCGATCTTCTCACCGTTCATGACCTGGGTGCAAATGTACTGGAAGTAGGGAGACCAGTCAATGCGGGAAGACACGATAAAGGTCTTGGGGCAGTGCTCAAGAGTGGAGCCGTTGTAGGAAACGTTGGGAACGTTCTTATCCTCGCAAGCGGAGGGAGCGCCCATGGAGTCGGCGTGCTGGCTGATGAGCACGCAACCGCCGTTGATCAGAGCGTTGGCGGTGTTTCTCTCGGCAGTCTCGTCGTACCAGCTACCGGTGAACTGAACATCCATGGTAACGCTGGGGCATACGGACTTGGCGCCCAGGTAGAAGGAGGTGTAGCCGGAAATAACCTCGGCGTAGGTGAAAGCACCTACATAGCCCATCTTGGCCTGATCGGCGGTGATATCACCGGCCTCGATCATCTGGTTGAGCTTCAGACCTGCAGCCACACCGGCGAGGTAACGACCCTCGTAGATGGAAGCAAAAGCGTTGTGGAAGTTATCCAGACCAGCGGTGTGAGCCATGGTACCGGTAGCGTGGCAGAACTCCACGTTGGGGTACTTTTTGGCAGCCTCCAGCATGTGGGTCTCGTGACCGAAGCTGTCAGCAAAGATGATGTCACAGCCCTCATCGACCAGGTCGAGAGCAGCCTCGTAGCACTCATTGGACTCGGGGATATTACGCTTGATGATGACCTGATCATCGGTCAGACCCAGAGCCTTCTGAGCAGCCTTTACGCCGTTGATGAAGTTGTTGTCATAGGTGGAATCCTCGTCGTGCAGCAGGATGACACCCAACTTGAAGTCGGCCTTGCCGTTATCCGAGCAAGAACCGAACAGAACCATGCAGGAAAGCAACATGGCCGCGATGAGAGTTAAGGACGCGAGAGATAAGAACTTCTTCATTTCGTTTCTCCTTCATTATTAATTTTTGGTGAAGAAATATATGTGCAGTCCGGCAGGACATCACACCATAGAATTAAAGAAAGACTATACGTTATTTTAACACGAAACGACCCGATTTGACAAGAGGTATATGTCACAATTTGTTCACCTATCCGTCAAAATAATTATACATTTTGACGAAGTCGGACAAAAAACTCTGTCCTTCCCGCTTATCGCTTATCGGCAGAATTCGATTCCGTCCTCCACACTCATGGACTTAATCATGGCCAGAGATTCCACCCGCACACCACGGGCGCGTATCTCATCACCGCCGCCCTGATAGGTCTTCTCCACGAACACACCGGCACCCACAATGGTAGCACCCGCCTGCTCGCAGAGGTCGATGAGGGCGTGAAGTGCCTGACCGCGGGCCAAGAAATCGTCGATAAGGAGGATGCGATCCTCGGACGAAAGCATATTGCAAGGAATCACGGCGGTGTGATCGGTTCCGTGAGTAAAGGAGTGTACCTTCGAGGTATAGGCAGGGCCTACGATATTGCTGGATTTTGCTTTTTTGGCGAAGACTACGGGCACGTCAAAGGGAAGAGCACAGAGGCAGGCCAGTCCGATACCGGATGCCTCGATGGTCAGGATCTTGGTAACGCCGTCGTCCTTGTATAAGCGGTAGAACTCATCACCGAGCTTACGGATGAAGCGGGTGTCCAGCTGTTGATTCAAAAAGGTACCGACCTTAAGCACGTCTCCGTCCTCGATGATACCGTCCTTGCGAATGCGATCCTCCATCAGTTTCATGATGATTTCCTGCCTTTCCCGTAAATGTCGGCGGCTCATATCCTGCCGTTTTTTGTCTAATAGAATTATTATACACGATTTTTCAAAAAATTGCAAGAGTAAAATTCAAAAATATAAAATGACTTTCCCATTTCTTTCATTATTATATGGAAATTCATATTTACAAAAAAATTTGCGATTTTCGGAAATTACGGCTTGATTCCTCTTTGAAATCCAATCCTTTCGTTATTTTTCACAAAATTCAGGTCTTGCTATGTAAGTGATTAGTAAATCACCCGAAATTGAAGGAATTTCAAAAAAAGGTTGCTTTTCCGGAAAAATGTGGTATAATTCACATAACATTCACGGACGCAACCATGTCTCACAGCCTTCGGCACGGGCTGTGACCGTGTACGTAAGACGCTTTTTGCCACCGCTTGCCTACCCGAAAAACACCGCTGCACGCGCCACGTCGCGAGAAAGGATGTGATTCAAATTTTACCGCTTGAAAAAATGTCCGACAAGATAGCCGCCGTTCTGAAATCCCACGGCATTGACCCCGAAGCACCGGACATGTGCCTGAAATTGGATCTGGACATGAAGGGCGACTACGGAGAGGTGTGGTTGGTCTTCTCCCACACCGACGGCTATATCTACCGCATAGCCGGCGAGGATCTTGAGACCTTCCCGCTGTCCGAATTGACCGAACCTTACATCGACAACTACACGACCTCCAACCGTCTGCAGGTGCATCGCCACGCCCCCGACGATCTGCCCCCCGAAAAGGGAGATCTGACCGACGACGAATTCCAACGTGCTACACGCACCTACAACTGTGGAGGCACCACCGTGGTGTTGGGTTACTGCACTAATGCCGTCAAGCTTCGTTTGTTAGCCTTTGTGAATCTCTGGGATCGCCTGAAGCGGGGAGACACCGTAGCGGACGACGACGCCATCTTTGAACAGTTTAACCGAACCTGCCCCAAATGCGGACGGATGTACCGCGATCCCCACAATCGCGTTTGCGAGCACTGTGTCAACCGCAAGGGTGTGATGGGACGGCTTATGTCCTACTTCATGGTGTTTAAGAAGCAGGTTTTCATCGTTCTCCTGTGTCTCCTGGCGACCACGGGTCTTTCCCTGCTCAATCCCATCGTCAGCGGTACCATTCTGTACGACGAGGTCATCAGTGAAACAGGCTCCATGCACGAGGCAAAGTATGTGTATATCTGGGTAGGCGTGCTCACGGGTATGGCTCTGCTTTCTATGGGCATTGGCATCATCCAGAACCGCACCAACGCTTACCTGTCCACCCGCGTGACGAGAAACATGAAGAACGACATCTTCCGTGCCATGCAAAGACTGTCCCTATCCTACTTCAATTCCAATCCAACGGGTAAGCTGATCAACCGCGTTAACTACGACGCCGAACGCATCCGCAGCTTCTTCATCGACGGCGTGCCCTACCTCATCAGCCACGTGCTTTCCTACATTGTGCTGACGGTTCTTCTGTTCTGCATCAACTGGAAGCTGACGCTGATCCTGTATGCGCCCATTCTGCCCGTGGTGCTGATTTTGAAATTCGCCCTGCCCAAGCTCTGGAAGTGCTATTCTCACCAGTGGAGACGCTCCTCCTCCATGAATACCATGATGAACGATTCCCTGTCGGGTATCCGCGTAGTCAAGGCTTTCGCCAAGGAGGACAACGAGACCAGTCGTTTCTACGAGTACGCCTCCAAGCTTTACAAGGCGAATCTCCGCACCCAAAAGGTTTCCATGTTCATCTTCCCGGTCATCTCCATTCTGGTGGCAGGTACCTGCCACGCCATGTGGGGATTTGCGGGCATTGAGGTTATGGGCGAGACCATGACCTACGGTGAACTGACGGTATACATGGGCTATACGGGTATGATCTTTGGCCCGCTGAACTTCTTTACCAACTTCACCAATATGGTAACCGACACCATGAACTCGGCTGTCCGTATGTTCGAGGTGCTGGACACCACCCCCGAGGTAGTTGAGGCTCAAAATCCTGTCCGTCTGGATACCATTGACGGCGAGATCACCTTCGAGCACGTAAATTTCCACTACAATCCCAACCGTCCCATTCTGAAGGACATTTCCTTCTCCATTCAGAAGGGTGACCATGTAGGCCTGGTAGGACATACGGGCTCGGGCAAGTCCACCATCGCCAATCTCATCACTCGCATGTACGACGTGGTCAGCGGCTCCATCACCATTGACGGTGTGGATATCAAGGATATTGAAATGAACTCCCTGCGCCGCAACGTAGCCATCGTATCTCAGGAGGTCTACATTTTCCGTGGAACCATCCTAGATAATATCCGCTACGCCAAGCCCGAGGCTACCCGCGAAGAAGTGGTCGCCGCCGCCAAGGCCGCCAACGCCCACGACTTTATTCTTCGCATGCCCGAGGGCTATGACACCATGGTGGGTATCGGTTCCCGTTCCCTGTCGGGCGGTGAGCGTCAGCGTGTGTCCATTGCCCGCGCCCTTCTGCTCAACCCTTCCCTGCTGATTTTGGACGAGGCCACCGCCGCCATGGATACCGAGACCGAGCGGCTGATCTCCGAGGCCATCGATCGTGTGAGCGAAGGCAAGACCACCATCTCCATTGCGCACCGTCTGTCCACCCTCAAGAACTGTAACTACCTCATGGCCATCGACAACGGAGAGTTGGCCGAAATGGGCACCGCCGAGGAGCTCATGGAAAAGAAAGGCATCTACTACCGCCTCTGGACGCTCCAAAACGAGCAGCTGCAAAAGGTTATGGAAGGCCGCTGAAGCGCGATTCGCTTCAGCAAGAAGTTTCCCTTTTCGCTCCAAACGAGCAAAATTCCTGAAAGAACAGGAGGGAAACTTCTGAGTCCATGTCCCAAGCCTTACATACGTATTAAATTCACCACACACTTTCACCCCCATGAAAGGAACAGGTACAAATATTATGGCTAATGCAACAGAAACAAAAAAGCCTCTTGATGATAGCGACATTACCGAGCTCTTTGAGCATCGGGTATCCCTGGATCTGACCCCCGAAAATGCGAGGTTCACCCGTTCTGCGGGAAATCTGATCTCGCTGGAGGTCACTCAGCCCTCCGGCAAGGTGGAATTTTTTGAGCGCATCGTTCCCGTACGGGCATTTCCCATTTCCTCCCCCGATAGTTTCATCGCTATCCGCGAGCCCGACACTCAACTGAACGGCCGCGGTGCCGAGATCGGCATGATCGAAACCCTGGCCGTATTTCCTACCGAGGTGGCGGATATGATCAACGACGAGTTGGGTCGCCGCTACTTTACCCCCTCCATCATAAAGATCCATTCATTCCGCGAGAAGTTTGGTTACTGCTATTGGGACGTGACCACCAGCGCAGGACGGGTGGAGTTCATCATGAACAACCCTACCTCCAATATCCGCACCCTGGAGGATGGACGCGTGTTCATGTATGACATTGACGGTAACTGCTTTACCATCGATGATCCCGGAAAGCTGGACAAGCACAGCTACAAGAAGGTTGAAATATACCTGTAAGGAGGTCGTTTCCCTATGAAACTGCTCTTTGATATGTCCCCTGCCGACAGAGCGGCTTACGATGCTGCCTCGGTGACAGGTGAGAAGATCATGTACTGTCTGCCCTTTGACTGCGAGTACGAAAAACGGGTAGACGGACGCATGGTATTTACCGATAAAGCGATCTACAAGATCAACCGAGGCGAGGTACAGGCCCGCTGGGATTTCTCGGTTCTTTCGGACTTTTCCGTGGAAGTGCTTTACGGTTGCGGCGCCTTTTTTGCCAAGGTAGACGGGAACTCCACACGTCTCTGCCGCTTTGTCAGCGGACGAAATCTGACTCGCTACTCCATCATGGTAGAGGCGTGTAACGCCATTGCCGGTGGAGACACCGATAAGACGCTTACCAGCGACGAGCCCGAGCGATACTGTCAGAAATGCGGCCGTCCCTTTATTGTCAACACCCACATCTGTCCTCACTGCCAGAGTAAGCGGGAGGTCTACGGAAAGCTGTGGGGCATGACCAAGGGTCTGCGGCTGATGATGATGGTTCCCCTCATCACCGCGTTCATCGGTATGGCCATCACCTTCGTGGTGCCCATTCTGCAAAAGTCCCTCATCAACGATTACATCCTGAACGACAATTTCAATGCCAAGGAAAATTGGTTCCTGCATTTCTTTATCATCGTAGCTGCCATCGTCATGTTCGACGTTCTGTCCAAGGTCATCGGTCTGGTGCAGGGACGGATCGCAACGGTTGCCGGTAACCGCTTCACGAGATTCCTTCGCACCCTGCTCTTTGAGAAGATCCAGATGCTGTCCATGGCCTCTGTACAAAAGAAGTCCACAGGTGATCTGATGGGTCGTATCAACAACGACGTGGCGGTGGTGCAGAACTTTATCACCAACCTGCTCCCCACCTATTTTGCCCAGCTTCTGTCCTTTGTTCTGGGTCTGGTGCTCATCCTCTCCATGAGCCCCGTCATGTCGGCCTTCGTCTTCATTCCCATTCCCTTCGTGTGCTACGCCATTTACCTGTTCCGCCACATGATGCGGCGGTTGAACATCAAGCAGTGGACCAAGGGCAACCGTACCAACCGCACCCTGCAAGACATCCTGTCGGGTATCCGCGTGGTCAAGGCTTACGGTAAAGAGGATGCGGCGGTGGAGGAATTCACCGATTGCACCAATCAGCAGGCTCGTCAGAACGAGCACACCGCCAAGGTGTTCGATACCGTGTTCCCCCTGCTGGGTTTTGCCCTTCGCTTCGGCTCCTACCTCATCATGTGGTACGGTAACGTCCAGCTCTTCCACGGAGCTATGACAGTAGGTGAACTCAACCAGTTCAACACCTACGCCTCCATCATCTACAACCCCTTGATGCAGATCACCCTGATCCCCCGTAACATCTCGGCCTTTGCTACCTCCTTCGGTAAGATCATGGAGATCCTGGAGGAAGAGCCCGAGGTGGCCGATGCCAAGATGCCCGAGCATTTCCGCTTCAAGGGCGACGTGAGCGTACGGAACGTGACCTTCGGTTACGAATCGGCTACCCCCGTCCTCCGCAACGTCAGCGTAGAGGTCAAAGCGGGTGAAATGATCGGTATCGTGGGTCATTCGGGCTGTGGCAAGTCCACGCTCATCAACCTCATCATGCGTATGTACGACCCCACCGAAGGCGTCATTGAGATCGACGGCGTGAACATCAAGGACATCTCCCAGCAGTCCCTCCGCTCCCAAATGGGTGTGGTACTCCAGGAGACCCATCTGTTCTCGGGCTCCATCCGGGACAACATCAAGTATGCTATGCCCTATGCCACCGACGCCGAGGTCATCCGAGCCGCCCGTGCGGCCAACGCCCACGACTTCATCATGCGTCTTCCCGAGGGCTACAACACCATCGTGGGTGAGAAGGGGTATTCCCTGTCCGGCGGTGAGCGTCAGCGTGTAGCCATCGCCCGTGCGCTGATCCACAACCCGCCCATTCTGATCCTGGACGAGGCTACGGCGGCGCTGGATACCGAGACCGAGAAGCTCATCCAGGACGCCATCGACAAGATGACCGACAACCGCACCACCTTTGCCATCGCCCATAGATTGTCTACCCTGCGCAACGCCAACAAGATCCTGGTCATTGACCACGGACGCATCGCCGAGTTCGGCACGCACAAGGAGCTGCTCGACCAGAGAGGTATCTACTTCAAGCTGGTCATGGCGCAGACCAGGGCGGCATTGGAGAAGGGGTAATTTCCAAGCCACATGAAAGTCCCCCGAGTTATCACTTGAATCCCCCAAAACAAAAGGCCGGAGTTGTGCAATACCGCTCCGGTCTTTTCGTCTGTTTCGCAGGTCAGGTATTCCCATAAAAACCGTTGACAAAATGCGCGTGGTATGGTATACTACACGAAGGAGAGCCACTCACATCATAACTACAAGGAGAAAATAATTATGGCAGGCCAGGCAGAGAATCAAGCAAACGTGAAGTTTTCTTACAAGAAATATTATTCCTTCCGCAATCGCATCAATACCAAATTTTCGGGACGTTTTTACTCGGATATGCGGATCGATTTCGTATCACGCGCGCTGTGTTACGGTGATACCCAGCCGGCTGTAGTCGTGTCGGTCACCCCCCTTCTCATCGCCGCTTATTCCGACGAGATGGATGCGGTGGTCATGCTCCGCTTCCCTGACGAATTTGTCACGGAATATCATCTCTACCCCGGTATTCGCCTGACAACCTCCAACGTATATTTTACAGGCAATCAATGCGCGAGGGACATTTTCATCGGCGAGCATTACTGCCGTCGATATACGGATTTCATGCCCATCGTTCAGTTGTTTTTGGGCAAAAAGGACGAGAAGATTCAAGCCAAGACCGAGCTATTCGGGGAGGACGTCTGGAACATGGTTCAAGAGAAAGCCAATGAGTACGTCAGCCTTCACCCCGATCTCTGCCGTGACGGATTCTTCTATTTCAAGAAATAATAACGGTATGAATAGCATAAGCCCCGACAGGTTTTGGCCTGTCGGGGCTTGGTTTGTTTTGCTTAACAGCAATCACATATTCTCCGCCAGATGCCGTGCCACGTACACACCGGAGGCGGATGCATGGGACAGGGAGTGGGTCACACCGGAGCAGTCGCCGATGACGAAGAGACCCTTATGGCAGGTTTCGAGATTCTTATCAATGTTGACCTCCATGTTATAGAACTTAACCTCCACGCCGTAGAGCAGGGTGTCGTCGTTGGCTGTACCGGGGGCAATCTTATCGAGGGCGTAGATCATCTCAATGATGCCGTCCAGAATACGCTTGGGCATAACCAAGGAGAGGTCGCCGGGGGTGGCGTTGAGAGTGGGCTCGATAAAAGCCTCGTCAATACGGGATTGGGTAGATCTCTGACCACGGATAAGGTCGCCGAAGCGCTGTACCATGACGCCGCCGCCCAGCATATTGGACAGGCGGGCGATGCTCTCACCGTAGCCGTTGCTGTCCTTGAAGGGCTCGGAGAAGTGCTTGGAGACCAGGAGGGCAAAGTTGGTATTACCCGTGTGCCTCTCGGGATCCTCGTAGCTGTGGCCGTTGACAGTAACGATGCCGTTGGTGTTCTCGTTGACCACCACACCGTGGGGGTTCATGCAGAAGGTACGAACCAGATCCTGGAACTTCTCGGTGCGGTAGATGATCTTGGACTCGTAGAGCTCGTCGGTCAGGTGGGCGAATACCTCGGCGGGGAGTTCTACACGCACACCAATGTCTACGCGATTCGATTTTGTGGGGATCTGCAGATCGCGGCAAACGCTCTCCATCCACTTACTGCCGCTACGCCCTGCGGAGATCACGCAACGATCGCAGGTGTACTCTTCCCCACCGCTGACCACGGTGTAGCCGTCCTCGGTCTTCTTTACAGTCTCCACGGGAGCACGGAAGTGGAACTCTACCTTTTCCTTGAGTTCGTTGTAAAGGTTCTCCAGCACCACATAGTTGATATCGGTGCCCAGGTGACGGACAGAGGCATCCAACAGGTGGAGGCCGTTCTGCACGCAGAGTTTTTTGATGTCGGAATTGGCGGTGGTATAGAGTTGGGTTCCTTCCCCACCGTAGGCCAGGTTGATCTTATCCACGTATTCCATAAGCTCGGTGGCCTGTGCCTTGCCGATGTACTCGTGGAGGGTGCCACCGAAATGGTTGGTGATGTTATACTTGCCGTCCGAGAAGGCTCCGGCACCGCCGAAGCCGTTCATGATGGCGCAGGGCTTGCAGTGCAGGCAGGATTTGACCTTCACGCCGTCGATGGGACACTTGCGCTTCTCCAAGGGATTGCCCGACTCAAAAACGGCGATGCGGAGATTATTTTTTAGGCGAGAGAGCTCATAAGCGGTGAAAATACCGCCGGGGCCTGCGCCGATGATGATGACATCAAATTGATTTCTCATTTTTTCATTCCTTTCGTGATGTCTGCGAAACAGATCGCAGGAGATCGAATGGACATAATCCATGTTATTATACCACAGATCCCGCCCGATTGCAATAGCTTCCGACGCTTTTTGTTGAATCTCCACAAATCCCCGCCGACTTACCAAAACTCATTGACAACGGCAGAAAAATAGGCTATAATATGATAAACGACATTTTTACGGAGGCTTTCATGTCTACTGAAACCATACATTCCCATTCCCCTCTGTTCATCGTCTTTGACGGTATGGACGGAACGGGCAAGACCACCCAGATGCGCCTGCTCTGCGAAAAGCTCAATGCCATTGGCCTGGAAACCGTGCTGACCGCCGAGCCATCCACCTCCCCTGACGGTCAGGCTCTCCGCCGTGCCCTGTCGGGTAAGGAGCCCGCAAACAACAGCCGCATGGCCGCGCTGTTTCTCATTGACCGCATCGGGCACAACGCCGAGATCGAGAGTTGGCTTGCCGAGGGCAAGACGGTCATCTCCGACCGTTACTACTACGCCTCCATGGCTTACCAGGGGCAAGGTGAAAACTTCCAATGGGTGGCCGACATGAACCTGAACTGCCCCCATATCCGGAGACCCGACGGGTGCATCATTCTGGACATGGAGCCCGAGGACAGCATGGCACGTATCCGCGCGGGAAGAACCACTGACGAGCTGGAGATCTACGAGACCGTCGCCCAGCAGGAAAAGATCCGCGCTCGGTTTGCCCGTGTCACCGAGTATCTGAAGGATCGTGATCTCATTCTGACCGTCAATGCGGCGGGAACAGTGGAGGAAGTGGCTGAACGGATCTGGGAAGCATACGAGACCATACGCAACGCCAAGCATCTTTGAACTCAAAAACCTACATAAAAGGAGAAAAAACATGGCAATCCTCGCAAAAACACCCCCTATGGGCTTCAACACCTGGAACAGTTTCGGCCCTGACATCAACGAGCAGATGGTGCTGGAGATGGCTGATGTCATCGCCGAGCAGGGCTACCGCGACGCCGGCTACAAGTACGTGGTCATAGATGACTGCTGGTCTCTGCGCGAGCGAGACGAGAACGGCAACTTGGTGGCCGATCCCGAAAAGTTCCCCCATGGCATGAAATACGTGGGCGATTACATCCACTCCAAGGGACTGAAATTCGGTATGTATTCCTGCGCCGGCATCCGTACCTGCGCCGGCTATCCCGCGTCCTTTGACCACGAGTACCAGGACGCTCGCTCCTTCGCCTCCTGGGGCGTGGATTTCCTCAAGTACGACTTCTGCTTCTTCCCTTCCTTTGCTAACTGCCAGCACCGCTACCTCCAGATGGCACAGGCTCTCCGCGCCTCGGGTCGTGACATCCTGTTCTCGGCCTGCAACTGGGGCGTACAGGAGCCCTGGAACTGGATGCGGAGTGTGGGTGCACACATGTACCGCTCCACGGGTGATATCGTGGACAACTTCGCCTCATCCTCCTCCATCATGAAGAGCCAGATGGGTAACTTCAACGCCAACGCCGCAGGCTGCTTCAACGACATGGACATGCTGACCGTCGGTATGGCCGGTCAGGGCTTCGTGGGACGCGAGGACTGTAACAATTACAACGAATATGAGATGCAGTTTGCCTACTGGTGCTTCTGCGCCGCACCTCTGATGATGGGCGCCGATCTGCGCAAGGTTAGCGACGAGTACCGCGCCCTGCTCCAGCACAAGGGTCTGATCGCACTGAACCAGGACGAGGAGTGCCGTCCTCCCTTCAAGGTACGCGACGAAAACGGCTACGTCATCTTCGTTCGCCATCTGGCCAAGGGTGAGTTCGCCATCGGTGTCTTCAACTTCCATCAGGATGCCCGCTACGCCGAGATCACCTTCGCCGAGCTGGGCGTGCCTGTGAATGCGGGTGTCAAGCTGGCGCTGACCGACGTCATCACAGGGGACAGCCTTCCTCCCAAAAAGGACGACCTGCTCGTCCACGTGCCCGGCCACTCCTGCAGGATCTACCGCGCTAAGTTCGTGCCTGAGAAGCGCAGACGCTGATTCGTACCGGTATGGAATTTTACCAAAAGCCCGCCGTAGAGCAAAAACCTGCCGACGCTTACTGCGTCCTGTGCAACAGCCCCATGACGGGAGATGAGGCCGCGCTCAATTACAAGCTGGTGGACAAGAAGACCGAGCATCTTTTATGCCCCGCCTGCCTGGGAGATAAAATGAACCTCGAGCCCGATGTACTGCGGGAGATGATCACCCTGTTCCGCAAGCAAGGGTGTCGGTTGTTTTCGCCGTGGGTGGATATGGACGCGTAAGTTTTACCCGATTACAAATCACATAGGAAAGGAACTCATGATTATGAAAAAAACCAGTAAGATCGTTTGCCTGATCTGCGCCGTGGTTCTGCTGGCGGTTCTGTTTGTGCCCTTCAGCGTGGTTCATTACGATGATGGCGGCACGGTCAAGATCACGGCTCTGACCTATTCTGTAGTAAAATGGAACAAACTGGAGCTTTATTTGAACGAGGACGGAACCTCATACGGAGGACGCCACGAAAACACGTGTGTCTACCTGTTTCCCGACAACTTCAAGGATCTGGACGAGCTTTGGGAAATCCGCCATTAAAAACCTATAAACGATGCAAAGGAACCGCCCTGCCGGAAATTTCGGCAGGGAGGTTCCTGTTCTGAAGAATGAACATTATCCGTGGAACAGCTTCTTCTCCTCAAACACCGGCTCGCAGGTGACGTAAGTCCCCAGCTTACCGAAGAGCTTGTCATCGGCGTGGGCGAGAATAACAGTAGAATGAATTTCACTGCCCCGCAGGTTGTTCAGTTCCTCCATAGCCATGGATGCGTACTCGTCGGTAACCGCGCAAATGGAGAGAGCGATAAGTAGCTCGTCGGTGTGCATACGGGGATTCTTGGAGCCCAGGTGCTCCACCTTGAGGTGCTGGATGGGAGCGATGACCTCGGGGGAAATGAGGTTGATCTCGTCGGGTACACGGGCGAGATATTTGAGCGCATTGAGCAGGGCGGCGGAGGATGCCCCCAGAAGCTCGGTGGTCTTACCCGTAACGATATGCCCGTCGGGAAGCTGGATGGCGACGGCAGGGCCTCCCGTGCGCTCGGCTACGGCGCGGGCCGAGGCAATGACGGGACGATCGGCCTCAGTGACACCTGCTTCGTCCATGAGAAGCTCGATCTTCTGCATTTCGGCCTTATCAGCGTTGCCCTTGCAGTGGGCACAGGCGGTCTTGTAGTAGCGGCGCAAAATCTCCTGGCGGGAGGCGGCGCAGACAGCCTCGTCGTCGTAGATAGCGTTTCCTGCCTGATTGACGCCCATATCGGTGGGGCTCTTGTAGGGGCAAGAGCCGAAAATACGGGTCATCATGGCCTCCAGGACACGGAAAATCTCCACATCGCGGTTGTAGTTTACTGCCAGCTTTCCGTATGCCTGCAAATGATAGGGGTCGATCATGTTGACGTCAGCCAAATCGGCTGTGGCAGCCTCGTAGGCCAGATTGACCGGATGCTTCAAGGGCAGGTTCCAGATGGGAAACGTCTCAAACTTGGCGTAGCCGGACATGATTCCACGCTTATGCTCATGGTAGAGCTGGGAAAGGCAGGTAGCCATTTTTCCGCTTCCGGGGCCGGGGGCGGTGACAATGACCAGAGAGCGGGTGGTCTCGATATAATCGTTGCGGCCAAAGCCGTCTTCACTGACGATATGGGCTACGTCCTGGGGATAATTATTGATATTATAGTGACGGTAAACCTTCACGCCCATAGATTCCATGGTCTTCTTGAAGGCATCGGCGGCATGCTGACCGGTGTAGCGGGTCATGACCACGCTCCCCACGTAGAGCCCCACGCGACGGAAGCTGTCAATGAGGCGCATGACCTCGCGGTCATAGGTGATACCCAGATCACCGCGGTACTTGTTATTCTCAATATCGGCGGCATTGATGGCGATGACCACCTCGGCCTGCTCCTTCAGGGCACAAAGCATCTGAAGCTTACTGTCGGGCTTGAAGCCGGGGAGCACACGGGATGCATGGTAATCGTCGAAAAGCTTACCGCCGAACTCCATGTACAGCTTACCGCCGAAGGCCTCGATACGCTCGCGGATCTTGGCGGATTGCAGGCGGATGTATTCCTCGTTGGAAAAACCTTCCTTGAGTCCTGCGGTCTTTGATTCTGTGTGCATCATATTCCCTCCCCCGACACGGAGGCATCACCTCCGCCCTTTTCAAAAATACATATTATATTATAACACATCGTGCGGTTTTTTTCAACACGTTTTGAAGATTTTTTACAGGAATATGAACAAAATTTATTTCCTGCTCCGACAAAACGGGACTGCGGCCAAAGCGGCAGTCCCAGGGGGCATTTATTCCTCAAAGATGCGCAGAACGGGTCTGCCGTCCTTCATTTCCCAAATGGATTTGAAATCGAACTCGGCGAAATCAGATTTCTTATAGGTCTTGCCGGAATCCAGGACGTAGCAGTCGATGGGGCCGACCTTGAAATTGTCATAGGTCATGATCTCGCAGAGGGTCTCCATTCCAATCTTATCCACCAGTTCATTCTCCATCTTGATGGTTTCATCCATGAACAGAGCTAAATCGAGGATATACATGGTCATTTCGGGTGAAAACTCACCCATCAGAAGCGCCGGATTCATTTTATTGAAATCCAGACTCAAATCACCGCTTAAAATGCTCAAGGATTTGGGTACATAGTAGCTGTAGAATTTCCTGCAGTAAAAATCCGCCTCGGAATAGTGATCATAGGAGCTCTTCCAGTTCTCGGGCAGAGGCTCCTCCGCTCCTATCCCATGGGTGGCGCGATAATACCGCTCGTAAACCATCAGGAATTGGGATTCGTTCATGAGTCTGGGCAGTAGGTGTACGTGGCCGTACATTTCTCCCTTCACGGTGTCGGGATGGTCGGAGGTGACCGCACAACTCTCGCTGTAGGAGGTAATGATCGTATAGACGTCTCCGGCCAAAGCACCCGCAAAGCAGTTGTAGGGGGTTACATATAGCTCACGGGTAGCGTTCAGGGTCACCTCGGTATCCAAGGCGTAACAGCTATCCACCAGTTGTGCTTCACCTGTTAGACCACCCGCGCGGAGGTTGATCTCCCCAAACTCGGCTTCAAGGCTGTAGCCGTTAACGATGACGGTGCTATCCTTGACGTAGCATCCCGCCACGTAGGAGGCGCGGCCGGCTACAACGCCCACACAGACGTTGGCGGCGTTCTCCACGGTGACCGTGGCATTCTCAATTCCCAGGTTGATGATCATACCACGATAGGGTTTATCACTATAAAAATACGGAAAAATGGTGTTTTCGCCACAAAAACTGAAGAGACCGACGTACATGGTGGGCACACTTTCCACAGCATGATAGGTGACGGTGCGGTATTCGTTGTTCACCATGTGCTTTGTTTCGGCAACAGCGGGGCTCTCCTGAGTCGCTTCCAATCGGAGACCTCGGATTACGTACCCGTTGCCGTCGAACTGACCCATAAAATGCTCCTTCGGAGAGCCGATGGGGGTGAAGGGGGCATCCCCATCGGCAAAGGTAATATCATTCATCAGGATATACTTGCCGTCGAGGTCGTTTCGGATATTGTCCAGATCCTCCACGGTATACACGCCAATCCAGCCCTCGGGGACGGTATTCTGCCGTTTGCTATCACTGAGGAAGGGGAGATTGATCATACGGCGGAGGGAGGGGACGGCGGCGAATACCGTTAGCGTCAGCACAGCCAAGGACAGAACAGCGGCGACGGTTACGGTAACCAGTCGGCGGTACCGAGCTGCTTTACGGGCGGTATTCGACTGATACAGCTCAGCGGCTTGAATCATATTGGGATTCAGCTCCCCGAACGCGCCAAACAGGCGTTCGGCTTTTTGTTTTTGGTTTGATTTCATAGGATAACTCCTTTCTGTGTGAATGTTACAGGGAAATTCCATTGGATTCCAGATGCTCCCGCAACCGCTCACGCAAACGGTGCAGACGGACACGAACAGTCCCTGCCCGTAATCCCACGTCCCGCGCGATCTCCTCAATGGGATCGCCATCGAAGTAGCGCCGGAGCATGATGGTTCGATCCTCGGCAGGGAGTGCTATCAGGAAGGTTTCCAGTGCGTCACGCAGAGTCAGATCGTCAGCGGGGTCGGGTGCATTGGTATCGGGGAGGCACTCCGAAAGCTCGTCGAGCAGAATGGTACCGCCGCACTTGCGTTTGGATGCTTCCCTTTTTCGGAGGCAGTTCACCGCTATATTACGGGTCACTTTTCCTACGTACGCCATGAGGGAGTCGGGGCGGTTGGGCGGAATGGTATCCCAAACGGCCAGATAGACGTCGTTGACACACTCCTCGGCATCCTCATGCTGTCCAAGCAGATTCATGGCGATGCGGTAGCAGAGATGTCTGTATTTACGTTCTACCCAGGACAGTCCTTCCTCGGAGCGCCGCCAAATCATTTCCACAATTTCGGCATCCTCCGGAGCGGACTTGTCATATATACGTCTCATGACTTACCTCCTGTTTTGAGATCTCATCCATTATGTCGTATGGGAACAGGTAAACGTTACATCGGTACAGAAAAAAGTTAAAAATCGGGTGGCTCACGGTTTTGTGAACCACCCGAAGGGTCATTCGTCGGCCGAATCCGGTGCCAGAGGATCCTTGGCCCCCTCGCGGTAGTAAAGGTAGTATTCGCCGTCGGCTTCCAAAAGCAGGAGGAAATCTTCATTATCCTTCACACTGTACAGGATATAGGCGTGCCCCTTCCCCTCGAAAAATTCGGCACCTGCAGGAGGGATCACCGATTCCGGAAGGGTTTCGATCTCCTCTAGAAATTCCGTGTCCAAAGGATCCGTTTCTTCCTCGGTCTCGGTTTCAGGCACCGTGACCGGCTCGGTAACTACGGGAGTTTCGTCGTCCTTGACCTGCCCCAAGATCTTATCTATGGGGTATTTTTTCAAGGTCAGTCCGCGCTTGCCGATTACACCGGAACGATAGTAGGTCTCGCCGTTGTAAACAAAGGCTTCGTGGTTGCCCGGCTCTCCCCATTCGGCTACGTCACGGTAAGAGTTGAAGCCCCACCAGTACAAAACGGCGAGGAGCCCCCCCAGCAGGACAAAAGCGATCACCGCGCGCAGGGCAAAGAGGGCGGGCTTTTGCTTGGTTTCTTTCGTCATATCAGACTCCTCAATCATGAGCCAGCAGTCCCAGGGAATTCATCCAATGGATAACATGGGAGGCAAAGCCATGGTTACAGCTGGCCTGATTGGCGACAAGCTCCCAAAGAGTACCCGTCTGATCAGCCATGTAGGTGAAGTAGCCCTTGATGTTGTCGTAGAGCTCGTCCTTCAGGCCATGGCGGTCGAGGAGATCGAGACGCAGGTAATTGCCGATAAAGGCGTTGGCAGGCCAGATCTCGGGGTATAGACCCTTCTCCTGGCGGTCGTAGCCGAACTCATGCACCAGAATATTCCAGAGCTCGGGATGGGTCTCGGGGGTGGCCACCTCGCAGAAGAAGGCGTAGTACTGGCAGGACTCGGTGCGCTCGCCCGACAGAACCAATTTGCCGTCACGGCGGTAAGCGTTATCGCAGTAGAAGCCCGATTCGGTCATGGACAGGTCGTTGATCACCTTGCGGAGGGCGGCGGCCTTGTCGATGAGAGCGGCATCATCATAGAGTTTGCCCAGGCCGTCCAGCATATAGGCATAGAGCATATTGGAGGCGAAGGAAACGTCCTGAGTCAACTCGTTGGACTTGGACCACTCCAGGAACACCCAAGACTCCAGCTTCTCCAGGAGTCCGTATTCGTTCTCGTACTTCCCAAAGAAGTTGATGAGATCGTACATTTTCTCCTTGGCGCCGTCCACGAACTCGCGGTCACCCGTACGGGTAAAGTACTCGCAGAGCTCCACGGCATACCACATGGCCCAGTTGGGGATATAGGTCTTGTCGTAATGATCCGAGGGGTAGCACATAGGAAGCATACCCTTGGGGATAAATTCAAAGCTCTCGGGGAGGATGAAGTTCTGCAGGAAGGCACGCTCCAGGGCGGACTTGCCCGTCAGAGCATACTCCACGCGGGAGGTGAAGAAGCTATCGCAGAGCCAGCCTGCACGCTCGCGGGAGGGACAGTCCATGTAGATGTCCACCGAGTTGGCGCGGTAGGTCTCCAGAGCGGCGTTGTAGATGTGCTTCATCGCCGCATCGTCGCTTGTAAAGCGGGCATTGATAGCCGAAAGGGGGAACGCAATGTGATGCAGATGCAGACCCTTGACCGTCATAGCCGCGCCCTTGGCGATGATGCGGGCGTACTTCATGACGTGGGGCATGGCGCACTGTAGGTGATACTTCCCTGCTTTTGCAATCACGGTGATGATGTTGGACAGACCCAAACGGAAGGGTCGTACCTGACCGTCCAGCAAAATCTCGTCGAAGATGATGAACAGCTCACCGTCGCCCTCGGCCTCCAGGTCGAACTCGTAAATACCCGTGGTGTTGCAGGGGAACTCAATATCGGCGTAGGTGTCGGCGGCCAGAGCAATCCCGGAGGGGGACTCGGTGACATCCGCCTGGTCGTGGGGATCGCACTTGCCTACCTCGCGGTGGGAGGCGTAGTCCAGCTCCTCCTCGCGGTAGGCAAGATAGTGCGCGCCGATGTCGCTGATCTCGCGGGAGTTGTAGTAGCCCTCCTTCTCAGAGTAGGAGACCTGTCCGCGGTGGATGACCGACACGGGGTAGACCTCGTCGTCATCGTTGTAGGGGATATCGCGGCCGAGGAAGGGACCTGCCTTGGCGGGCTCCACCTCCACGGGGGTGGCCTTGGTCTCGGGATTCACCTCGTAATCGAAGGCCCCCTCAGAGAGCTTGTAGGTCTCCACGAAGGTACGCTGGAAGGAATAGCGCTGAACCTTGGTCACACGCTCGGTAACGGGATAGGCCTTGAACCCGTCTCTGCCGGTGGCAGCAACGATCTCGTCGCCCACGGCGATCTCAGCGCAGAGGAAGCCGGGCTGGTTGAGGTAGGAAAAGGCGTTGACGTTGTAGGAGGCCACCCGCAGAGCGACGGTGTTGATCTCTTTGGTCAAATACTTGGAAATATCGTATTCGTCCACACGGAAATAGCCGTGACAGCAGCGAGCGGGGCCGTGGGCGACGTACACGCCGTTGACCGTGAGGACAAAGGCGCAGGACGCGGCGGCGGCCAGGATCACGGGCTTGTCGGTGGCGGGGAGGGTGGCGACGAAGCAAACAGTGCGGTTCATCACGCGGGCAGTCCCGGTCTCCCAGACGGGAGTAGCGGCACGGAAGGTGTAATCGTGAGTCAGCATAATGGCTCTCCTTTCGGTAGTAGAAAACAGATTGCTTGTATTATACCATGTTTTGCGGCAAATTGCAATAGATTTTCTCCCTAATGCATTGATTTTCTTGTGAAAGTATGGTATACTTTTCTCAACAAACAGGCAGGAGGCGTTTATGAACCGCTATGTGATCACCGACTACGGTGTGATGCCCAATATCGACACCCTGCAGACTGCGGCCATTCAGAGGGTCCTTGACCTTTGCCGCGAGGGCGGCGGTACCGTGGTCATCCCCAAGGGCTTTTTCTGCGTCGCCGCTCTGCGGATGTGGTCGAACACCACTTTGTATTTGGAGGCAGGAGCAAAGCTTCTGGGCTCCGAGGAATGCACCGATTATGAGGTATTCCCCGTACCTGCAGGCGTAGAGCTTCGCACCGACATGGAGCTGATCACCCAGTACTATCTGGACAAGCCTTGGCCGGAGTACCGTCGCGCTATGATCTCAGCTTACGGCGAGAAAAATATTTCCATCATCGGTGAGGGCGAGGATTCGGTCATAGACGGCCGCGACTGCTTTGACCCCGACGGCGAGGAGGGCTTCAGAGGCCCTCATGGCGTGTTCTTCACCAACTGCGAAAACATCACCATGCGGAACTACACCATCAAGCGCAACGGCAATTTCATGCATCAGCTTGACAATTGCCAAAACACTCTGATGGAGAACGTGACCTGTCTGGCGGGGCACGACGGTATCCATCTGCACCACTGCACCCACACGCGGATCCAAAAATGCCGCTTCATCACGGGAGACGACTGCGTGGCGGGCATCAACATCAAGGACTTGGTGGTAAAGGACTGCGAGATCAACACCTCCTGCCAGGCCTTCCGCATCGGCGGTCACGATATTCTGGTGGAGAACTGCCACGTCTGGGGCCCCGGGTACTACCCCCACCGCAAGACGGTCGTCAAGGGCAAGGGGGTGGAGCTTCCCCGCACCGAGGGGCGGCACAACATCCATGCCTTGATCTACCACTTCGCCAGCACCAATTTTCCCTCGGAGATTCCTTACGGTAACTACGTATTCCGCAACTGCCTCGTGGAGACCGTAGACCGCCTCATGCTCTATAAGGCCGACGGCGGCCCTCTGGAAAGCGGCGCGTATCTCGCGGATATGACCTTCGAGAACGTGACCTTCAAGGGGATGCTGTACCCTGCCTACTGCCTCCCGAGCGAGAAGGTACCCCTGACCGTGACCCTCAAAAACTGCACCGTGGATTTCCGCGAGGAGACACGGGGATACGGGTACGGACTCTTCGAGAACGGGGCGGAGAATCTAAATATAATGATCAAGTAACTCAACAGAAAAAGCCCGACGGATCTTATGTGATCCGTGGGGCTTTTGTGATGGTGTACTTGATCTTAACCCAAATTGCCAAATAAACTTTGATTGAATTTTCCCAATTCCCTTTTTAAGCGCTTATACTGCATCTCTTCAATAAGTGAAAATCGACCAAAGCGAAATAATTTTTGCTCCACATATCCCGATTCATGTTTAATGATAAAATAGAAGCCGAAACCTTTCATCCGGTCAATATCGATCCGTTGAATCGTACTGAGTTCTCTTTCGTGTTGATTCTTTTTCGTATAGCCGAGCATAAGAATCATCCGATCCTTGTCGGGACGAATCATGATTCCGGGAACGTGTGTCCAAGCCGTCGAAGCAATGAGATAGATCAACGCGAGTGCGAGGTAGAGAATCACATTCTCAGACAAATAGATCCCTGCCCACACGATCAGGCTAATCATAAGCAAAGCCGATAACAGAAAAGACAAACGTGCCCCGATTCCGTATATGAAAATTCTTTTGTTTTTCATGTGATCCCCCGATAATCAGACAGTCCATATGTTTTTTTAGTTCTTGAAAAGGGGTCTGGGGAAAAACTTCGCAACGTTTGCTGAAAGCAAACTTGAACCGAGCGAAAGCGAGGAGGCTTTCAAGAAGTTTTTCCCCGGCGTTCTTCTCGCTGTCTATCAGAACGCCCAGTTACCGCCGGTAAAGATGGCAACCCGCTCGCCGCTCTCGGTGACGGCGGTGACCGACAGATCCTCGGTGCCGATCATGAAGTCCACGTGGATCATGGACTCGTTGATGCCCATGTCGTGAAGCTCCTGCAGGGTGTACTTATCGTAATCCTTCACGCAGTTGGTGAAGCCGCGGCCCAGAGCCAGATGGCAGGCGGCGTTCTCATCGAAGAGAGTCTCGTAGAAGGTGATGCCGCTCTCACGGATGGGGGATGTGTAGGGCACCAGAGCACACTCGCCCAGCATGGCGGCGCCGTTGTCCATGGAGACCATCTGTTTCAGAAGATCCTCGCCCTTTTCGGCCTTGGCTTCCACAACCTTACCGCCCTCGAAGCGAACCGAGAAGTTTTCGATGAGCTCGCCCCGGTAGGACAGGGGCAGGGAGGCCACCACCAGACCTTCGGCGCACCCCGCCTTGGGGGAGGTGAAGATCTCCTCGGAGGGGATGTTGGGGTTAAACTCCTCGCCGCCCAGGGTGTGCTCACTGCCGCCGCAGAAGATTCCCTCGGGGATCATGTCCACGGTGAAGTCGGTACCGTTTGCAGATTTATATTCCAAGGTCTTGATGTGCAGGCTGTTGAGATACTCGCAACGGCTACGGAAGCTCTCGTTGTGTGCCTTCCACTCGGCCACGGGGTCGAGGTCGTTCCCTGCCTTGTCGATGACGCGGGAGGTAAACAAGATGGCGTTCCAGAGCTTTTCAATAGCGGTGGAAGCACGGACACCAGGGAAAACCTTCTTGGCCCAAGCCTCACCGGGGACGGCGGCGATGCACCACTTATACTTGTTGTCCATAGCATCGCGGAAGGGCTTGATGACGGGGAAACGAGCCTTGGAGGCCTTGGACATCTTCTCCTGGTTGATGCCCTTGAGTCCGTCGGGATCGTCGGACATAAGGTAGAGCATGGCGGGGTTCTGATCCAAGCGATACTGGAGCTTGGCGCGCTCGATGTCATCTACCGTAGACAGGGACTTCAGAGTACGGTAGCGGTAATGGAGCTTGGCGAGGGGCTGGTAGCTCCACTCCACCATGACGCGAGAGGCGCCGAGCTTGTAGCAGGCCTCCACGCACATGGCGACGAACTCGGGCTGATCCAGGGAGGCCTGGATGATGACGGGGTCACCCTTCTTGATGGCAACGCCGCACTCAGCCAGGAGGAGGGCGTAATTACGGAGAGTTGTTTTTTTCATGATATTGCTTCCTTTCGGATTATTTTCTGCAATAGGAAGTATACCACATTATGGAAGGAATGTCAACTTATTTGCAAAGAAACGCAAAAATTTTCATAATAAAGCAGGTAATTGACCCATATTCAAATTAGGGTTTATCGGTGGGTTCTTTCTCTGTACTTTTCTCTCTATGTCGAGAGAAAAGTACCAAAAGAGCGCCACCGAAGGAAGGTACCCACGGTGCCTTCCTTGGGAATCCATCCACCTCATCTGCGTGCCCATTTGCCAGTGGGCAAATGGGCTGATACGCTGTCAAGTCGCAGTTTGCCATATAGCCGCGATGTTGGCGGAGCGCCAACATCGCGGTTGGCTGCCCGTTTGGTGGTTACCCAAGGTTTTCTCTTGCCCGACAAGGAAAACAGCGACTTTGGGGCAGAGGCCGAGGGGCGAGTTCCGCGCGGGCGGCGCTCCGCCGTTCGTGCGGGTTCTCGGGTCTTGGCGACCATGCGCGCAATCAGACTCTTTCGCCTCCTGGCGAAAGAGTCGCGCAGATAAGGTGGTGGGCTTCTCAAGGGAGGCACCGTGGGTGTCTCCCTTAAGTGGCGCTCTTTTGTGAAGTGCGTAGCACTTCTCCTTTCATCTTGACACGGAGAGAAAGGTGCAAAACAAAATATCCCGATAAACCCCCAATTTGACAATTATATAATCGAATATTTCACAAAAAAGAAGGGAGACCCCTCCCGCAGGAAGGGTCTCTCGGTTCAAATCACTTAGTGAAATCCATAGCCATCTGACCCTGCTCACCCAGCTCGGCACGGTGCTTTTCCAGCAGGGCGGAGATGCGGGAATTGGGATCCAGAAGGTTGGAGATGGTGGCGTCGTGGTTAAGGGTATCAATGATATAAGCCACATACTTGGCCATATTGACCTCCACATACCAAGGCTTTTCCAGAATCTCGGGCTTGCGATAGACCAGGTTGGTGGTGAAGATCTTATCGATGATGCCATTCTCATAGGCCTCGTCAAAAGCAGCAAAGCCATCGGTGAAGAGACCGAAGGTGGCGAAATTGAAGACACGCTTGGCGCCGTAGACCTGCTTCAGCTGGGTAGCAACATCCAGGAGAGAACCGCCCGAGGAGATCATATCGTCCACGATGATGACATCCTTGCCGTTGAGATCCTGTCCCAGATACTTATGCTCCAGGATCGGGTTTTTGCCGTTGATGATGGTGGAATAATCGCGGCGCGTATAGAACATACCAATATCCACGGACAGGCAGTTGGAATAGGCAATACAACGGCTCATAGCACCCTCATCGGGGGAGATCATAACCACGTGATCCTTGTCGATGATGACATCGGGAACGCTCTTGACCAGAGCCTTGATCATCTGGTAGTTGGGCATGACATTGTCAAAGCCCGACAGGGGAATGGCATTGGCCACGCGAGGATCGTGAGCGTCAAAGGTAATGATATTGGACACGCCCATCTTGACAAGCTCCTGAAGCATGATGGCACAGTCCAGAGACTCGCGAGAGGTGCGCTTATGCTGGCGGCCCTCGTAGAGCATGGGCATGATGACCGTGATACGGCGGGCTTTACCACCAATGGCGGCAATGATACGCTTGAGATCGGCGTAGTGGTCATCGGGACTCATGGGGACGGTCATACCGTGAAGCTTATAGGTGACGCCGTAGTTGAAGACGTCGCAGTAGATATAAACGTCCTGTCCGCGCATGGATTCCTTGATCATGGCCTTGCCTTCACCCGAACCGAAGCGGGGGGTAGAGGTGTGTGCCAGGTAGGTCTCCTCGGCACCGTGGCGACGCCACTCCTTCAGGTAGTTATCCACGCGCTCCACAAAAGCCTCGGAGCCCTTCATACCAATGACGGTCAATTCGCCGTACAGAGAATCTTTCATAGTCAATACCCTTTCCGTATCTGTGATTTTTGACAATTTTCGACTGAAAAACAAAATATTTTTCGGCACGCGCGCCGTGATAGTCAAAAGTCCTTCCACGCCACCCTACGGACAGAACTATCCGTAGGATGCAGCG
>JAZSBH010000038.1:0-24494 GCA_045602325.1 Eubacteriales bacterium | reverse complement strand
CCCTCTGGACTCCCCAAAAACCTTTAATAAAACAATCATTGTGTTATAAAGGTTTTTGGAGTTCTTAGAACCTTTTTTCAAAAAGGTTCTAAGCCGCCGGAGGCCGTTCTCCGCTCCCCGCTAAACTGCAATTTACCGTTTCTGGTACGAATATCTGGATATGGACAAAATGATTCCCATCTCAAAGATCTGCAAAATCAGCGACGTACCGCCCGAGGAGAAGAAGGGCAGGGCGATACCCGTGTTGGGGATGGAGTTGGTCACCACCGCGATGTTGAGAATGGCCTGAAGGGCTACCTTGGCGATGAGACCGTAGACCACGATGGAGGTGAACTTGTCGGGAGCCTTGGCGGCGATACGGAATCCCCGCCAGACCAGAAGCCCGAACAGGAGCACCACGGCGAGTGCGCCCACAAAACCCAGCTCCTCACAGACGATGGTAAAGATAAAGTCATTCTGGGGCTGGGAAACGTAGCCGTACTTCTGTTGGCTGTTGCCCAGTCCGCGACCGAAGAATCCGCCAGAACCAATGGCGTTCAAACCTTGGAGGGTCTGCCAAGCCGAACCCAGGGGATCTACATTTTCAATGTTGAGCCAGGTGGTTACGCGAAGCATGGCGTAATCAGACACCAAAAGCACCAGTACCACAGCCGTACCGCCAATGGCAAAGAGGTAGAGAAACCACTTTTTGTCGGTACCCCCGATGTACATGGTCACGAGACCCATGAGGCCGATGATGATGATACCCGACAGGTGGTGCTCCAGCATGACGAGGGCACAAATAAAGCCGAACACGATCATAGGGTAGAGCACGCCGTAAACGAACTGACCGCCGAAGCGCTGACGGGCGGCGATCTGTTTTTCATACTTGCTCATGATGAGGGCAATGCAGAGGATGACCGCCATTTTGGCGATCTCGGAGGGCTGGATCGAAATGGGACCGATCTGGATCCAGCGGGTCGCACCCGATCCGTAGCTGGAGCCGATGATGAGCACCAGGAGCAGAAGAACCACCGATCCGGCGTAAGAGGCTACACCAAAGAACCGCCAGAACCAAGGGCGCGCCTTCCACACGAAGGGGATGGTGACGGCGGTCGCCAGCACCAGGTAGAGAATGTGGCGCTTGACGTAGTAGGCGCTGTCATCGTGGTACTGGGCAGCGTAAACCGAGCTGGCGCTGAAGGCCATCAGAGCGCCGAACAGACACAGCGCAATGACGATGAACAGGAAGGAATAATCGATATGCCCACGGGTCAGCACCAAATCCGAGGTATCCACAGGCTCAGGCTTTTTATAGACGGGCTCGGAGTAAATAGGATCGTTATGCTCGGTGGCACGGTCAATGCGGTCGCTGATGGCGTCCAGTCCGTGTCCCACGTCCTCGCCAAGATTCTTGACACCCGTCTTGTTGGGGGTGTACCGTTTCAGTTGCTTTTTGACGCGAGTCCAGTCGGGACGGGGAAACTTGAATTTCATGGGAAAACGGTCACCTCTCTTTCGGGAAAATGGAGTGTAACGATTGGTAAATTTGGGTTTATCGGTGGGTTTCATTTGTACCGTAGGGGCGAATTCCATATCCGCCCGATGTTAAAAAGAGCAAGGTGCACCAATTTTTGGCATACGAGGGCGCATATAGAATGCGCCCCTACGGTGTTCATACTCCACCGATAAACTGCAATTTGAAATTATCGGCCAATCAATGCCAGGACACAGAACAGAAGGGATACAAGGGTAAACACGAAAACAATGTCCCGCTCCTTCCAGCCGCACTTCTCAAAGTGGTGGTGGAGAGGCGCCATTTTGAAGATGCGCTTGCCATGGGTTAGCTTGTAGTAGGTGCGCTGAAGCAAGCTGGAGAGCATTTCAATGACGAACATAAATCCAGCCAACACGAAGAGAAGCAACTCCCCCGCCCAGACACCGGTGGCCATAATGACAGCCCCCAGGAAGAGAGAGCCGGTGTCACCATGAACATCTTGGCAGGATGGTGATTATAAACAAGGAATCCCAGAACACAGCCCAAGAGCGCCGCGCCCATAAATCCCACGATATCGGTGGTGCCGTCCGACCACAGGTACCATTCGGACACCGCGAAAGCCACGATAAAGACGGCCACCGTCGCACAGATGGAGGAGGCCAGACCGTCCAGGCCGTCGGTGATGTTAGTGGCGTTTACAAAGCCCACCATGACGATGAGATAGACGGGGTAAGCAAAGCAACCCAGTTCCCATTCCACGTCGAAGAAGGGGATGGAGAGGGCGGTGGAGAGATTTCCTGTAATTGCCATCATGGCAAGGAAGGCGGCGGCGAAAAGCACCTGCAAGAGAAATTTTTGCTTTTCGGTCAAGCCCTCGTTGTGGCGCTTCATGAGTTTGAAATAGTCGTCCACGAAGCCAATCACGGCATTCCCCAAGGCGTACAAGCAGACCAGAGCAATGGGCATGAGGGGAGAATCCCAACCGTAGGTTAGAACAAGGTAGACCATAAAGCCCAGCATAACCGCCAGAAAAGAGGGGACGAAGCTGATACCGCCCATGGTGGGGGTGCCCGCCTTGACCTGATGGGCCTCTACGTACTCGTTGATGGGCTGTCCCGCCTTTTTGCGGCGAAGAATGGGAAGCACGATCCGTCCGAAGAGCAGGGTCAGCAAAAAGGCTGATACCAACATCACACCCAGAAGGATGTAATAGTTATCTCTGTAAAATTCATTATACCCGTTCATATCGTGATTCCTTCCCTTTTCTGATATGGTATTTGTCTTATCGGTCTGCCAAGCCCTCGATCACGGCCTCGGCGATCTTTTCCAATGCCATGGCACGGCTGGCTTTGAAGAGAACACAGTCCCCGGCGCGAAGCGTACCGACGAGCCACCGAGCGGCGGCCGGGTAGTCCTCGGAGGTGGGGACGGCATGGACAGCCTCGGCAGGAAGTCCCGCTTCCATCGCCCCCTGGGCGATATACTGTCCCAACTCACCCACTGCCACCAGAAGGTCACCCCCTCGGCGGACGGCTTCGGCACCCACACCGCGGTGGAGCGCCTCGGTGTTGTCCCCAAGCTCCTTCATGTCGCCCAAAACCGCGATACGGCGAGCAGAGGGGCAAGCGGCGGCGGTCAGATGCAACACGTTCAGCGCGGCGCGCATGGACTCGGGCGCGGCATTATAGCAGTCTTCGATGATCGTGATCCCCGCTACGGTGCGTGTATTTTGCCGCAGATCGGCGGGGCGATAGGCGGCAAGACCCGCCTTGATTTGTCCCTCGGACATCCCCCGCAGCTGTCCCACGGCGGCGGCAAAGGAAGCCGCCCAGACCAGATGCTCCCCAATGGCGGGGATCCACAGATCCCGCCAAAGTCCGTCGGGGGTGCAGAGATCAAAGTTCATCCCGCCGTCACGGACGGTCATATTCTGTGCGGTATAATCGGCATCGGATGCCCCCGCCAAAGACAGGCGCAGAACCCGGATGCCCGGGGGGATCCACGGGTTATCTCTGTCAAAATCCTGCCCCGGATGAGCCAGCAAGGGCTCGTCGCCGTTGATGAGCAGGACGCCTCCCGCCCGTAAGCCCTCCGCGATCTCCAGTTTAGCACGGGCGATATTCTCCCGAGAACCGAGATGCTCCATGTGGGATGTGCCCACGTTGGCGATGATCGCGATATCAGGGCGAACGGCATTTGTCATGGCCGAGATCTCCCCACGGGAGCTCATGCCCATTTCTAGGACGGCGCTCTCGGCACAAGGCGGGATCTCCATAAAGGACAGGGGAAGTCCGATGGTGCTGTTGTAGTTTCCGTCTTTTTTGAAAACGTTTTTGGCGGCCGAGAGCACCGCGTAGATGGTTTCCTTGGTAGTAGTCTTGCCCACGCTCCCCGTTACGGCAACCACGGGCAGGTCACAAAGGTCCCCTTCCCGTCTTGCACCCGCCAGACGGCTCAACGCCTCTACGGTGTCAGGAACGAGTATGGCGGCGTAGGCGAAAACGGAGGTTTCATCGGGTAGACGTTCACACAGGAACGCAGGGCATCCCAGATCGGCTGCCTTGGTCATGTAGTCGTGGCCATCCACCCGCTCCCCGCGAATGGCGCAGAACAGAGTGTTGACGTCTGCCTCACGGGAGTCGGTACAAATATGGGAGACCGCCACGTGCTCCGACACGCCGCGCAAAATCAGTCTGCCCCCCGCCATGACGGCGAGGGTGTTCAAATCAAGAGGAGAATGTAACGTGATCTTCATGGCGGCCTGCCTTTCGTTGCACTACCTGCCGTCCGTATGGACGGCGTGAAATTTCTTTGCGGCTTCCACCGCTATATCCTTTTCGCAGAAGGGATGCTTCCCCGTGCGGTCGATTTCATAATTTTCATGGCCTTTGCCTGCCAGCAGGATGATGTCCCCCGCGCGGGCATGGCGGATGGCGTAGCGGATGGCCTCGGCGCGATTGGGAACCACCGCAAACTCACTTTCCTTATCCACCCCCGCCAGAATATCGGCAATGATATTGTCGGGATCTTCTGTACGACTGTTGTCCGAGGTAATGACCAGGGAATCGGTCATGCGTGAAGCGATCCGCGCCATGATCTTACGCTTAGAGCGGTCGCGGTCACCTCCGCATCCGAAGACCAGCACGATGCGCTGTCCTCTGCGACGAAAGCTGTGAACCGAAGCCAGCAGATTCTCCAACGCATCGGGGGTGTGAGCATAATCAATGAACACCGAGAACGGAATGTCCGTCTCGGGCAGGTTGACCCGCTCCATGCGGCCGGGAACACCGCCAAAGGTGGCGAGCGTATCCCGTACCACGGCGGGGTTGACACCAAGCGACAGAGCGGCTACGGCGGCCTGCATGGCGTTCATGACGGTAAACTGTCCCGGCACGGGACAACTGAGGCGAAGCCTCACGTCGGGGGAAGACAGCTTGAAGGAGACGCCTTCCTCGCCCAGATTCTTGACCTGCTCGGCATAGAATCGGGTGCAGGTTCCCTCCCCGGCCGGGCACATGCGGTCGGGGGTGAGATTGCGGAGCCCTTCGGCGTGGCAGATGTGATAATGATGTACGGGGGTAGGTTCGGCTAACAAACGCCGTCCCCAACGGTCGTCCGCATTGACGACCGCTCGGCGGGTCACCTCAAACAGGCGGAGCTTGGCTTCAAAATAATCCTCCATGGTGCCGTGCATATCCATGTGCTCGGAGGATAGATTGGTAAAGACGGACAGATCAAAGGTAAGCGGTGCCACCTTGTCGAGCAGGAGCGCATGGGAAGTCACCTCCATGACCACGACAGGCTGAGGCATCCCGTTTTTGATCGCCCCATCGGTCATACGCGCCAAGAGAGGATACAGGTCAGCCGGATCGGGGGTAGTCATACCGCTGTACGGCTGACCGTTCTCCCCGCAGATTGGAGTATCGCTGTCGGGGATATAGCATCCTGCGGTACCGATCAGACCGCAGGGCACTCCTGCGGCGCGAAGGATGCGGTAGAGCATGGTGGAAACCGAGGTCTTGCCGTTGGTTCCGGTCACACCGACCAGGCGGAGATTTTTCGTGGGGTGACCGCACCAGGCATCGTAAAGGCAAGCCATAGCCACACGGGCATTGGAAACGGTAATCACGGGAATCTTTTCGCTTCGGGAGACTTCTCCGCCTGTTTCACATACGGCGGCTACCGCCCCCTTGGCTACGGCCTCGGGAATGTGTTTGCGGGCATCGGTATGCAACCCGCTGACGGCGATGAATAGATCCCCCTCGCGGACACAGCGGGAATCCGCGGTGATCCCGCTGACCGTGACTGCCTCTGCCCCCGCCGGGACGGGGAGATGAGCTTCGGTCAAGAGTTGGGATAGGAGCATAGAGGTCGGATGTAAAGTCATGATGTCCCTCCATGGGGGCGCGGAGTTTTACATCCTGGATCTTATGCGCCGATTTGCGCCGGCGCGGTGGAGCGGATGGGATTTGCTCATTCTTCCAACGGTATATCGTCGGCGTCCTGGTTGCGGAATGTGACGGTGATGACGGTGCCTCGCTCCACCTCACTGCCGGGGGCATGGGACTGGGCGATGGCAACGGCACCGGAGCCGCTCATGTAATTATTGGTTCCCTCGATGCGGATATTCAGGCCGTGGTTGGCCAGGATCTCATTGGCGGCAACAGCCGTCTTCCCCGATACGTCGGGAACCGTAACGGTGGGCTTATCCATATCGGATTCGGTGTAGAGAATGATCTTGGCGTTTTGGGATTCTACCTCGGTATATGCGGCAGGGGACTGGGAGCGCACGACCGAGCCGCTACCCACGATCTCCACCTCAAAGCCCAGGGTCTCGGCCTGGGACTTGGCGACGGTGGCGTACCACCCCACCAAAGAGGGAGTCTCGACGGCCATGTTGGCCAGTTCCTTATCGGTATAAACGGCTTCCACGCCCAGATAGGGGAGCACGTCGCGCATGACATTGGCCAGATAGGGGGCAGCCACCGTACTACCGTAGAGTACACCCTTGGTGGGTTCGTCCACCAGAATGATGACGGCGATCTCGGGATCATCGGCGGGAGCAAAACCCACGCAGGAGCAAACGTAGTATTCCTTACCGGTTTCGTTTTTCTTGTCGATCTTCTCGGAGGTACCCGTCTTGGCGGCTACACGGTAGCCCGCCACGTAGGCGTTCTTGGCGCCCGCACCACCCGACACACCCTGCTCCAGCACTTCGGCCAATTTCTTGGCTGTATCGGACGAAATGATCTGACGCTTGGTATCGGTGGTGTAGGTCTCGATTACGTTGCCCTCGCTGTCCAGCACCTCTTTCACCATACGTGGAGTCAAGAGATAGCCGCCGTTGGCTACGGCGGTGACGGCCATGATCTGTTGAATGGGACTGATCTTAAAGTTCTGTCCGAAGGAGGCGGTGGCCAGATCCAACTCCGAAAAAGCGGATTCCTGATAGAAGATACTGGTTCCCTCACCGGGGAGGTCGATACCCGTCTTCTCCAGGTAGCCGAACGCGCGGAAGTAGTTATAGAACTTCTCCCGACCGATGCGTCCTCCCATTATCATGAGAACCGGGTTGCAGGAATTCTGCAGACCCACGGCAAAGGTCTGGGAGCCGTGGCCCTGCACCTTATGGCATCGCATCTTAATACCCAACACCACGTGGTAGCCGGG
Source organism: Eubacteriales bacterium (assembly GCA_045602325.1). Classification (GTDB taxonomy): domain Bacteria; phylum Bacillota; class Clostridia; order Oscillospirales; family CAG-272; genus CAMEON01. The sequence goes on along the minus strand of JAZSBH010000038.1, from coordinate 17,347 downwards.
GCAGTAGAAGTGTTCGGTCTCACTAACCAGATTTTCCTCATAGGCCATGGATGCCGTTACGATCTTAAAGGTAGAACCGGGCATATACACCTCAGTGACCGCCTTGTTGGACCACGTCGTGAGTTGCAGCTCCTGCTTCAGCTTGTTGTATTCATCGCTGTTCAATTCCAAACCGGAGGCATCCAGTGTCGCCTGGTCCTCCTCGTTCATTTTACGGGGATCGTTCAGGTCAAAGAAGGGATAAGTAGCCATCGCCAGCATTTCACCGGTTTTGACGTCGATCACCATACCCGTAGCGCGGTTTTGGCCACCCGACTCGATGTAGGTGGTACGGAGCTGCTCTTCCAGCGCCGATTGAATATTGATATCCAGGGTCGTCACAATGGAGTGGCCGTCCCGCGCTTCGATGTAGCTTTGATATTCGTAGGGCATTTCGTTGCCGTGAGAGTCGCGGGCGGTAATGTATTTTCCGTTGGTACCCGCCAGGATGCTGTTATACTTCAGCTCCAGGCCGTACTGTCCAGCGCCGTCGCTGCCTGTAAAGCCCAGTGCGTGGCAAGCCAGGGTCCCGTTGGGATAGTAGCGCTTGGTACCTGCCTGCAAAAAGACCATGTCCTCCAGGTCGTTATCCTTGATGATCTTCCGCACCTTGGTCGCCACCTCGTCATCCACGTTGCGGGCAAGGGTGCGATCCAGATACTTGGTATGGGTGGTCTGCTCCAGAATGTAGTCGTACTCCACCCCCAACACGGGAGCCAATTCAGTGGCAATGAGGACGTCGTATTTCAGCCCTTGCTCCTCCGAGACCTGGGCTACGATACGGGGTGCAATGAACACGCGGTAGGTCGTGGCATTGGTGGCAAGGAGCACGCCGTTTCGGTCATAGATCTTGCCGCGGTCAGCCACCACCTCTGCCTCGGTAGTAATCTGATTCTGCACCTTATTCCGGTACTTATCGTAATCCAACGTCTGGTATTTCAGGATCCGCAAAAGCAGAAAGAGAAACGCCACGGCGATCATAAGGCCGATGATACCGGCACGCTTGACGGTATTGGTATCGGTAGAACGGGTGGGAGTAGACACAGTCCGCAAGTCTCCTTTCAATGAATATGGGGCAACGAAGTCAATCTTCAAGAAAAAAAGTGAGGTGGCGAGTATGACAACACGCCACCTGAAGCATTCGTACCCTTCGGACATACGCAGGCGGGGTCAGGAGCGTCCCTTCTTAAGGTATGACACCCCGCAGCGCGTTATGCCTGTTTCCAAACGGTCGGATCAGCCACCGATTCCGAAAGCGGAAAGCAACCAGGCAAGGCCTGTTTTCTTCTCGCCGTCGCGGTCTTCGTCATAGACCTCCAGATGGTCTTCGACCTCATCGGTCAGGTATTCACCGTTCAGATATTTTTCATGAACCATGCCCAGCTCATTCGTGGCTTTATCCTCGATGGCCAGCATATCGTTCTTAAGATCCAGTTGATCGGACAAATCACCGTGTACCTCCCGCAGATCAGCAACACTCTGCTTCAGCTCGCTGACCTCTCGCGTAGCCTGGCTTACCGACACCGTACTGGTGATGACCATAGACATGGACACCACGACTGTGACAAGTGCCGCTACCAGACCCGCCGGGATGGGACGGAATCGCCGAGCGCCGTTATCACGGGACTCGATTCTCATCTCAGTCTCACGGGGGAAGGTTTCACCTGCCCACTCATTCAGCCGCACGAAGGCGGGGCGGGTCATGAGCTTCTGCAGGAATGCGGGGAGCTTGTCGGTATCAGTAAGCCAACCGGCTTTTTTTGGCTGTTCAAGCCTCGTTTCGCGGGGATTGGCAGCCACCACAGCCTGTACGGCGGCGATGCGCTCGGCATCAGTAGCGGTACGGTACTGGGGATACTTGTAGCCTCTCTGATCGTGGTAGTAGCGGGCAAAATCATCGGCGGTCATGTACCGCTTGCCATCGCTGATACCGGTACGGTAGGCATCCAGCTTCTCCTTGCCTGCAAGTTTTTCAGCACCCACATAGGAACCGGGGGTAATCGCTCTGGAAAGAGCCTCCTTCTTCTCCTGCTTGGCAGCATCGGTATGCATGCGGCCTGCAATACCGCGGTCACGGTACCGCTCGCAGAACATCTCTATGTAATGGTTCTCAGATCCGCCGCATTCAGCCTGCTTGCGGCGCAGTTCGGCGGGATCAATCTCGTCTTCAGTGACGAGGCGGGCGCTGCTGCCGCCCGTATTCAATACAAACCGCTCGCCTGCGAGCCGTTCGTCCCGCTTGTACTCATGTTCCATGGACGTCATTCCTTTCTGTTAGACTTGGGGGTGCCTGCCGTGCTTCCACGGCCGATATATGGTTTCGGTTCCCTGACGGTCGCCGAATGATGCGCTTGTTCAGAGTTTTTCTGCCACCCGGAGCTTGGCGCTGCGGGAGCGGGGGTTATTTTCCAGTTCTTCCTCGTCGGGAAGAATGGGCTTGCGGGAGATCACCTTTACCGCGGGCTTTTTCCCGCACACGCATACGGGAAGTCCCTTTGGACAGGTGCATCCGCTTGCCATATCGGCAAAGGTCTGCTTGACGATGCGATCCTCCAGGGAATGAAAGGTGATCACCGCCATGCGGCCGCCCTTGGAAAGTCGCTTCATGGCCGCCTCCAGAGCAGGGCGGATGACGTCCAGTTCGGAATTGACCTCAATGCGGATGGCCTGGAAGGAACGCTTTGCGGGATGATGCCCGCCGTCCCTGGCCGCCGCGGGAATGGCTGATTTGATGAGAGCCGTGAGCTCTCCCGTGGTCTCGATGGGCTTGTCCGCTCTGGCCTGCACGATGCGGGAGGCGATACGTCCCGCGAACCGTTCCTCACCGTAATCAAAAAGGATACGGCGCAGATCGTATTCACTGTAGGTATTGACCACGTCGTAGGCGTTCTTCTCGGCGCGCATATCCATGCGCATATCCAAAGGAGCATCCGCCATATAGGAAAATCCCCGCTCGGGGGTATCCAACTGGTAGGAAGATACGCCAAGGTCGAGGAGGATCCCGTCGATCTTTTCGATCCCAAGGGTGTCCAGCACGTCGCCCACATGGCAGAAGTTATTGCGCACCACCTGTGCGCGCTCGCCCAAGGGGGCAAGCTTGGTCGAAGCAGCCTTGATGGCCGCCTCGTCCTGGTCTATGGCGATCAAACGGCCGGTCGTCAGCCGTCTGGCGATTTCAAAGGAATGTCCGCCGCCGCCGGCCGTCCCGTCCACGTAGATACCGTCGGGCTTGATGGCCAGGGCATCCATGCAGGGCTCCAGGAGAACCGATCGGTGTGCGAAGGTCTGTCCGCCGATGTCCACAGGGGTACCGTTCACCGACAGATCAGGATGTTCCGTCTTTACGCTCTCGTTGCTGTCCATGGTTTACAGTCCCATTGCTTCGAGAGCATCGCGGAGCTCATCGGCATCTTCGTCGGTAACAATGCGGGCGTACTCTTCGGCAGACCAGATTTCAGCGTAATCACCACAGCCCACCACAACAGCATCCTTGAGAATCTTTGCATGCTCGATGAGGGTACCGTTCAGAACCACGCGGCCTTGCGAGTCAGGCTCGGCCGTCACGGCGTCACGATACAGAAAGCGAAGGATCTTTTCAGAGTCTGCTCGCTTCATCTGTTTGATGGGTGCGATAAAGGCTTGCCAATTTTCTTCCGAATAAACCTTGAGGCAGGATTCGCGGATATCGCGAACGATAATGAAGGAAGTCCCCAAAACTTCCCGATGCTTCGCGGGAATAAAAAGTCGCTTTTTGGGATCAATGGCGTGTCTGTATTCGCCGGTCAGCATTCCGATATCCTCCTTTCAAGTTTTTGGCAAGCCGATTCGCTCACTTTTGATGTAGTTTCGAGAAGATTTGCACCACTTTTCCACCATTTCGCTCCACTTCTCACCACCATGCACCAATTATAATATAATATAGGATTTTTTTCAAGTAGCTCAAAAACGGTTTTACATCATATTTACCGATTGTTTACCGTTTGTTCATTATTTTTGTGTCATAAAACCCATCGATCACGTATAGAATGGGTATTTTTCGTCCATCCGCAACAAAATGCTCAAGCGCAGTCCGAAAGCCATGTAATTACCCCCAAAAGATCCGTTTTTCTCCTCCTTTTTCCCCCACGACAGTCTCCGAAGCACGACTCCCCCCACTCTTCACCACCGCAAAGAGGGCGGCCCTCGCGAGCCGCCGTTCACCTGTTTTTTTACGAATCCTTATCCTTCCGAACCCGGAAAAAGAGAGATTTCAGCGCCCTTCCGTCAAAGGGGATCAGCGGGTAAAGATAGCGCCTTGTCCCCGTAACGGTTACGTTGGTGAGCAGAAGAATGATGATTCCCACAAGCCCTGCGCCGTAGCCCCAGATCCCTCCGATAGCGGTCAATACGAGCAGTCCCATCCGCATGAACTTGAAGGCATACCCCAGCTCATAGCTCCGCTGGGTAAAGTTGGCAATGGCCACGAAAGCCATATACAGGATTACCTCGGGGATGAGCCATCCGATGTCCACGGCAAAGTCGCCCAGGATAAGTCCTCCCACCACCGACAGCGAATTGGATAGCATACTCGGCGTGTTCAGCGACGCCATCCGTAAGCCGTCGATCATGAATTCCACCAAGAGAAGCTGGGCTATGATGGGGATGCGTCCCGTCTCGGTGGGAATGATGAAGGACAGCCAATTCGGCAAAAGGTCGGGATGGCGGATCAGGAGATACCATGTGGGGGTGAGGAACAGGGTCAGCCAGAAGACCACGTGACGCACCACACGGATATAGGTTCCCGTCAGCGGGGGAAAATAGAAGTCGTTGGTCTCCTGCATGAAGTCGAAAATGGAGGTAGGCAAGATCATGACCTGGGGGGAGGTGTCGCAGAGGACCAGCACGCTTCCCTCCATGAGCTGTGCTGTTGCCGTGTCGGGGCGCTCGGTGTAACGGATCTTGGGAAATGGATTATACCAACGCTTCTTGATCAGCACCTCGGCCAGGGATTCGTGTCCCATGGCGAGGGCGTCGGTATTCACCGATTGGAGCTTGGCTTTTACCTTGTCCACCAAGGCTTTATCCGCTCTATCCTCCATGTAGCAGATCACGATATCCGTTTTGGAGCTGCTCCCCACAGACAGGTAACTCATGGTCAGGGCAGGGTTGCGGATGCGGCGGCGGATGGGGGCGGTGTTGAAGATCAGAGTCTCCACAAAGCCGTCCCGCGCTCCCCGCATGACCTTGTCCCCCTCGGGCTCGGTGGTCTCGCGGGCGGGGTAGGTGCGGGCGTCGATGACCACCGCCGCCGCACCAAAGGGAGAACCCAACATGACCGCCGCCCCCGAGAGTACCATCTGGACGGCCAGCTCGACGGAATCGGTCACGTCGGTCTCCACGTAGGGGAGCGCCCGGGCACAGAAGCGAAGGGCCGCGGCGGTATGAGGCTTCTCGGTGGGATTCCCCAGGCTTCCCTGCCCGTCCTCTGTCGGCAGAGTCATGCCGTCCAGGGTCAAAAAGGACATCATGAGCTTCATCATGACGGTGTCCTTGATGAAGCCGTCGATGTAGTAGAGGGTCATCTCGTCCCGCCCTACCTTGAGGGGCTTTTTGATGAGGTCGAAATTGGCATCGACGCGGAATATTTTGTCCAGCAGGGCGACGTTGTCGGGGTAAGAATCGGTAAGCGCGGGGTAGGCGGACGGCTTTTGATCCATGACGAACCTCCGTAGAGTGAGATTTGTAACATCTTTAGTATATCCACCGTCGGGTTTATCATACAATCGGCCAAAGAAAACAGCCCCACCCGCAGGCAGGACTGTCTCCTTCTATATATAATATACTATGTGATCAAACGCTGTACTTCACGCGGTACTCGGCATACTCCCGCGCATATTCGGCATCCCCGTCGCGGGTCGCCTTCAGCGTCTCGTGGAGATTCAGGTTATCGTGAGTCATATCCAGCACGCATCCCGCGATATTGGAGCAATGATCCGAGACCCGCTCCAGGTTGGTCAGCAGATCCGACCACACAAAGCCCGCTTCGATGGTGCACTCCCCCCGCTGAAGCCGCTGGATGTGGCGGGCGCGCATGGTGTTTTTGAGGTCGTCTATGACCTGCTCCAGAGGCTCCACCCGATAGGCGGCCTGCAGATCGCCGCGAACAAATGCGTCCATAGACAGACGGATGATCTCGCGGGTGGCGGCCACCAGCACGTTCATCTCGGCGGTGGCGGCAGGGGTGAGATGGATCTGCTTGCTCCGCAGTTCCTCGGCAGATTCCAGAATGTTCACGCCGTGGTCGGAGATACGCTCAAAATCTCCGATCATACGGAGAAGCCCTGCGGCCTCGGTGCTCTCGGCCTCCCCGAGCTGGTGTTGGGAGAGTTTAACCAGGTAAGAGCCCAGCACATCCTCGTAGCGGTCGCCCTCGTCCTCCCCCTTGCGGATGGCTGCGGCCAGCTCGGGGGTGTAGGCGGTCAGGGTGGTCAAGCTTCCCTCCAAAGCAGAGGCAGAGACCTCGGCCATGGCCACGGTCATATTGCGGCACTGGTTCAGAGCAATGGCGGGTGTGGCCAGCAGACGCTCGTCCAGCAGGACTGTTTTTTCCTTGGTGGAGGCATCCTTCTTTTCTGTCACACGCCCATCGGGAACCAGCTTACAGGCCAGTTTTTCCAAGAGACCCGCCATGGGCAAAAGCAGCACAGTACAGGCGATATTGAAGATGGAGTGGCACACGGGGATACCCCAGGTACCTACCGACTCGGTCAGAATAGCAGGATTGAACACATACTGGATGACAGAGAACACGGCCAGCCATACAACAGTACCGATGACGTTGAAGGACAAATGCACCACGGCAGCACGGCGGGCGTTCTTGTTGGCCCCCACTGAGGACAACATGGCGGTGATACAGGTACCGATGTTCTGACCCATGATGATGGGAATGGCCGAGCCGAAGGTAACCTGTCCCGTCACAACGAGAGCCTGCAGGATACCAACCGAAGCCGAGGAGGACTGGATGATGGCGGTCAGAGCCGCACCCGCCAGCATACCCAGCACAGGGTTGGTAAAGAGCAAGAAGAGATCGCAGAAAGCGGGCACGTCGGCCAGCCCCTTCACGGCGCCCGACATAGCGTTCATGCCGAACATGAGGGTGGCAAAGCCCAGAAGCACCATGCCCGTGTCCTTTTTCTTGGTGCTCTTGCAGAACATATACAAAACAATACCGATCAGCGCCAGCACGGGGGTGAAGGATGTGGGCTTGAGGAGCTTCATAATGATGTTGTCGTCCCCGATGCCGCCCAACCCCAGGATCCACGCGGTGACGGTGGTGCCCACGTTGGCGCCCATGATAACGTTGATGGCCTGCTTCAGGGTCATGAGGCCCGAGTTGACAAATCCCACCACCATGACCGTGGTGGCGGACGAGGACTGGATCACAGCGGTCACGCCGAGACCCGTGGCAAAGCCGGCTAACTTCTTGGAAGTCATCTTTCCCAGAAGGGATTGCAGCTTGTTTCCTGCCCGTCTCTCCAGTGCCTCGCCCATGATGTTCATGCCGAACAAGAACAGGCAAAGACCGCCGATGAGGGACAGTACGTCAAAAAGATCCATGTGTATGTATTCCTCCGATTTCATGAATTTCGTGTAGATACATCATAGCATGGGAAGGTTAAATGTGGGCGGGAGAGTATGTAAAATGTATGTTAAACCACGGATTCTGACACAGGCATTGACGATATCGCATTTTTTTGATATAATTTCAAAAAAATGCGGGACATTTGCCCAGGAAATTCGTCTGAATAAGTGAAGCCATCCCACGAAAGGAGCACCGCCATGGATGAAAAACAGATCGACCAGCGCATCATAGACCTCTACTTTGCCCGGGACGAGCAAGCCATCGCCGAGACAGACCGACGCTACGGGGGATTCTGCTTACGGGTCTCTCTGGGTATTCTGGATGACCGCAGAGATGCCGAGGAGTGCGTCAACGATACCTATCTGAAAACCTGGAACAGCATCCCGCCCAACCGCCCAAGGTCTTTGAAGGCCTACCTGGGGCGCATCGTGCGGAATTTATCCATTGACCGTTATAAGGCCAACCGTGCCGCCAAGCGCAACCGCGATATGGAGATCGCCCTGGATGAGTTGGGCGAATGCGTCCCCGTCAATATGGAGGGACGTCCCTACGGCTCCGCAGACACCCTCACCGAGGCACTCCCTTCCCTGCTCAACGAGTTTTTGAGTGATCTGGATACCATCGAGTGGCAGCTCTTCTGTGGGCGGTACTGGCATAACCACGCAGTGAAGGATCTGGCGCGGGCATACGGACTGACCCCCAAGGCGGTCACCATGCGCCTTGCCCGCACGCGGGAAAAGCTCCGCAAATTCTTGGAAGAAAGGGGATACACCCTATGAAAGGCATGATCATTTACGAAGGACTGACCCGTATTGACGACGGTTTCATCCTGGGCAGTACCCTCCCCGCCGCAGGCGCCGTTGCGCCCAAGACCCGCCGAGAGTCCGCCTTTGCCCGCTTTGCGAGCAGCGGGTGGGGGGTAGCCGTCATTTCGTGCGTGGTGGCGCTGGGGGTGCTGACCGCCATTATTCTGGTGGGTCAGAGGGAGCCCACCCTGCCGCCCGTCTCCACGGGGAACAGCACCGAGACCACCGTCGAGACCGGCACAGAGACTGCCACCGAACCCACTACCGAGACCGAAGCGGTCACAGAGGATACTCGGATCGACACCCCCGAAGAGGCCGAGGCGCGGAAGGATGAGCTCATCGCTATCCTGAACGGGCTGGATTTCAAATGGAATATCCTCGCTGACCCCGCCTACTATTTCAGCCAGTATGACCCCGTGAAGGAGTTCGGCGTGTACGGCGTGCCCTACATGCTGGACTACATCATGGAGCGCGAGGGGGAGACGGATGCCGAGGAGCTGAAGCGGCTGGGTGTGATCCTCCACTTTGCGTATCATAATTTGGGGATTACGGATACGAGCGAATGGTATCGTCCCGAGCCGTATTCGACGGATCTGTTTAACAACACAATGTGCTTGATGGAGCATTTGGAGGAGTACAGGTTAAAAGTCAATACCGAAGACAGCATTACCTCACTGTCAACTAATCAGTACAATCCCCACCTCGCTCTCGAAAAAAACGTTGCATATTCTTTTAACTCTTTACAGCAAATTTCTCACAATTCCACTCAAATTAAAGATCAAATATACACATTAATCGAATCCTTCAATACAACCGATTACACTTCTACCGGCTATTTTACGGGTGGAAATTTCCCAACGCCGGCCTCCTATTATTGCAAAGAAGTTTATGATATCTTTGCATCGTACGGTATTGAAGCAGTCCCATATATGGCACAATATGTTCTTGAGCACGCCCCCAGTTACTATGAGACCTATAACGTACCAGAGACACATGACATGGGCTTTATAATAGCGTGTGCATATGAAATGTTAGGCGCTCCTAATGAGACGAGTTGGATCAATTGGAACGAGGAGCAATACGGTTCCTATTCTGATTATTACGCGAGGGATCTTTTAATATACTTTGATGTTCACGGTCTCCGCCCCATTTATCCCTTTATTTCTGCCGAGGAAGCAGAGGCGAATCAGGACAGGATCACCCGCCAACTGGAGGACTCCCGCTACTACTTCGGTTGGAGCTTAATCCGTGACCTCGCCGACTACCAATACTACGCCTCCCTCATCACCGTCTTCGGCAAACACGCCGTCCCCTACATCCTCGACTACATCCTCTCCCACGAGGGTCAGCATCTCACCCCCGACGAGGAAATGAACCTCGGTGTCCTGCTCCACTGCGCCTACAGTATGTTAGGCGTAGAAACAACAGCCGACTGGCATATGCCCGCCGAGGCCGTGGAATCCACCACCGATCCCTTCCCCTACGCCCGTGAGCTGACCGCCCATTTGAGCGAATACGGCCTGGAGCCTGCAGAATAAGTCCGCCGCCAACCGCAAACGCCAAAATCCATAAAATTCCGCCGAAACGGTCAGTTTCCTCTTGACCGTTTCGGCTTTTTCGTATATAATAGAGGCAGATCGACCGAAAAGGAGCCCGCTATGAAAACCATTCGCCTGTTTGATGAGAACAGCCATCTCTATACCTTCACCGCCACGGTTCTGTCCTGTGAGCCCGGCAAAACCCCGACGGACACCCTCTCCGTGGTGCTGGACGCCACCGCCTTCTTCCCCGAGGGGGGTGGACAGTACGCCGACCCCGGTACCCTTGGAGGCTGTCCCGTTCTGGATGTCCAAGAACAAGGGGACATCATCACTCACATCGTATCGGTTGCCCACCTTGACGGCCATCCCCATCCCTTCACCGTAGGTACAACGGTCACGGGTGAGTTGGACACCGCCACCCGCCTGGCACGCATGCAGAATCACACCGGCGAGCACATCATTTCGGGCATCGTCCACCGCCTCTACGGCTACAGAAACGTGGGCTTCCACCTGGGTGATCGGGGAGACGCCCCCGACGTGACCCTGGACTTTGACGGGGTGCTGACCCGCGAACAGCTGGATGCCATCGAGGACGAGGCTAACGCCATCGTCGCCGCCTGCCTCCCCGTTAAGGCTTACTACCCTGCCCCCGAGGAGCTTTCGGCCATGTCCTACCGCGCCAAGCTGGAGCTGACCGAGGGGGTCCGCATCGTACAGATCGGCACCGACGACAACGTGAAAGACCGCTGTGCCTGCTGTGCCCCCCACGTGGACAACACGGGGGAGATCGGCCTCATCAAAATGCTGGACTTCATTCATTATAAGGGCGGCGTTCGCATTCACATGCTCTGCGGCTCTTGGGCACTCCGTGACTACCGCCGCCGCTACACCGCCGTAGCCGCCATGGCTGCCGCTATGTCGGTCAAGCAGGAGGACGTGACGGTGGGCTTTGAGCGGATGCAGGACGAGATCGAGGCCAGAAAACACACCATCTCCACCCTCCGCGGCAAGCTGGAGGAGATGACGGTTTCGTCCATCACCCCCACCGAAGGAAGCCTCTGCCTCTTTGACGAGGGGCTGGAGGCCATTGAGATGCGCCATCTGCTCAACCGCGCCGTGGAAAAATGCAGAAAATTCTGCGGGGTGTTCTCAGGCAACGACGAGGAGGGCTACCGTTTCGTCATCGGGCGAGGGAATCCCGAGCTTGACCTGAAAAAGCACGTCAAGGACATAAACACTGCACTCACCGCACGGGGCGGTGGATCGTCCGAGATGCTCCAAGGGTCTTGTACCGCGACACGGGCGATTATTGAGGCATATTTCGCGGGCGTGTAAATTGCAGTTTATCAGGGGCTTTGCCCCTGGACCCCACCAGAACCCTTTTTGCAAAAAAGAGTTCTGGACTCCCAAAAACCTTTAATAAATATACCTTATTTGAGGTTCTTTGGAATCCAAAACCTTTCTTTTAAGAAAGGTTTTGGTGGGGTGCAGGGGTGAAACCCCTGCCCTACAAACCCAAATTTGAAGCACCCTAAAGGAGGATCGCCATGTACCGATTTCTGCAAAATCTTCTCGCCGACCGCAAAGGCGACACCGCCTTCACCTGCTTCGGCCTGTGGCACATCCTCTATCTGGCGGCGATTTGCGGCGTGATCCTCACAGTCACTCTGCTCTTGAGAAACAGGACGGATGTTGCCAGGCGACGCGCGACCTCCGCCGCCCTCTACACCGCCCTTGGGTTGTACATGGCTGACTTCTTCCTCATGCCCTTCGCCTACGGGGAGATTGACCTCGAAAAGCTCCCCTTCCACGCCTGCACCGCCATGTGTCTTTTGTGCTTTGTCAGCCGCCACAACCGTTTTTTCAGTCGTTTCAAGAACCAATTCATCCTGCTGGGTCTGCTCTCCAATCTCATCTACGTCCTCTATCCGGCAGGCGTGGGCTGGTACGGGGTGCATCCCCTGTGCTACCGCGTGTGGCAGACCCTACTCTACCACGGTGCCATGACCGCCTTTGGAATCTTCTCTCTCGGCTTCGGGGAAGTAAAATTGGAATGGAAGAAATGCCCTCGAGATCTCGCCCTGCTTGGCGTCATGACCCTGTGGGCACTGTTGGGCAACACCCTGTACAACGGCCTGGATGACCGCTTTTTCAACTGGTTTTTCGTAGTCCGCGACCCCTTCTACATACTGCCCGCCGAAATCGCTCCCTTCATCATGCCCTTCCTCATGGTTGCGGTCATGTTTGCAGGGGAAATGCTGATCTATGCGGCCTGTTTCGGTTTAACGCGACTCTCTGGTAAATTGCCTCGTCCCGACCGATAATTTTGCAAGAAAATGTCTGTACCTTGCCCCAACACCCTTGACAGATGCAGATTTATTCAGTATAATAAATGCAGCACACATGAATACATACAGATAGGAGATTCACCATGATCCTAATCGAACGCTCCGCCGTCATGAACCTGGACAACGCCATCCGCGGCGCGAGAAATCCCATGAATAGTTGGGCGAAATCCGACAGCTACTACGACGAAAACGGCCACTTTGTCCTGGGCCCCGTCGATCTGGATTTCGGCCACCGCCTCGCCGTATCGGGCAGTGACCACAGAAAGTTCCTCCGGCAGGTCTTCGTGTCGGTGGACATCACCGCCCCTCTGTACTGGTGGAAGGAATTCGACACCTACAAGGTGGGCACCGTGGCCAACTCTACCTCCACCATGCACAAGATCCACGCCAAGGCCTTTGACCGGGACGATTTCTCCCACGACCGTCTGGACGAGGGCGGACTGGCTCTGCTGGACGCCACCATCGTCTATCTGGAAGCCCAGCGTCAAAAGTTCCTGGCCGACAAGGAGGATCGCCAGCCCTGGCACAATATGATCCAGATGCTTCCCTCCTCCTACAACCAGATGCGTACCGTCACCCTCAACTACGAAAACCTGATCAACATCTACTACGCCCGCCGCAACCACAAGCTGGCTGAGTGGCACACCCTCTGCGATTGGATCCTGACTCTGCCTTGTGCGGCTGAGTGGATCTGTGTCAAGGAATGACCCCCATGGAGAAGTACAACTCCATTCTGTCCATCCACATAGGGGTTATGGTTTTCTACTTCGTCCTGCTCCTTCTCCTTGGCGGGATCTTCACAGCCATCTTCGTTCCCCAAATCAAGAAAAAACAAAAGAAAGCCAAGCATGAACGCATGGATACCGTCCTTTCGTTCATTCTGATTCTGTGCCTCATTGCGGGGTCTTTAACCGCCATCGTGATCCATACCGTTCCCTATATATTGGATGTACGGGAAAACGCCTACGTCACCTATGAAGGCGATTTCGCAGTCGAGAACGTAGACGATCTGCGGGCAGGCTCCAAGCCGCGGATCAGCTTCGGCGGCGAAAAGCACCAGACCCAATTCAAGCTTGAGGATAACCGATATTTGAAGGACGGCTTCCACAGCGGCAGGATCGTCTATTCCCAACGCTCCCACGTCATCGTGGAATGGCATTGCGACACTTGTGAAGCGGGTCATGACGATTCCTTCACCACATCCCCTTGATCCACATATACTGAAAGGAGAACCCCCCATGAAAAAAGTCATCCTGCTCGGCGATTCCATCCGTCTCGGCTACGGCCGTCGCGTCTGCGAGCTTCTGGGCCCCGACTACACCGTCTGGCAGCCCGAGGACAACTGCCGCTTCGCCTCCTACACCCTGCGTATGCTCTTTGACTATCAAGAGCAGCTGAAGGGTGCCGACGTCATCCATTGGAACAACGGTCTTTGGGATGTCTGCGACCTTTTCGGTGACGGCGCGTTTACCCCTCCGGAAACCTATATCGACCTTCTGGTTCGCATCGCGGGCATACTCAAGACCTACGCCCCCACGGTGATCTTCGCGACAACCACCACCCCCGACGCAGAAATGCCCGGCCATGACATCGAGCGGCTGAAAGCCTACAACGCCGCCGCTGTCGCCGCTCTTACGCCTATGGGCATCCTTATCAACGACCTGTTCACCCCTGTAGCCTCGGATATGGACGGCATGATCTGCGAGGATCACATCCATTTGAGCGCTCATGGCATTGAGGGCTGTGCAAAACAGGTCGCAGACTGCATCCGTGCAACCGCCGAAGCCTAATTTTGCAATTTCTTCGCTTTAGTTGGTCAATTTTTCAAGATTTTTCCCTTATTTTTGCATTTTTTAAAAGAATTTTTGCAAAAACCCTTGACACCGTCTTGCAAATGCGGTATAATAGGGACAATCGTTTACACGACTACTGCCCGTGACGAGATGTTACGGGCAGTCTACATTTTTTCATCCATTCGGAGGTAACAGTTATGAACAGAGTGTTTAACTTTTCGGCAGGCCCCTCTATGCTTCCCGTACCCGTACTCGAGAAGGCTGCAGCAGAGCTGGTCTGTTACGGCGAGTCCGGTATGTCGGTCATGGAGATGTCCCACCGATCTCCGGATTACGAGGCCATCATCCAGAAGACCGAAGCCGATCTTCGGAGTCTTATGAACATCCCCGACAACTACAAGGTGCTCTTCCTGCAGGGCGGTGCCTCCACCCAGTTCGCATCCGTCCCGATCAACCTGATCGGCAAGACCGGCAAGGCTGATTACGTGGTATCGGGTCAGTTCTCGGGCAAGGCATTCAAGGAAGCCCAGAAGATGGGCTACGACGTCCAGTGCATCGCCACAACCAAGGACGACAACTTCGATCACATCCCCGAAATTACCAAGGACATGGTGCGCCCCGATGCCTCCTACGTCCACATTTGCTTCAACAATACCATCTACGGCACCAAGTACGCCTACATCCCCGACACCGGTGACGTGCCTCTGGTCGCCGATATGTCCTCCTGCATCCTCTCCGAGCCCGTGGACGTCTCCAAGTTCGGTGTCATCTACGCAGGTGCTCAGAAGAACATGGCTCCCGCAGGCGTAACCGTGGTCATCGTCCGCGAGGATCTGCTGGATTACTGCGACCCCAAGGCTCCCACCATGCTGGAGTGGAAGACCATGGCCGACAACGACTCCATGTACAACACCCCTCCCTGCTACACCATCTACATGCTGGGCCTGGTCTGCGAGTACCTCCTGGAGCAGGGCGGACTGGAAGCCATGAAGGAAAAGAATATCAAGAAGGCTGCACTCCTGTACGACTATCTGGACAACCAGGACTACTACATCGCTCCCGTCAAGGACGGCTCCCGCTCCATGATGAACGTCACCTTCGTGACCGGCAACCCCGACCTCGACAAGAAGTTCGCCTCCGAGGCCGCTAAGGCCGGCATGAAGAACCTCAAGGGTCACCGCTCCGTGGGCGGTATGCGCGCTTCCATCTACAACGCCATGCCCTACGAGGGTGTCGCCGCTCTGGTGGAGTTCATGAAGAAGTTCGCCGCCGAGAACCCCAAGGCATAATTGGGGCTCTGCCCCAAACCCCGCTCAAACCCTTTTTGAAAAAAGGGTTTGAGAACCCCAAAAACTTTCAAAAATATTTACTCTTTGGAGTCATCCTGAGCGCCGCGCAAAGCGCCGCGTAAAGCGCAAGCCGAAGGATCTCCGATCGCAAAACAGCACATCCGTAGGGGCGCACCTATGTGTGCGCCCGACTCTATATCACGGGCGCGTACAGGTGCGCCCCTACCATTTCAAAAGGAGAACTTCTGTCATGAAAAACATTCAACTTCTCAACAAGATCGCCAAGATCGGCACCGACAAGCTGGATCCCAACCTCTACAACATCGGCGAGACCGTAGAGGCTCCCCAGGGCATCATGGTCCGCTCCGCCAATATGCTGGACATGGACTTTAATCCCGAGCTCTTGGCCATTGCCCGTGCCGGTGCCGGTGTCAACAACATTCCTCTGGACAAGTGCACGAACGAGGGCATCGTGGTGTTCAACACCCCCGGTGCCAACGCCAACGGCGTCAAGGAGCTGGCCGTCTGTGCTCTGCTTCTGGCCTCCCGTGATATCGTAGCCGGCATCGAGTGGGTCGGCACCTTGAAGGACGATCCCGACGCCGCCAAGACCGTGGAGAAGAACAAGTCCAAGTTTGCAGGCTGCGAGCTGCAGGGCAAGACCCTGGGCGTCATCGGCCTGGGCGCCATCGGCGGTCTGGTAGCCAACATCGCCGTCCGTCTGGGCATGAAGGTGGTGGGCTGCGATCCCTTCCTGTCGGTAGACGCCGCCTGGAATCTGAACCACAACATCACCCACGCCGCTACCTACGAGGAAGTCTATAAGGTGGCTGACTATATCACCATCCACGTCCCCGCCACCGCTGACACCAAGGGCATGATCAACGCCTCCACCATGGCCAACATGAAGGATGGCGTCAAGATCATCAACCTCTCCCGCGATTCTCTGGTCAAGTCTGCCGACATGATCGAGGCTCTGGCTTCGGGCAAGGTTTCCCGCTACGTCACCGACTTCGCCACTCCCGAGCTCATTGGTGTGAAGGGGGCCATCCTGATTCCTCACCTGGGTGCTTCCACCGAAGAGTCCGAGGACAACTGCGCCGTCATGGCCGCCCTCCAGATGGACGATTACCTGCAAAACGGTAACATCAAGAACAGCGTCAACTTCCCCGCCGTCTCCATGCCTCGCTCGGGTGACGCCCGCATCTGCGTGCTCCACGAGAATGTTCCCGGCATCCTGACCAAGCTCACCGCCGTCATGGCCGACGAGGGTCTGAACATTGAGAACATGACCAACAAGTCCCGTGGAAATGCCGCCTACACCATCTTCGATGTGACCGGTGCCATCCCCGCCGCCCTGGAGACCGACCTCACCGCACTGGAAGCCGTGCTCCGCGTACGCGTCATTTGACGGGTGGACGGGTGATCTGATCTCACCATAAACGTATAGAACGCCTCGGCTTCGGGGCGTTCTTTTTTGGTGTGACACAATTTGGTGCGGGAAAGAGGACATGAGATCCTCGCGTCGCTCTGCGCTCCGCTCGGGGCAAGTTGCACCAAGAATGTAGAAACGGTAGACTTGCCGGCATCTTGCAGAGATTTTGCGCTCCCCCTTATCCGCGCCAAAAAGATAGGGAGTGCGTTGCACTCCCTATCTTTTTGGTGCACCATAGAGAGTGTATGTTGAACCATTCAGCATACACTCTTTTTTTCCAAATAAGAATAGGCACGCAACTCAAAATGGGTTGCGTGCCTTTGGCTTGGCATCCAAATAAACCCCCAGTTCTACTGGGGGAGCCGAAAGCGAGCGAAGCGACAATAAAAAGGGCGAGCTACAAGCAAGCCCGAAGCAAAAAGTATTGAAAAGAGTTAAACCTCCGAGTATAATGTAACTGGGTTTGATGCCGTGT
>JAZSBH010000037.1:0-46419 GCA_045602325.1 Eubacteriales bacterium | reverse complement strand
CCTGCGCGGGAAACGTGTGGGTTCGTTTTGCTTTCTATTCAAGTTTTGAAATCATTTGAATCACACAGATAAGGAGAAAAGAGAACATGGGAATTATCAAAGCGTTTTTTGGCGCTATGGGCGGCGCGCTTGCCGACCAATGGCAGGAAGTGATTGAAGCCGAGGGAATGACCGACACTACTGTGCTGGTCAAGGGCACGAAAGTGCGCGCCGGCGATAAACGCAGCAGCAACAAAAAAGGTACCGAGGACATCGTTTCCAACGGCTCGGTGATCCATGTGTACCCCAATCAGTTTATGATGCTGGTGGACGGCGGCAAGATCGTGGACTTCACCGCCGAGGAGGGCTACTACAAGGTGGACAACGCTGCCGCACCCTCCATGTTTTCGGGCGGGTTCGGCGCATCGCTGAAGGAGTCCTTCTCCCGTATCAAGTTCGGCGGCGTGCCGAGCACGGCGCAGAAGGCGTACTTCATCAACCTGCAGGAGATCAAGGGCATCAAGTTCGGTACCCGCAATCCCATCAATTACTTTGACAGCTTCTATAACGCCGAGCTGTTTCTCCGCGCCCACGGCACCTATTCCATCAAGGTGACCGATCCCATCAAGTTCTACACCGAGGTAGTGCCCAAGAACACCGACAAGGTGGACATTTCCGAAATCAACGAGCAGTACCTCAACGAATTTTTGGAGGCGCTGGGTGCGGCCATCAACTCTATGTCTGCCGACGGCATCCGCATCTCCTACGTGGTCTCCAAGTCCCGTGAGCTCTCCCGTTATATGCAGGAGGAACTGGATGCTGACTGGAAGGATCTCCGCGGTATGGAGGTTCTGTCGGTGGGTCTGGGCGGGCTTTCCTACGACGAGAAGTCCCGCGAGATGATCGATATGCGCAACCAGGGCGCTATGCTGGGCGACGCCTCCATTCGAGAGGGGTACGTTCAGGGCGCGGTTGCCCGCGGCATGGAGGCCGCCGGCAGTAACGCTAACGGTGCCGCCCAGGCCTTCATGGGTATGGGTATGGGCATGAACGCGGGCGGTGGCTTTATGGGCGCGGCCTCTGCTTCCAACCAGGCACAGATGGAGCGTGACCGCGCAGCACAGCCGGCTGCTCCCGCGGGTGGTTGGACCTGTTCCTGCGGGCAGACCAATACGGGCAAGTTCTGTGCCGAGTGCGGCTCTCCCAAGCCTGCCGCCGCCGGTGGCTGGACCTGCTCCTGCGGTGCGGTTTGTACAGGTAAGTTCTGCCCCGAGTGCGGTTCTCCCAAGCCCGCCGGCGATTGGTTCTGCACCGAGTGCGGAGCCAAGAACGAGGCTTCGGCGAAGTTCTGCTCCGAATGCGGCAAGAGAAAGTAATGCATGTAACGGGTGCGCTGCCCCTGTGACGCTCACGCAGAAAGGGAAGTACATATGTCTACACAAAATACCGTAGCCTACCAATGCCCCTGTTGCGGGGCGGGATTGGGCTTTGATCCTGAAAAACAAAAATTTGCCTGCGAGTTCTGCCTGTCCGAGTTCGATGAGGCGGAGTTGGCCGGCTCCGGCGCGGCGGAGGCTGCACAAAAGCAGGCCGCTGACGGTGAAGCCTATTGCGAACAGATGAATCTGTTCACCTGTCCCAACTGCGGTGCTGAGGTGGTGGCTGACGATAACACCGTTGCAGACTACTGCTACTACTGCCACAATCCCGTGGTGCACGCGGGACGGCTGTCGGGACAGCTTCAGCCCCACAAGGTCATCCCCTTTCGCGTCACTAAGGAGGAGGCCGAGGGGATGTTCCTCAAATGGTGCAAGAGCAAGTGGTTTTTGCCCCGTGATTTCAAGTCACAAGCCCACGCGACCCAGATCAAGGGCGTGTATTACCCCTTCTGGGTCACCGATGCCGATGCGGACGGCTCCACTGATTTTGACGCCACGCGGATCCGTACCTGGCACATGGGCGATTACAAGTACACGGAACATAGAGTTTACAAGGTAGAACGTGCAGGCGATATCCACTTTGAGGATATTGTGACCTGTGCCTTGTCAGACGCGGACAAAAAGATGCTGGAGGGGGTTCTGCCCTACCCGTCCGAGGAGCTTTCGGACTTCTCTATGCCTTACCTGTCGGGCTTTTACGCCAAAAAGCGAGACATCGAGCGGGACGCCCTCTCCGAGGAGGTGCGGGATCGCATGCATACGTACACCGCCGAGCTGCTCCGCCGAACCGTGAAGGAGTCTTATTCCACCATCACTCCCACAGAGATCAAGGTGAACATCAAGCAAAGCCATTGGGAGTACGCCTTACTGCCTATTTGGATCCTGACCTACACCCATAAGGACGGGCGGGTCTACACCTTTGCCGTCAACGGCTCTACGGGCAAGATCTACGGTGAGCTTCCCGTCAGCCAGCTCAAGCTGGCCGCCTTGGTGGGGGCTATCGCCGTTCCTGCAACGGCCATACTGTCCATGATCGGAGGTATGCTGTTTTGAAAAATCTGACTTACGCAAAGGTAAAGCGGGTCGCGGCTATCCTTTTGGTCATTCTCTGTCTGGCAGGCATCCTTGCTCTGCCCACCCTTGCTGCGGGGAATGGGAATCGTGTCTATGATCCCTCGAATATGCTGTCCCCCACCGAGTCGGCCAGCTTGTCTGCCCGCATGGACGAGCTTTCGGCACAGTACGGGGTGGAGCTCTATTTCGCTACCTATCTGGCCGAGAATCGTTACGACGACTTCTACGGCGACGATTACTGCACCCGTGTGAAGAACCTGAAGGGTACTGACGCCGTCCTCCTGGTGGTGACCTACGAACGGTTAAACGACACCTACTACTACAATATGTATACCTACGGGGACGCCAACTACGACATCAACCAGAAAGAAGTCAATTACATACTGGATGAGTACGACGTCTACTACAACCTGAAGGGCGGCCGTATCCACGACGGTGCCCTGGCCTTCTTCGAATGGTCTGCCAAGGCCTATGAAGGTCGCGTAGGCGCATCCTGGGCGCTCATCATCGCGGTATCGGCTATCATGGCTCTCATCATTGGCCTTGTCGCCCGTGCGGGTGTGGTGGCCGCTTATAAAAAGAAGAAAGCGTCGGTGGACTATCCCCTCGATCGTTTCGCCAAGCTGGAGCTGACCCACGAGAGCGACTCCTTCGTTCGCGAATACACCACCCGTACCTACGTGCCGCGCTCCAATGGCGGCGGAGGCGGTGGCGGTCGACACGGCGGCGGAGGCGGCCATAGAGGCGGACGCTGATCCTTCCGAACCAAAACAAAAAAAGCAGGTGGCGCGTCGGCTGACGCGCCACCTTTCGGTATGTGCTATGAAAGGAATCACTGGCCCATGATCTGGTCGAAGTTGACCTCGGTATACTTGTCAGCGTCGGCAGGAGCGGTGATGGGAGCGACCTCGGCGTAGGAGTACTTGGCGTTCATGGTCATGGAAACGTTGTAGGTCTGACCCTCTACGGTGATCGAGTAGGAAACGGTGAGAGCCATGGACTCGTACTTGCCGTCGGCGATGGTGAGGACGTAGGACAGATCGCCCACGGCGGCCTCGGCACCCATGGCGGTCAGGGAGTCAGCCAGAAGCTTGTTCAGCTCGGCGGTACCCTCGGTGGTGATGCCGGAGCAGGTAACGACCTGCTTGCCGTCCACGGTCTCCAGGGTCAGAGTCTCGAAGCTGGTGGAGTCAATAGGCATCTCGGCGCCATTCTCCTGGACGAAGTCCTTGTACTGTTCCTCATTCAGAGTGGCCTTCATCTTCATGTTTTGGCCCATGAGGGACATATCGTAGTACAGCACCTTATCCACGACGACCATCTTGACACCCATGGTCATGCCCATGGTTTCGGTGGACATATTCATGGCCATATTCTCGCCGTCCACGGTAACGGGGATCTCCATGCTCATGGCGTCGAAGACCGCGTTGAGCTGGGCGTTATCGCAATCAAAGTCCATGGACACGGTGACGGTGTAGGGGCTTTCGGTCAGGGCCTTGTCTGCCTTCTCGATGGCGGCCGCGGCCGTGACGGCCTCACAGGATGCGAACATGCATGCGCTCATGGCAACCATGGCGATCAGCAACAGGACGGAAATGATTTTTTTCATGATAAATCTCCTTTCAATTTGTTACGGGATGCTGTATGAAGTATATCAAACACCCGACTACCTTCATTATAACCCGAACGGCTGTATTTGTCAATGTACAGGATGCACAATTCGTGCGCGGATAATTGTGAGTTCCGACAAAAAAGCCGCTGTTTTGCTCCAAACAGCGGCTTTTTGCAGGAATCAGAATTGCAGATCCACGTCCACGGGCATACCCGTGCGATCGGACTCAAAGGCGGCCTCCATAATGAGCATATCCACCATCATCTGGTGATGGGTGACGATCTGCTCCTCCTCGCCGTCAATGGCGCGCACCCAGTTACGGTAGTAGTCGTGCACGTCGGCGTGGGGCTGAGGAATCGACTTTTCAGCGATGGACTGCTCGTTTCTGGGAGCCATGGTCTTGGTGATGCCGGCGGCGGTGAGCACGGGAACCACTTCCTTCTCGTTGTAGTTGTGGCACCAGACCACGCGGGCGGGCTGACCCCAATCGGGAATGAGAGCGGCACCGTCGCGGCCGATCATGTAGAAGCGGGGCAGACCGATGAAGTTGGAGGTGCCCACCTCCACGTGGACAGACAGATCGTCCTCAAAGTACATCTCCAGCTTAAATCCGTCGTCCACCAGCTCGTTGGTGATGTGGTCGCACTTGCACCAGATTTTCTTCAGCGCCTTGTCTTTAACGATGCCCATGATCTGGTCGATAAGGTGAATACCCCAGTCCAGGATCATGCCGCCGCCCTGGGCGGGATCCTGTCGCCAGTCGCCGGGGATGCCGCGGGAGCCGTGGCAACGGGTCTCGATGTGGTGAACGGGGCCCAGCTCGCCGCTGTTGTAGATGTCCCGCATGACCAGGAACTCACCGTCCCAGCGGCGGTTCTGATGCACCGAGAAGAGCTTGCCTGCGGCGTTGGAAGCGTCGATCATCTCCTGCAGATCGGCGGAGGAGAGGGTGACGGGCTTCTCACAGATGACGTGCTTGCCGGCGGCCAGAGCCTGGAGGGCCAGGGGCTTGTGCATATCGTTGGGCACGGCAATGGTTACAAAATCAATAGCAGGATCCGCCAGAAGCTGCTCTAAGGAGGCGTAGGCGTGAATGCCCTTGGATTCAGCCAAGGCACAACGCACGGGTTTAATATCGTAAATTCCCATCAGGTTCACGACGTCGCTGTTGCGGAGGAACTCTCCGTGCCAGCCGCCCATACCGCCGTAACCGATGATCGCTGCGTTCTTTTTTGCCATGATGAAAAATCCTTTCTCATAAACAGACGTTTCTGCGGGGGAGTATGCCCGCGGTCAGCCATATTATACAACAGATTCTGAAAAAATGCAAGGTGTTTTGCTGAATTTGTGTGAAAAACTTTGGTTTGTTTGGGCTGGACTCTTGCATTTCGACGCGGTTTGTGATATGATAAAACAAAAAGAATCCCAAACAGGAGGAACCATTATGAAAGAAGCTACCATCGTCGTGATCGCAGGACAGTCAAACGCCGTGGGCGTAGGACACGCCGTTTGCCTGCCTCGCCATTTTTCGGCAGAAAAGATACGCGAATATGAGGACGGCTACGAGCGCGTCCAAATCAACTACTATTCCCATGATAAGAAGAGCAACGGCTTTGTCAAAACCACCATAGGCTGTACCGAGCGCACCAAGCTCACCGTGGGTCCCGAGCTGGGGTTGGCCGAATGGTTTGTCGAGCGGTATCCGGATGAGGAGTTGTTCATCGTCAAGTGCGCCTATGGCGGCACGTCTATGTGGCGGGATTGGCTGTCTCCCTCAGAGGGTGCGGGGTATGATCCTGCTGCGTATGCAGACCAGGTTCCCGACGTGGTGGATGCCATCAATCATGGGGAGGCTCTGCGGGCCGGGTGGTGTTATAACGAGCTTGTCAAGCTTTTGAGCGAAAGCATAGCCATTCTGACCGAGCAGGGGTATACCCCCAGGATCCGCGGCTTCTGCTGGATGCAGGGGGAGGCAGATGCGTTTACGCAACCTCTCGTGGAGGCGTATGCGACCCGTTACCACAACATGCTGACTGATCTCTCTTCCGCTTTTGCAGATTATATGGCTGATTGCGTTTTCGCAGATGGCGGTATCTCGGAGGTATGGCCGCTGTACCGTGAAATGAACCAGGTCAAGGCAGCCTACGCCGCTGCCCATACGAATTGTCGCTTTGTAGACACCATTGCTCACGGTCTCTCTACCCGCAACGAGCCCATAGATGAACCCGACATCTATCATTACGATTCGGACGCCATTCTTAAGCTGGGACGCTTGTTCGGGGAGGCATTGGGGCTTTCGGGGATGAGCGATGAGCGATGAGCATTGACAAAAAAACGTCGATGTGCTATAATAAACCCATCTATCCACAAACAGGAGGATCCATTATGAAAATATACGTTCGCGTACTGATTGCAGCAGCTCTTTCGATGCTGGCGCTGTGCTTCTGCCTGGTCGCCTGCGGCGGTGAGCCAGCCAAGACCCCCGAGACCGTCGGAACCACGGCCGATGACACCGATACCCCTACCGAGCCCGCCGAACCCGAGGCTGATACCGAAGTGCCTACCGAGGCGCCTACCGCCGAGCCGACCGAGGCTCCCACCGAAGCACCTGCCGAGCCCGTGACCGAAGCGCCCACGCTTATGACGGTCATTGATATGGACGCCGTGGAGGGTGTGAATGCTTCCGACTACTTCACCCGCGCCTCCAAGTGCGAGGTGAGCCTGGTCGAGGATGAGGCCGAAGGCAAGGTGGTTCGCATGGTCACCAAGGGCATTGCCACGGTCGGTACCGCAAAGCCCTCGGCGTTGTTCAAGCTGGGCGAGCTGGTGGAGGCCATGAACGGCATCATGCCCAATACCACCGAATATCCCCACCTGGTTATGAAGGTGAGAGCCTCCGAACTCTGGAGCCATAATTTTACGTATTTTGGCGGCGAGACGGTTCGCGAGGCGGGCAACTTCGACGGCTTTGCCCGCACTACCCGCGTGGGTTACGGCGACGACTGGCAGTACGTTTATCTGGATCTGACTTCCTTCACCAAGAACTGGCAGGTCTTTTACCTCAATTTCGAGCAGGCGGCCGGTAAGAACGGCGAAGCCCTGGATATCGCGGAGATGCACTTCTTTGCCACCGCCGAGGAGGCCGGAGCGATCTGTCCCGCCAAGGATAATACGTATCCCATCATCGAACAGACCCTCGAGGACTACACCCTCAAGGTCATGTCCTTCAATATCCAGACCGAGAACGGTACCCAAGTCAATTTCGACTTGCGCGCCGAGCTGTTCCGCGACCTTCTGGATCAGCTTCAGCCTGATTCCATCGGTATGCAGGAGGTGACCACGGGATGGATCTACCGCCTGAACAACTTCGCCTTCAACGACAGTTACGCCGGCGTAGGCGATGCCCGCAGTCCCGGCGGCGAGGCCAGCTCCATCTACTACCGTAAGGATAAGTTCGATCTGGTGGACTCCGGTACCTTCTGGCTGTCGGATACCCCCGATAAGGTAGGCTCGGCTTTTCCCAATGCCAACTATCCCCGTATCTGTACCTGGGCTCGCCTCAAGGATAAGGCTACGGGCTTTGAGTACATCCATCTGAATACCCACCTGGATCACAATGGCAATAATAACGGCACCGACGGTCGCGCCATCCGTACCGCGCAGGTTCGGGTCATTTTGGAGTTCATCCAGACCCTGCCCGATCTGCCTATGGTCATGACGGGTGACTTCAACCAGGGCACCACCAGCTCGGCGGGGAATATGTACGCCATGTTCAAGAATATTCTGGGTGTCAGCAGCTTCAAAAACGATGCGGGCGAGGAGATCATGGGCAACTTCTCGGATGCCCGTACAGATGCTGCCGATACCGTTTCTCCTGACGCTTGGGCGTCCATGACCTCCTCCTGGCAGGAGGGAGAGAAGTACAACCCTGCCAAGAAGCCCATTGACTACGTGTTCTACACCGCCGAGGATTTCGACGCCATGGTTTACAGAAATATTCATTATCACCGTGACCGCATTTATATGTCCGACCATCTGCCCCAGTACTGTGAGTTGCACGTCAAGCCTGTTGCGGCAGAGTAACGGGCTTGGATAAGGAGATATCGTGATGAAAAGAGCCAAGATCGCTTGCTGCCTTCTCTCTGTGACCCTATTGCTGGTCGCTTGTTTCTCCCTTTTGACTGTGCCTGCCGCCGCCGAGGCAGAGTTTACCATGGAGATCCCTTATGGCAAACCCACCGTGGACGGTGTGATCGAGGACGGCGAGTATAAGGTCACGTATATTATGGACAGAGATTCCGCCGCTGCTTGGGTCGGTGAGGTGGGGCGCTCCAAGGTCACCTGGCATCTGGCCTGGGACGAGGAAGGACTCTACTATGCGGGTACCATCAACGACAGAACTCCCGCTTGGCGGGGAGAGGACTCCCACTGGGTGGGTCTGGATTGCCTGGAGTTGGCAATCAACCCGGGCCTTCTGCTGGAAGGCGAGGTGGCCGAGGGGATCTTCTTCTCCTTCGGTTCCACCGCTGACGGCAAGATCGTCGCCTGGCGGCACAACTTTGCCGACGGTCTGGTCTCGGATCAGATCACGGGTGTGAATGTGGGTCACGTGGAGGGAACGACGTCCTACACCATGGAGGTACATATCCCGTGGTCGCTGGTGCAGATCGACGAATCCTGCACTGTGGGTGGCAAGACCGACATTCATCTGAACGCCACGGCCTGGGAGCCCAAGGTGGGTGCGCAGTTGGGTCTGCTCCCCTGCGCCATTGATTCTCTGGACGATCACGGCGGGAATATCATTGCCTACAAGTTCAACGGCACCGATTTCGTGGTCTGTGATTTCGTAGTGGCCACCCTCGCTGACGCGAATGGCAATATGGTTTCCGAAACCGAGGCTCCCACCGAGGTGCCCACCGAGATCGAGGTCGTGACCCAAGGGGAGACCGAGCATATCCACGACACCCTGTGCGACTGCGCCGAGAGCGCGACCGAGCCTGTGACCGAAGCGACCAAAAGCGGATGTGCCGGTTCGGTAGCCTTGAGCACGTTGATGGTGCTGGTGCCTTTGGCGTATATGACTCTCCGCAAACGGGAAAACTAACCGCATCGTAAAAGAGCCACCCGACCAAAATCGGGTGGCTCTTTTGATGCAAAATGGATTATCCCCAGCTTTCCACAAAGCGAAGCATGACCGCTGTGGCAGTCTTGGCGGCGGCGGCCAGGAAGGTGGGATAATCGGCAAAGGCCTGCTCGTCTCCGCCGTCCGAAATGGCACGGAGAATGCCGTAGGGAACCTTGTTGACGTAGCATACCTGCCCGATGGCCGCCCCCTCCATCTCACAGGCAATGACCGGCTTGTCGGCGGTTTCAAAATTGCTGCGGATGCGCTCCTTATCGGCGGTGTGGCAGATGAACTGGTCACCCGAGGCGATGGTGCCACGCATATAGGGGACGTCCACGCTGCCCACGGCGGCGGCCAGGCAGGCGGTGACGGTGGGATCGGCAGGGATGTAGATGATGTTGATGCCCGAGATCAGCCCCACGGGGTCACCGATGGGGGAGGTATCCATATCGTGCTGGACCACCTGCTCGGCCAGTGCCACCTGCCCGATGGACAGCTTATCCGAAAGCGTGCCCGCCACACCGCTGTTGATGATGGCATCGGGAGCGTATTTCAGGATCATGGTCTGGGCGCACATGGCGGCAAATACCTTGCCAATGCCGCACTTGGCGCAGACTACTTTTTTGCCTTTCAGGATACCGTAGACGAACTCCATATTACCCACGGTCTCGGTTTCGGTGTCGGTCATGGCATTGCTGAGTGCTTCCACTTCGATCTGCATGGCGCCGATGATGCCGATGTCGGCTTTTTTGATGGTTTCCATTCTATATCCTCCGATGGTCGGGATTTTTGTCAGGATAATTGTACCACATGGCGCGGAGTTTGTCAAGGGCAGACGGCAGGATTCGGCATTTACGTTTTTTAACTATTTTCGGTTACCCATTTACAAACCATCAAAAATATGCTACAATAAACACAACCTCGCAACTCACCTCCCGCTGGGAGCCCGAAAGGAGTCCGATATGAGCATTGAAGTATCCCGCAATTCCCTTTCCAACCGCCGCTTGTACCTGCAGAACCGCCTCACCCTGGTGGATTTCTCGGCATCGGGGCAGCTCGACCGCGTGACCTTAGGCGAAAACCTCTGCGACAAGTCCATTGAGACCCTCCCCGAGGATATTATCTCGATTGGCACCCACGCTCTGCGGCTCTGCGCGGCTGATGTGGACGGCCGCCATCCCCGCTCCATGAGCTTTACTTATACCCCCGCGTCCCCCCTGTGCCTGTCCGACGCCCCCATGCTGACCTTCGCCTTTTCGGCCTACGACGGCGAGCGGGACAGCCAATATTTTTCCGACGTAGCTGAGAACAAGTACTTCGTGGAGCGCCCCGATCCCCTGTTGATTAGCCACTCCTACATCACGGTCACCCTCGAGGGCGGTGGTCGGGAGGTCAGCCGTACCGTCCAGCTCACCAACTACGGCTTCAACCGCATCTACGCCAACTTCGCAGGGGAGCCCGTGGTCGCTTCGGTGGAGGCCATCCGCTTTACTTACCTCATTGACGAGGAAGTGCCGGAGTGGCAGAGGATCCTCAAGCTGGATACCCTGGAGGCCGCGATGTGTGTGGACTTCACCTTCAAGGGCGAGGGTATGGAGACCCTGTTCGAGGTCGAAAGCGGCACCGTTACCCACAAAAACGACACCGTTACCTACGCCTTCGCGGGTGAGTCTTCCCTGACCCTGCCCGATTTGACCGCCGCCAAGGATACCGTTTGCGATGTTTTTTTGCCGGTCAAGAACACGGTCGTGCTTCGTATGGACGCCACCGTCCCGACCCTTTCCTTGACGGTACAGTTCAAGACAGACTCCGAGGATTCCTTCTCGGCTGACAAGCAAAAGACCTTCGCTTTAGAGGGACTCGATTCCCCCAAAACCGTCTACCTCAACCTCTCGGACTGCGAGAAGGCTACGGGACGGCTGACGGGCTTGCGGTTGATTCCCCATACCGAGGGGGATGAGCCCGCGACTCTCCGCCTGTGGAAGGTCGCCTTTGAGCAGGAAAAGCGCATCGAGGCCTCTGCAGGGCGGTTTACCGCCTGTATCTCCGACACCGAGGCTGAGTCCATCACCTTCATCTGTGAAATTGACCCCGCCTATATGGGCTGTGACCTGGCGGTCTACGATGTCTTCCCCAGCGATATTCACCCCGATCTCGGCAAGCTGGAATGCATTTCCCGGGCTCGCATCGAGGCGGATACCGTCACCCTGACCGCTCCCCTTATGCGGGGAGGTATCACCCGCATCGCCTCCCAGTTCCTGGGCGCGGTCCTGCCCCCTCCCTGTGACAGTCGAGTCGACGAGACTCCCACCTTCCTGGCCGAGCGCATCACCATTGAGAATTGGCAGGACATCTGCGGGGAGAATCCCTATGCCTTTGCCCTGCCTGCGTACACCGTGTCGGTTCTCGATTTCGGTGCCAAGGGCGACGGCTTCACCGACGATACCGACGCCATCCAGGCTACCATTGACGCGGTCAGCGAGGCAGGCGGCGGCACCGTCCTGGTTCCCGGCGGGGTGAACCTCGCGGACGGCCTGGACATGGGACGACGGTACATGGTCACCAATCTCCGCCTCCGCAGCTTTGTGGAGCTCCGTATTGAGACGGGCGCGGTGCTGTGGCAGGCCGATGACATTTCCTTCTATAAGATCCTGCCCCGCTTCGGCCATAACGTCTCCATGACGGGGGTGAATTGGCCCGCTAACCACACCTCGGGCAATCTTCCCCTGCTCTATGCCTTCCGCGAGGAGCACTTCCGTCTGACCGGCGGCGGCACCATCCGTCTGTGCGACACCGAGAGCGCCAGCGAGGACGGCTATTTCCGCTTCATCGGGGACAATGTCTGCATCGGCTGCTGTGACCGTATGCACGTCTGCCCCATCGGTATCACCGAGTGCGATACCTTTGAAGTCAGCTCCCTCACTGTCATCCGCTCCAGCGGTGTGTACATGAGCCTCCTGGGCAACCGTCACGGATATCTTGCTAATCTCCTTCTGGACGAGGCGAAATGCACCGGTGCTGACGGTATGTGGCCCTCCGCCTCCGAGGGAATGCGCTTCACCCGTATCCTGCTCAACACCAACGACGACGGCATCTGCCTCTCGGCCAACTACAACGACCCCCGCGATATGCTCTGGAACTACACCTACCCCGGCTCCGAGCGCAGTACACGCGACGTCGTCCTGTCCCATTCCCGCTTCAACTGCTACACCTTCACCGCCTCCGCCATCTCCTTCTGCGTCTGGGGTACCAACACCCCCGACCTGGAGCGCGCCGAGGTGCGGGACGTCCACATCTTCGATACCTCCTTGGAGGGCAGAGTTTCTATAGGCGGCTGGACCGACAATCCTTACTACGGCGTCTTCCCCTTCGACAACTCCGAGATCGACGACTTCTCTCCCGTCAAGAACATCCGCGTCCACAACTGCGAGCTCCGCTCCCCCGTGGGGCTGGGGTATCTCCGCATCCTCAATTTTGAGAACGATCTGGGTCTGCCCTCTCCCTCCCAGTTCGAGAGAGGCGACTTCCTCCGCCGCCCCGCCGAGCGGAATCCCGACTGGCGGCTGGGGCTTTCGGGGTGGTCCTACTCCACCCGCGAGGCCGTGGATCAGATCATTCTCTACGGCAAGGCCTGCGCTCTCCTCAAGCCGGTGCGCGGCAAGGTTTGTGACCTCTGGCAGGGTCTGACTCTGAAGAAGGGCACCCACACTATGCGCTTCAAGTATAAGGCCGGCGGAAGCTTCACCGCCTTTGTCCGCAAGGCGGGCGACCTGACCCGCCCCACGGGTGCCGAGCCCACCCTGCAAATCCTGCACGAGGAGACCGTCGCCTGCCTCCCCGGCGGCTATCTCCCCGGAAAGGATTGGCAGGAGATGGCCATGACCTTTGAGATCCCCGAGGAAGGGCTCTACCGCCTGGGTATCGAGGGCAATTACCGAGATACCGTTGCGGTCTACGCCACGGATTTTTCCTTGGACGTTTGATTGGTACGCCCAAATCTTGGTCATATTCACCAATTTGTCGTCGCTGTGTCTATGGAAATTTCACGGTTTTTTCTCAAAGAAATTTTCAAAAAACTCTTGCAAATCGAAGGAAAATGTGCTATCATATAGGAGTATATGTGTGGCCTTGTCACATACCCTCTCAGATGAGGCAAGGTTGGAGCATAAATTTATGCTAAGAGGAGGACAAAATCATGCCGAATATCAAGTCTGCTAAGAAGCGCGTGAAGGTTACCGAGACCAAGACCCTTCAGAACAAGATGTTCCGTTCTCAGATGAAGACCGACATCAAGAAGTACCAGGCCGCTCTGGCCGCCGGCGATATGGCTGCCGCTCAGGAGCTGTACAAGGCCGCCGTCAAGAAGATCGATGTGGCTGCTTCCAAGGGTATCATCCACAAGAACGCTGCCGCTCACAAGAAGAGCGCATTCACCAAGGCTCTCAACAGCCTGAATGCCTAATTTGCGAGCAAGCAACATTTCAGCAAAAATAACGCCCTCGGCCTACTCAAGTCGGGGGCGTTGTTTTTTCTATATTCATGGCTATCCCGGGCAGGGGGAGGGCTATCTCAAACGCCGAAGTTCCTCCCCCCTCTCCCTTGGGAAAGTGGATGTTTTCGGGAGGATGCGGTTCCCCAACCCCTCTATCCCTTTGGTCGGTGTCGCCGGGAGTCATGAATTACTCCTGTCCCACAACGCTTTTGATTCCTGCCGTTACCAAGGGGGCCAGGATCATGCCCCACACCCCAAAGAGCCTCAGCCCCGCATACATGGCAATCAGGGAGAGCAGGGGATGAAGCCCCAGCCCCTCTCCGATCAGCTTGGGCTCCAGAATTTGTCTGATGATGGAGCTGACGGCATAGAGGATCAAAAGTCCGATGCCCAGCTTGACCTCCCCCAAAAGCAGGCTGATCACCGCCCAGGGGATGAGGATGATGCCCGTGCCCAGCAGGGGCAGAAAATCTACGAGGGCGATCAGGAAGGCCAGAATAAATGCGTAGGGAATGCGGAGCAAGGCAAGACCGATGAACATCTGCAGAAAGGTCAGGAGCCCCAGAAGTAAGCACGCGCGGAGGTACTGCTTGCCCAGCCGTCGTAGACGACGTCCGAGGGGTGGCAGGTGATCCCGCAGTCCTGCGGGGGTCAGACGGGTGATGGACTGCCCCACGGCTTTCCCGATACGTCCGTCATCGGCGCTGAAGTAGTAGCAGGCCAGGAGCATGACCGTGATGAATACGAAGGCCGCGGGCACACGGCCGGCCACCGTCATGGCCGCATCGGGGAGACGGGCGGTGATACCCGCTACCAAGCTGCCTACCCCTTCTTCCACGAGACCGTCCAGGCGAGCACAGAAATCCTCGTAACCGGGCGTATCCTCAAAGTGACGGAGAAAAGGAATGCGGGAGGATAGGGAGCGCGCCCGCTCCAGCGCCCCTTCGATGGCCGTTACCACCCCGTCGGTGTCGGCGGCTAACCCTTCGGCCAGGGTGGCCAACTCGTTGACTCCCCGCCGGATCCCGCCTACCGCCAAGCCCACGAATCCACCTACTGTTAGGATCACCAGTCCGGCCGCCCACAGGCTGACGGGAAGCCGTGTGCGTCCTGCCAGTGCTTTGGCTAAGGGCTTGACCGGCCGAGAGAGAAGCCATGCCAGCAGAAAGGGTAAGGCGATCCCCAGGGCATACCGAAAGCCCAGCCATAGAGCAAAGCCCCCCGCCGCCATGCAGATGACGGCCGCCGCACCGCGATTCACGTTAAAAGCGGACTCGGTCTGCCGTACTTGCGGGGGCGTGTTTCGGTCTCGATCGTCCATATTCCACCTCGTTTTCCCGTGATGGAATATAGTATGCCATTCAGTTGTAACTTTATTTCAAACGAATGCGAAATATCTTGACAAATCGGGGAAAAGATGATACAATATCATGGTCTGCAAAAAACAGCGGGTTGTGTCTGGTTTTTTGAAGCAGGCAAAGGCAACCGCGGATATGACCTTTGAGATGTGCTTTATACAAACGGTTCAAACCGTAACGTGTAAAAATGGAGGAAAAATGAAAATGAAAAAACTTTTACTCATGATTTTGACCCTGTCCCTGATCTTTACCGGACTGGTCGCCTGTGATTCCAACGGTGAAAACGAGACTACCGATGCCACCGAGCAGGGCGGTTCCACCCCCTCCGGAAGCACCTCGGGCACCTGCGACATGGCTGCCGTCGAGGCCGAGATCGATTCCATGCGCATGGATGCCTTCGAAGAGACCGCCGACGTGACCGAGTACGTCAAGTTCACGGTCAAGGATCACGGTGAGTTCGTCGTTCGTCTGCGTGCGGATATTGCTCCTATCACCGTTGAGAACTTCCAGAAGCTGGTCTCTGAGAAGTTCTACGACGGTCTGACCTTCCACCGCATCATGAAGGGCTTCATGATCCAGGGCGGCGACCCTAAGGGCGATGGCACCGGCGGCTCCGGCACTACCATCAAGGGCGAGTTTGCTCAGAACGGTGTGCGCAACGACCTGTCCCACATTACGGGCGTGATTTCCATGGCTCGGCTTTCCTATCCTCTGGATAGCGCCACCAGCCAGTTCTTTGTCTGCAACGCCGATGCGTCCGGATCTTTGGACGGCGGCTACGCAGCATTTGGCTACGTAGTAGCCGGCCTGGAGACCGTGCTCATGATCTCGGATGTGGAGGTTACCTCCAATGGCCGCGAGATGAGCAAGCCTGTTGAGAAGGTTGTCATCGAGAAGGTCTGCTTCGTGACCAAAAACTGAAGAATGTCTACAGAAAACCGCTTCCCGTGTGGGAGGCGGTTTTTGCGTTACAGGCGGTTATTTCAGCATGCGTCGTACCTCGGTGCCGAGGGAGCGGTTTTCCTCATAGGCGGCGATCACCTTGTCTACCTCGGCGGGAGATTCCACCGAGAAGATGAAGTGATGCTGTCCGAGATGGGCACGGAGCAGGTCATCCATGCGGTCGGACATACCTGTGGGCAGGGAATTGTATACTACGTTGCGGTGTCCTCGGCCGTTCGGGGAGTCTTCGCGCAGAATGGGGAAGTCCTTACCCATGCGATCTTTCATAACGGCGGTGTTCTTCCCGCAGACCTCCCGACAGACGGCGTCGGGCTTCATGTGGCGGTAGACCTCGCGGATGGCGCATTTTTCCAGCAGCATGAGGGGGAGGCGGCCATAGACGATGGTACCTGCGGCGGCGGGACGGCCGTATTCCGACAGGTTCTGGGCAATATCCCGCATACGGGGGAGAGTCAGCTCGGGGGAGAGGAGGAGGTCAGTCAGCCCCAGAGACAGCAAGCGGGCGGCGGCGGGAGTATTGGCGGCGTTGAGGCGGAAGTCTCCGTGAAGGATGACCTGATCCTGCACACCGCAGGCGCGAAGGACATCCCGAACAAGAGGAAGATGCCCGATATTGCCCACCAGGATGTGGCGGACGCCACTTTGCAGAGTAGCTGTTAGACCTTCCTTGACAGTTTCAGCCTCGCGGTCAAAGATCACGGGGGGGAGGATCACACCACGCTTATCCAAAGGAACAGCCGCGGGGTGAGGCTGTCCGAGGGGGAGATAGATCCGGTCGAAATAGCCAATGGCGGCAGGCGTGATCTGCTCGGGGGTATAGAAGCGGGCGGTGCACTTGACTTGGGTCACGCCACGGCTCTCGGCGGGGACAACCCTATCCAGGAGCTCCTTGGTGACCGTGCCTATCAAGACGGGAGTGTAGCCGTCCGCGGGGCTGGGCATGGCTCCTGTCCGCGCTTGATTCAGCTTATCCAGTGCCTCGCGGCGCAGGGCGTTGAGTCGGGAGAGGGGAAGCATCAGTCCCTCGTCCATTTCGGTAGAAATACGAGTGGCGCGGTAAGGCGTGCCGCCCGTGCGGGAAAGCTGTTTTTCCACCGATTCGGCGGTGAGTGCGGCGGCTTCGGCCGCGGTCGGAATATCACCTTCCGCCATGACCGAGACGGTGTCGATCCCGCCTTGGCGGTACAGCGGTGCTTCGGCGGTCAGGGCCACAGGCTGACCCGCGCGAGCGGTGAAGGTCATGGACAAGGGGAGGTGGGGGGGATGCTTGGCGTTTGCGGCCGCTTTTTCGGAGGCGGCGGTGCGTTCCTTGTCACTCTCGGTTCGGACACCCATCATGGCGCGGCTGATCTTCTCCGTTTGGTAGCCGTCGGTAAATCCGCCGCGGGAGAATAGATCTCCGAGGGCGGCCATTTCATCGGGGGTGGCACGCCGTCCCTCGTTCAACAGCCTACGCCAGATAGCAGTCACCCCGCTCACGTAGCCGGGGGATTTCATGCGTCCCTCGATCTTGAGGGAGGAGACCCCTGCATCGATCAGGGCGGGGACATGGGCGGCGAGGGAAAGGTCTTTGAGGGACAAGGGATAGTTTTCGGTGTCGGGACGGGGGGAGGAACGGCGGTCGCCTAGGGGCGGTGGTGTCTTTGCTTTGGAGGAGCATCCCGTGCATCCGTAGGGGAGACGGCAAGGTTGAGCGCACTCCCTGCGGGGGGAGGTGGAGGACGGCTGTCTACCAAAATTATCATACGTATAGGGGAGCCGACACGGCTGGGCGCATTCCCCGCGGTTCCCACTCCGTCCGCCTACCACCGAGGAGAACAGGCACTGCCCCGAATGGCTGACGCAGAGAGCACCGTGTATGAACACCTCCACCTCCAGGGGATTGTTGGCTACGGCAGACGCCAGATCCGAGAAGGAGGTCTCACGGGCGATGACGAATCTGGAAAAGCCAAAAGGCGCCAGAACCTCACCTACCGAGGCGTTGTGCCCCGATAATTGGGTGCTGGCGTGCAGGGGAAGGTTGGGGAGCGCGCGGTGGATGAGGGCGGCGGCGCCCACGTCGGCGATGATAAGGGCGTCCACCCCCGCGGCGGCGGCCTCGTAGGCGGCTTCCAGGGCGTCGGGAAGCTCTCTGTCCCACACCAGGGTGTTGAGGGTCAGGTAGACCCGTCCGCCCATACGGTGGGCGTGGGTGACCGCCTCGCGAAGCTCTGCGGTGTCGAAGTTGTGGGCGTTTAGGCGGGCGTTGAAGCGGCTACCACCCAGGTACACCGCGTCAGCTCCCGCCAGAAAAGCGGCCTCCAGAGCCTCGGGGGAGCCTGCGGGAGCTAAAAGCTCGGGCAGGCGATCTCGGTAAATCGGCATGGTGTCCTCCGATGTGATGGAAGATGGGGCGGGGATGTTGTTATGGAGTGAATCAGTCCACGTCACCGAAGGAGAGCTGCTCAAACATGGAGCCCACGCGGCTGCGGCTACGGGGAGCTTCTGTTGCGGGGGCGCTCTCTGTGGGAGCTTCTTCGGCGGGAGTTTCAAAGATCGCGATCTGATCCTCGTCCTCCTCGGGCTTGTCCTCGGTGGTGGGCTCGTCGGATTTGGTCTGTGCGTCGGCCACCTCGGCGAAGAAAGCGGCGGGGGAGATGGGATCGGGGGCAACGGCAGGAGCGTTGTCCGTCGTTAGCAGCAGAGAGCGAAGGACGGCGTTTTCGCTGCGCAACTTTTCCAGTTCTGCGGTCTGGTTGGCGTTGCGCTCTTTGAGGCTGTCCAGTACAAGGGAATACTTTTCACAGCGTTCATCCAGCTCGGCGATCTGCTCCTGGAGAGTGGTACGGTCAGCCGCGAATTCCATGGCGCAAAGGAGAGCGGCCTCGGTCTTGGGGCAACGGCTCTTGAGGTAGATTTCCCGCATCTTGCGATCCAGAAGACCGCGGATGCGCTCCACCTCGGCGGGGGATGCTTCGGTGACCACGCTGAGTTGCATGTCGGCAATGTTGAGCGTAAACTTCTGCTTCATATATGTCCGTCCTTTCGTGTTCCGCCGTCCATTTGCACAAAAATTGGGTTATGGCGGCAGAATATGCAAAATATACTTGAAATTCAACGCGTTTGGGAGTATAATAAGAATGATACCTCCCACTACCCCATATTATAATACAAAATTTGCGTATTGAAAAGGGTATTTCGGTAAATTTTTCAAAGAAAGTGTTAAATTTTTATGAGTATGCTTCAAGATGGCCGCCGTTTGGTGGTCAAAGTCGGCACTTCTACCCTCACACACGCCTCGGGCGCGCTGAATCTGCGCCGCATCGGATCGCTGGTGCGGGTACTCTCCGACTTCAAGAACGCGGGAAAGCAGATCGTACTGGTGTCCTCGGGTGCTGTCAGCGCCGGCGTGGCCAAGGTGGGAGCGTCCCGTCCGACCACCATTGCTGAAAAGCAAGCTATGGCCGCTATCGGACAGAGCGAGCTCATGCGGCTCTACGATCAGCTTTTCTCTCTGTACGGTCACACCGTCGCCCAGGTGCTTCTGACCCGCGACGTGCTGGATAATCCTACCCGCCGCGACCTGGCAGAAAATACCTTTGAAAGCCTTCTTGGCATGGGATGCGTGCCCATTGTCAACGAGAACGACCCCGTGTCCACCGACGAGCTGACTAAGTTCGGCGGTAACGACATCCTGTCTGCCTACGTTTCCCGCGTTTGCCACGCCGACGTGCTCATCAATCTGTCCGATGTGGACGGCTTGTACGACTGCGATCCCCGTAAGAACCCCAATGCCAAGCTCATTGAGCGGGTGGAATCCCTGTCCGACGATCTGCTGGCCTCGGCCGGCGGTGCGGGCACCGAGCGGGGCACGGGCGGTATGGAGGCCAAGCTCCGAGCCGCCGCTCTGTCCACCGAAGCGGGTATTCCCATGTTCATCATGAATGGCCACGACCCCGACATCCTGTACAGACTTTTGGATGGGGAGCACGTGGGTACATACTTTACAGCCAAAACCAAGCATTGATCCGACGCTCGCGCAAGCCGTGGACGCGTCATCCCTTTGAAAGGAGTTCTGCCATGAATCCCTATATATGCGTGACATACGCCCACGACGATCGGGAAAAATCCGATCTGTTTTGCCGCGGACTGACGCGGTACGGATTTCGTCATAACTGCGTCAATGAGCTTGGAGATCCCCTTCGTCGGGGCGAACTGCTCGCCGGCGCCTCTCTTCTCATTGCCCTCACCTCTCCTGCGGCGGTTCGCGCCGAAACGGTGGCGTCGGATATTCGTCACGCGCTGGAGCGAGGACTTCGCGTTCTCTGCGTCAGCTTGGAGGCCAATGAGCTAGATCATCGCTTTTGCACGGGAACCGAGAGCGGTGCTGCTTTGATCCCCTGTCCCTCAGGGGATACTCCGGATCATCATACTGCCGCTCTGTTTGTTCACCGTCTGTTCGTGCGGCATTTGACATGCTTGCAGGATTGCTTCGTGGAGGCTCGCTGTACCGACGATGGATACGGACGAGTGATCCGATGTGCCCATTACGCCCATCAAGGGGACGGAGAGGCTTGCTTTGAGCTGGGACGTGCCTACGAGTTGGGGCTGGGTGTGCCGGTTTTGGAAAAGGAGGCTGCCTATTGGATCGGCTTGGCGGCTGATCAGAATATCTGTGATGCACTCATTCGTATGGGAAAGCTGCGGCTTGCGGGTACAGGGATCGAGCGGGACGCCGACGCCGCGTTTTCTCTGTTTTCACGTGCCGCCGAATTGGGCGACGTACGGGGTGTGTTTCGGCAGGGACTCTGTTACCTGAATGGCCTGGGGGTCATGAAGGATCCCGTCTATGCCATGGAGCATCTGCACCGTGCGGCTTGTCGGTCCTATATCCCCGCGCTGTATGAACTGGCGATCCTACATAGGGACGGCGTGGGTACCGAGCCTGACGCACATGCCGCGTTGCGGCTCCTGTACACGGTTTGCCGATATGGTGCCGGCGATTGTGCACCGCTGCCCCTGACGGTTTATGGCAAGCGGGCGGGAAGACGGTATACCTGCATCACCATGCGGCAAATGCGCCGTACGCGGTTGTTTGCCAACGTCAAGACAAGTGATGCCGTTGTGGATCGCGTTGCATCTCGCCGCTTCAAGGAATCCGTGGAGCGGAGTTTTGGACGCAATTCCATCGTGGCAGATCAACTGCCTGAGGATCGGTGGGAACGTTCCATTTCGGAATTGTACGAGGCCATGAATCGCGGTATTTCCCATGGTATGGGGGATGGTTGCCAGCCCTATGATGTCTATGAGGAGGATTGGACAGTGGCAGATGCCGCTCGAGCTGCCTATGAGCTCGGACAGCTTTTGATGTTGGGAAACGGATCCGAGGGTCTGCGTCCTTCGCCTACTCGTTCCTTGGTGTGGTATCGGTATGCCGCTCGTCTGGGATATACCGAAGCGTTGTACAGTCTCGGGGATGCCTATCGCCGAGGGTATGGCATCCCGGCTAACGCTACACGAGCTACAGAACTCTTTCGTTTGGCCGCTGACGGTGGCAGTGTGCGGGGGCAGTTTGCCTATGCTGTGTGCTGTGAGCGAGGAATCGGGCGAGACGTAGATGCGGTGGAAGCGGTTCGTCGCTATGAACGCGCGGCCGAGGCAGGCTATGCGCCCGCACAGAACAATCTGGGCGGTTGCTATGAATACGGTGTCGGCGTGGCACAAAATATGGTGACCGCTGTGGAGTGGTATGCCGTTGCAGCAAACGCCGATCAGCCGGATGCCATGTGTCGTTTGGGTATGTGTTATGAGATGGGACGAGGAGTTTCCTTGGATATGGATAAGGCTGTCCGTCTTTATGAGCTGGCGGCTGAGCAGGGGCAGGGCTACGCCCTGTACCGCTTGGCGCTTTGTCATGATCGCGGAGATCCGCGAGCGAACACGGACCATGACCATCGTGAAAACCGCGAAGATACCGTAGGAGGTTACGAGGACAACCGTGATGATATGCCGACTTCCGCCTTCATGCAGAACGATGGGACTAAGGAACGGAGCGCTACGTCCTCGATCGAGGACAACAAATCTGCCACGACCGAACAAACGCCGAATTATTTATTGGATCATATCCATGCCGCATCTTTGTATAGAGAGGCGGCAGATGGCGGCGTACCCGAGGCGGCTTATGCAATGTATTTGTGTCATCATATGGATCGTGGTGTATCCCGTGACCAACGGGAGGAGATGTTCTACCTGCGCCGGGCGGCGGAAGGAGACTGTTTGCAGGCTTGTTATGAATTGGGTCTGTGTTACCTGGAAGGACGCGGTCTTCCCAAGGATCAGGTCATGGCTGTCGCCTGCTTTACCCGAGCCATCGAATTGTGGCGATCCTTTGAAGAGCATTCCTTTCGGTTGCTCCATACCGCTGAGCAGGAATCGCTTCCTCCTGATGGGCTGCTTCCCAAACAGGCGGCGGGTAGTGCACTCTATATGTTGGGATACTGTACCCTATACGCCATAGGAGAGGCGAGAGATTTCCGTTCGGTTGATCTGTCGGTCAGACCCTCCCATGAGCGTGTCGTGGAGGCTTCTGCCTTGTTCCGCGAGGCAGCCGATATCGATCATGTGGGTGCCCTGGTTATGTTGGGAGACCTGTATGCCTATGGGCTGCTGACTTCTGAAACGGCTACTGCCGAGGATGAATCTCTCCGCTTCTATCTGGAAGCCGTTCGTGTGGGGATGGCCGCTATGGGCGCAAACGAATATCGTGCCGGCGCATATCGGGATCCCACCGACAGTTCTGTGGATGCGCTGATGAGCTTGGCGGCACGTGCCCTTCGTGTTGCCGAGGATGAAAGTGACGAAGGAAACGCCGAGATGGCGCGAGTCAACGCGTGGCATTCGTATTCGGAGTGTGTTGCGAGGGGAAGTGCCGATGCCCTTGTCGGTATGGCGACTTGCCTGTTCCACGGTCACGGTGCGCCGCAAAACAGAATTGACGCGGTGCGTATGTTGCGCCGTGCCGAGACGCTGAATGGCGGACGGGTGGTGGCCTCTCTTTGGCTGGGAGATGCTCTGCGCGGCTGTTGGGCAGGCGATGCGATACCCGTGAATCCCTCCGAGGCTGATGAGGTATATCTGCGCGGATTGAAATATGCTTGTGTTGAAACCGAAGGCAGTTCATATACCCTGGGTCTGCGCCGTGCGGAACGTCAAAAGATAGATGTTCGCGCCCGTTCCGAGATCTTGTATCGCTTGGCGACCTTGCGCGCCATGTACTTTTCGGATGCGTCTGAGCGAAAGGAATCCTTCCTTTACTTGGCCGAAGCGGTTCTGATGGATCACCCCGCCGCACAGGATGATCTGGCGCGGATATTTGCTTATGAAATGAGCCGTCCCCGCGGTGTGGCCCGTAAAGCCAATCGTGGCAAACGCCCCTCGGAATCCCGTTTTGGTGCCAAGGCACGCTTGCGGCGTCGCGTGCGGGACAGAACCGCGCTCTTGAATCGCAACAGTCGTGGGTTGCGGATCCATCAAGAATGGATGACGGATTATTATACCGCTCTTTGGCCTGAACCCGTCCCCTTTGCTTATGCCATGAGACCGACCACTGTATCGGCGGATATTCCCGCTTACATGCAGGCTCCCGTTACGGCACTTATGCGTGTCAACGCCTTGCAATATTTGGGAGAGTGTTTCTTTGAGGGGTACGGTCTTCCCGCAGACGCGACGGCTGCCGTGACCTGCTATCGGGCGGTCTTGAAAGCCGCTCCGAAAGGTACAACCACCCTTCCCGCTGCCGTGACCGAGGCTACTTACAGCTTGGGCTGGTGTCTTTTGTACGGCGTGGGGACGACAGTCGATCAACCCGAGGCAATTCGTTTGCTGACCCAGGTGTCCCGAAACCATGCCGGTGCTTGCTATACGCTGGGCGTCTGCCACGAAGAAGGACGCGGCGTGGTGGTGGCCGACGATCGGGAGGCGATCAAGTTCTATCGGAAGGCACAGAAATTCGGGCATCCCAAAGCGGCCCTCAAGGTGGCCGAACTGGAAAAACGCCTGCAAAGCCGAGCAACCTTGTCATAGATCTCGGATATCCACAAGGGGGAGCAGGCTTGCTTGTTATCAAGAAAGGATCATGTATGAATATAACCGTTATCGGCTGTGGTCGCTGGGGTTCTCTCATCACCTGGTATCTCTCCTCCCGCAAGGGGCATACCGTGACCCTGTACGGCCGCGCCTCCTCTCCCCATATGGCTCGCTTTATGGCCGAGCGCCGCAATGATTTATTGACGCTCCCCGATTCGGTGCGGCTCTCCACCGATCTGTCGGTGTGTGCCGCGCCCACGTGTGACACCATCATCATTTCCATTGGTGCCCAGGGGCTTCGGGCGCTCATGGAGGAGTTGAAGTCCTACGACCTGCGGGATAAGACCGTCGTGCTCTGCATGAAGGGCATCGAGGCCACAACGGGCAAGCGTCTGACCGAAGTGGTGGGGGAGTACCTCCATCCGTCGGTCAAGGTGGCGGTTTGGGTGGGTCCCGGTCACGTTCAGGAGTTTTATGCGGGGATCCCCAACTGCATGGTCATGGACAGCGAGGACGAGGAGACCAAAAAGCGGTTGGTACAGGAATTTTCCGGTGAACTGATCCGCTTCTACTACGGAACGGATCTGATCGGCAGTGAGATCGGTGCCGCCGCCAAGAACGTGGTGGGCATTGCGGCGGGTATGTTGGACGGCTACGGACTGACTACCCTCAAAGGGGCGCTCATGTCCCGCGGAACGAGGGAGATCGCCCGTCTTATCTCGGCCATGGGCGGCAACGAGTTGTCGGCCTACGGGCTCTGCCACCTGGGGGACTACGAGGCCACCGTGTTCTCCAAATTCTCTCATAACCGCGCCTTTGGAGAGGCGTTCGTCACGGGTAAGCCCTACACCGAATTGGCGGAGGGTTACGCCACCGTCAAAGCTTTGGTGCTTTTAGGTCAGGCTCACGGGGTAGATCTTCCCATCTGCCGTGCGGTGTACCATATCCTTTACGACGGGGCCGATCCCCGCGTGGAATTGGATTCCCTCTTTGGGCGGGCACTCAAGACTGAGTTTTATTTGTAAATAAGAATACCGCCTCCGCAGGTTTTCCCGCGGGGGCGGCTTTTTTGATCTTCATGCATACCTGTTCCTCACCCGATTTCGGACGGTGAGAGATCTGTTCGGTTTAGTGCATGAAACGGGAGCGGAAGCTGCGACCTTCGGTCCCGCCGGTGCCGGCAGGAGGATTACCAGCATCGCTGTCAGGGTTGACCGTGCCAGCGTCGGGGTTCATGGGAGTGTCGGAACCGGAACCGGAGCCGTTATTCCCCCCGTTCTGGGCAGGGGTGGTAACCGTCGAGGAACCCCCGGCCGTCGTGTCGCCGGGATTCTTGTCGTCGTTTCTCGTACAGGCCACCGAGCACAGCATAACCGAGGACAGGATCAGCGCGGAAAGACCCACCGCTGCTGCCCGCTTGGTGCTTTGAATTGCTTTCATTGTATGACCATACCTTTCGGGCAAGTATTGTCCTTGCCTGGATATTTCGCGCGATGCGACCTCCGCAGGGAGCATTCCCTGCGGAGAGAGTCACCGACCTGCAGTGCTTGCGACAGGATACCTGAAACAGGCGGTGACCCATCGTAAGTACCGCTTTTCTGCTTGAACCGGCACAGCGGGTTGCGGCATTGATCTGTGGCTCTGTGGATAGTATGGGCGGAGCGGATGACGCGTATGAGTGGAAAAATATGGTTAAAAAACCGAGGGACGGTGGTCCCTCGGAA
This sequence comes from Eubacteriales bacterium, assembly GCA_045602325.1. GTDB lineage: Bacteria > Bacillota > Clostridia > Oscillospirales > CAG-272 > CAMEON01. Next base: position 20,589 of record JAZSBH010000037.1, on the reverse strand, counting down.
AGAGTATGGATCAGGTAAACTGCGCGTTATACAGGGAAGCGTAGAACCCACCCGACGCCAGGAGCTGGTCGTGGGTGCCCGCCTCGGTGACCAAACCGTCGCGGATGACTAGGATGCGGTCGGCGTTCTTGACGGTGGAGAGGCGGTGGGCGATGACGAAGCAGGTGCGCCCCTTCATGAGCTCGTAAAGGGCGTCCTGGATCAGCTTTTCGGTGCGGCTGTCCACGTTGGAGGTGGCCTCGTCCAGAATCAGGATGGGGGCGTCCGAGAGCATGGCGCGGGCGATGGTCAGGAGCTGCTTTTGTCCCTTGGAGATATTCACGCCGTCGTCCGAGAGGACGGTCATGTAGCCCTCGGGGAGGGACTCGATGAAGTGGTGGATGTGTGCAGCCTTGGCCGCCTTCACCACGTCCTCCATGGTGGCACCCTCGGTGCCGTAGACAATGTTGTCGTAGACGGTGCCGCAGAAGAGCCATGTGTCCTGCAAGACCATGGTGTAGGCGCGGCGCAGGCTGTCGCGGGTCAGGTCGGTGATCTCGTGGCCGTCTATCGTTACGGTGCCGCTCTGCTTGTCGTAGAAGCGCATGAGCAGGTTGATGACCGTGGTCTTGCCCGCACCCGTGGGACCGACAATGGCGATGAGATCGCCCTTGTTTGCGTGGAGGCTCAGGCCGTGGAGGATCTCTTTTTCGGGGATATAACCGAAACGTACGTCGGTCATGTCCACGATGCCTTGGGTGTTGGTAAGCACCTCGGCATTGGGCTTGTCCGCAGGCTCGGCGGGCTCGTCCAAAAGATTGAAGATACGCTCCGCCGCCGATGCCGCCGACTGGAATTCACTCAAAATATTAGCAAACTCGTTGATGGGACCCGAGAATTTACGGGAGTACTGTACGAAGGAGGACACGTCGCCCAGGTTGATCATGAGCAGAGGATGGAGCCCTGTTACCGTCAGGGTCATGAGGTAGAAGGCACCGCCCAGAACCGTGATGAGGGTGAGGGACAGGTTGTTGACGAAGTTGACGGTAGGGCCGATGACAGAGCCCTGGTAGTCGGCGCGGTAGTAGGCCTCGCAGGCCTCCTTGTTGTGGACATCAAAACGGGAGACGATCTCGGACTCCCCGTGGTAGGCCTTGATGGTGCGGTGACCCGACAGCATCTCCTCGGCGTAGCCGTTCAGCTCGCCCAGCATGGCAGACCGCTTGCGGAACAGAGGGCGGATCTTCTTGGTTTTATACCGCGTGAACAGGATGGACACGGGGACGGTGATGACGAAGACGCAGAGGAGCAGGGGGGAAATGGTCAGCATCATGACCAGGGAGCCCACCACTGTGATGACGCTGGCGCAGATCTGGAGCAGGTCGTGGGAGAGGGAGGCGTTGACCGTGTCGATGTCGTAGGATATGTGGGAGACGATCTCGCCGGTCTGGTGGGTGTCGAAGTAGCCCACGGGAAGCTCGGTGAGGTGAGCGAAGACCTCTTTGCGCATGGTGTAGGAGATGCGCTGGCTGATCCAGGCCATGAGTATGGCCAGCCCGTAGGACATGACGGCAGAGACGGCGTAGAAGACAATGAGGATGATGCAGTATTTGGTGACCGTGTCAAAATCCACCGCACCCACGGCGATTCCACCGCCGTTGGCAGCCGCACCGCCGTTGGCGGTGCCGAAGGGATCAATGGCGTTGATGACGATACCCGACAGGGCGGGGCCGGCTAAGGCCAGGAGGTTGGATACCAGCATCATGCCAAAGGCGGCCAGCATGGCCCACTTGTAGCGGAGCATGTAGCGGAGCACTCGACCCAATACCTTTGTGCGGCGGGTCTTGTCCATTTTCTGATTCTGGGCGGCGCGGGGATCGTTGATGGAACGACCCATGCCTCGATTCTGATTATTCAAGGATGGCACCTCCCATCTGGGACTCGGCGATCTCGCGGTACACCGAGCAGGTTTCGTTTAGTTCGTCGTGGGTGCCGCACCCAATGACCGCACCCTGATCCATGACCAGAATGAGATCGGCGTGCTTGATGGAGCTGACGCGCTGAGCGACGATCACCGTCGTGGTGACGCCCTCCCTTTGTTCCTCGGCATTCTCCCGCAGAGCCTTGCGCAGAGCCGCGTCGGTCTTATAGTCCAGAGCCGAGGAGGCGTCGTCCAGCACCAGAATGTCGGGGGATCCCGCCAGGGCGCGGGCGATGAGCAGGCGTGGCTTCTGGCCGCCGCTGAGGTTTGTTCCCTTGACGGTCAGCTTGTGGTCGTAGCCGTCATCCAGCTTGGAGATGAACTCGTGGGCCTGCGCCATGGTGGCGGCGTGGACGATCTGCTCGTGGGAGATGTCCCGCCCGAAGCGGATGTTGTCCTCGATGGTGCCTGCGTAGAGGAAGTCGTTCTGCATGGCGATGCCGAAGCGGGAGCGGAGCTCGGCGGGGGTCATGGTGCGGATGTCCTTGCCCCCGATGCGGATGGTGCCGCTGTCCTTGGGGACTTGGTAGAACCGCATGAGGAGGGAGAGCAGGGTGGTTTTGCCGCTGCCTGTGGCACCGATGATGCCCAGGGTGCCGCCGCGGGGGAGGTCGAAGGAGACGTCACAGGTGTTGTCGGTCTTGCCTCGATAGGAGAAGGTGACGTGCTCAAAGGAGATATAGCGGTTGGGATTCTCGGGGAGAGCCATAGAGCCCTCGGTGGCGGACTCGCTGATATCCTGCCCCTTGGCGTCCAGCACCTCGCAGATGCGGTTCATGGAGGCGGTGCCCTTGGTGAACATCATGAAGATACGGGTGATGGACAGAAGGGCGTTGGAGAGGATGGTGAAGTACTGAATGAAGGAGATGATGGTGCCGGGCTGGCAGGTGCCGGCGTTGACCCGGATGGCGCCCACGAACATCACCGCTACCAAACCGATATTGAGAAACAGGTTGATGAGGGGATTAGAGACCGACATATTGGCGGCGGCGCGGAGACCGTCGCGGACGAGGTTGGTGTTGACTACCTCGTAGCGCGCCTGCTCGTACTCCTTGCGGGACAGAGCTTTGATGACTCGGATACCCTGGGCGTCTTCGCGAACGACTCGCACCATGGCGTCCCCCGATTGCTGGGACTGGCGGTACAGCGGCACGCCCCGCTTGGAAACGATAAAGACCGTCAGCACAATGAGGGGCATGACCGAGAACATGACCAGGGTCAACACGGGGTCAAGGGCGAGGGTGATGAGCAGACCGCCCATCAGCAGGATGGGGGCGCGGACTCCGAGACGCTGCATCATGCCCACCATGTGATGGACGTTGTAGGTGTCGGATGTCAGGCGGGATTCCAAGGAGGGCACCGTAAAGGCGTCGGCCTGGGCACAGGAGAGGCGCATGGTGCTGTCAAAGAGATCGTGACGGATGGCGGTGGCCACGTCCTTGGCCACGTAGGCGGCCATGCGGTTGGCCACGATGTTGAATACCAGAGCCGCCACGGCGCAGACTGCCATGATGCCGCCCCAGATCAGAATGGAGCGCAAACCTCCCTCGGTGTCCCGCGACGCTGCGTAATTGACGATGATCTCGTCCAGGATCATACCCAGTATGTAGGGCAGAGCCAGCTCCACCAGCGTGCCCAGAATCTTGATGGTCAATCCTACCGACATACGCCCCATAAACGGACGAAGGTAGGCGAAAAGGCGTTTCAAAACGCGGTCATCTCCCTTCTGTAATCCAATGCATACAATCAAATGTTATTATAACACAAATCCCCCCGCCTTGCAACCCTTTTGCCGAAAAAACACGGAATTTTACGGCGGATCGGGGGCGGCATACAAAGCACAATGAAAAACTTGAAGGTTTAGGCTGTCCGTCCTTTTCTTGGGCTTGAATCTTTGTGATCGGTAACGATACACCCGGTACATCTAAAGTGTCGGGATGTTTTTTTACGGATAAAAAAGCTTTGTCTCCCCAAAAAATCAACGGAGCGTTTACGCAGTAACTGATACATTTATTGTTTTTTGGAAAGAAATGTGGTATACTTGTATCAACAAAAGCGAAATGTAAGACAGGTTCGCCACACTTTGTTAAGAGAGGAGATTACACATGGAATTAAATATTGCCGGCACAATCCGAAGCTTGCGCAAAGAAATGGGCATCACACAGGAAGAGTTCGCCAAAGCCATGGGCGTAACCACGCAAGCGGTGTCCAAATGGGAACGGGGCGAGGGCTACCCGGATATAACCTTTCTTCCCGATATTGCGGAATACTTTCACGTGTCTCTGGACACGCTTTGCGGAATCGACGAGCAGCAAAAGCAACAGCAGATATCCTCCATTATCCGTGCAACCGCCAATGCCTCCTATGAGGAAGGAGTTCGAATCGCCCGAGAAGGGCTCGCAAAATTTCCGCATTCAGTTCAGCTCAAAAATAATCTTGCCGAGGCTTTAATGGGATGTACGGCACAATGGACTCCGCCCAAGGAGGTCTTGGAGGAAGTGATTCGTCTTTATGAGGATATCCTCGGTCACTGTCCCGATCTGAACACCATTTCCTCCCATGCCGTCTCATTACTCTGCCATGCCTACGTGTCCATGGGTGAATACAAAAAAGCCAAGCAAATTGCCTTGCAAATAAATGGGAAATATGAAAGTCAGCGTGTATGGTGTGAAATTTTTAAGGGAGAAGAGCTGGTCACGCACATTCAGGAAAGCATCATACAAACCTTGCCGGACATTCATTTCATGGTACGGGAGCTTCTGAAAACACCGTGTTACACCTCGAAGGAGAAAATTGCCCTGTGTGAAAAAATGATTGAGATATACGCGCTTTTCTATGAATGCCGCGACTGGCCGATCGGGCTACTATTTTCCTACCAGCTTTATATACAGATTGCGGCGCTGTCCATAAAGCTGCACGACGCCGCCGGAGGTCTGGCCGCCCTTGACAAAGCAGCCGAGTTGGCCATACGGATGGATTCCCTTCCCTGTGAAGGCGCCCCCTCCTCCCTGCTTCTCAACCGAATCAACTTCCAATATCTTTTCTCTCCTGGGTCTGAACGAGCCAGCTTATGCGAGGAAATTGAAGCAGAACCTGCGTTCGAGCTTCTCCGTAAAATGCCGGAATATGAACTAATTATGGCAAAACTAAAGTGACCGCTCATTAAGTGTATCCCCACATGATATACACCTCCGACACTCTTGGAGGTACATATCGCTTTCTTTGTTATCTGTTATCTATAGAGGCATACCCTTTTGAAAAAACAAAAGACACAATACAGAACTCAAACGAATTCTATATTGTGTCTTTTTTCGCACTCGTCAATCAGCTTATGTCATAGGGATGTTCCCGGCATCCTTATGACAACCTGCCTTTCCAATGGGGGGCGCCCCAAATAATTCATAAGATAATCGTATTATTTTCTCCGCAGACGGGCAATGAAGAACCCGTCGGTGCGGTTCCGATCGGGAAGCAGGGTTACCATGCCGCCCTCCGAGACAATGTCGGTGACAGACTCGTCTTTGGCGGGGAAGGTGAAATCAAGGGGCTCAAATTCGGGGTGAGTGGCCAAAAATGTCCGTACCACATCTTGATTTTCGGCGGGCAGGACGGTGCAGGTAGAGTACACCAGCACGCCTCCGGGCTTGAGATAGCCGGCCGAGGCCTCCAGAATGGCGGCTTGGATGGCGGGGAGGCGGGTGGACTCGGTCAGATCCTTGTGGCGGATCTCGGGCTTCTTGGCGATGACGCCCAGACCCGAGCAGGGAACGTCGCAGAGCACGCGATCGCACTTGCCCAGCAGATCGGAGTCCGGATTACGGGCATCCCGCTCAGCTGCGGCGACAATGGAGAGTCCTAACCGTTCTGCTCCCGATTCAATGAGGGAGAGCTTGCTCTTGTGGAGGTCAAAGCTGTGTACTTCGCCTTGATTCTTCATAGTCAGCGCAATGCCGAAGGACTTGGAGCCGGGGCAAGCGCAGGTATCCACCACCACGTCACCGGGTCTTGCATCCAGTGCGGCTACACAGAGCTGGGAGGCCTCGTCTTGGACGAAGAAATCCCCCTTCTCAAAGGCCTCGGTGGCGGTCACTGCACCCTCGGGAAGACGGAGGGCGTGGCGGGCATAGTGGGACGGGAGGACGGTAAGCCCTGCGGCGGTCAGCTCTGCTGTGAGGGCTTCAGGGGTGGTCTTCTCGGTGTTGACCCGTACCGTGATGGGGGGCTTATCCCCGAAGGCGGACAGAGCCGAAACGGCACGATCGTAGTCCAACACCTTCGCGAAGATTTCGCACAGTGACAGAGGCATGCCACAGCACACCGACAGAGCCCGCATGGGATCTACGGCCAGATCGAGAAAGCGCTCTGCCCACGCGGCGGGTGTGGTCAGCTTACCTTCGCGGGGGGCGCGGTTGCCGTCGGACAGGCGGGGGAGGGAAGCCTCAAACCGCAGGTACGAACGCAGAACCGCATTGACATACCCCGACACACGGCGGGGAACCAGCGAGACCGTCTCATCCAGGGCGGCGTGATCGGGTACGCGGTCAAGGTAGATCAGTTGATACAGACCCATACAAAGAGCGACGCGGACTCCGTCGTCCAACTCCCCCATGGGACGGGAGGAGAATTTCGCGAGCAGGTATTCCAGGGTGGTCTTGCGCTCGGTGACACCGTACACCAGGGCGGTGTAGAGGTGGCGGTCGGGATCACTCATGGGATGGCGGCGCAGAGCGGTGTCCACGGCGATATTACCGTACTGTCCCCGTTCCACCGCAAGCAGGGTGTTCAGCGCCAAGGATCGGGGTGAGTTTGCGGGAGTTGGCATAGGTCACTCCTTTTTTGTTGTATTTCTTGGGTATCGACTGTCTAAAAGTGTTGAAAAGATGCTTTTCTGAAAGCTTTGAGAGTTCTAAGAATCCTTGCGATATTTGACATAGTCACATTCCCCCCGAGCGGAGCGAGAATCGTGAATCGAGAATCGAGAATGTTTCAAAAAGGTTCTTGGCCGCCGGAGGCCGCTCCCCCGGCTCCCTCGCCTCGGTTCTCAGATCTCGCTGTACCCGCCCAGGAAAGCGAAGGTCTCACAGCTTTGCTCCAGGTCATCCAAAAGGTAGCGGATGCGATCCTCGGCGGGGGAGGCTTCAAAGTCGAAGTAGAAGCGCATATCGAAGTCTCGGCCTTCAATGGGGCGGTTTTCCAGTTTAGTCAGGTTAACACCCTGGGCGGTGAACTTGGCCAAAGTGGCGTACAGGGAGCCGGGCTCGTGGGGCAGGGTGAGCATGAGACTGATCTTGGTGGCGCCGGGGAAGATCTTGAGATCCTTGGCGATGCAGATGAAGCGGGTGTCGTTGCGCCCTGCGTTCATAATGGTGTTGCCGTCGGCAATCTCGGACAGGCCGTACAGGGTGGCGCAGGACTCGGATGCTATGGCGGCCACGTCGCTGCGATCCATCTTGGCCACCGTGGCGGCGGCCTCGGCGGTGTTGCGGCAAACGTGGGTGTTGATCTCGGGATGCGCTTCCAGGAAGCGGCGGCACTGCCCAAGAGCCTGGCTGTGGGAGTAGACCTCGCGGACGTTTTCTAGCTTGGTGCCGGGCTTGGCTAACAGGCGGTGGTCAATGCGGAGCTTGATGCCGCGGACGATGCAGAAGCGGTACTTCTGCATGAGGTCGTAGACCTCGTTGACGGTACCGTAGGTGCTGTTCTCAATGGGGAGCACGCCAAAGTCGCAGTCTCCCCGCTCCACCGCCTCAAATACGTCCCCGAAGGTGCCGTAGTAGCGGATGCGGGGCAGGCTGAATAGGCGGTCAGCGGCGATCTGGCTGTAGGCACCCTCTACGCCCTGACAGGCGACGAGTCCCCCGTCGGGGAAGACCGAGGGGGTGTTCTCCATGGCTTGCAGAATGCGCTCCGATACGTCCTCGGGATGGGCTTCTGCGTGGGCCGCGGCCAGGAGAGCAGATTGGCGAGCCTTGGACAGGTCCATCATGACCGTAAAGAAGATCTTGGCATAGTAGCGGTAGTCTTCTCCCGCAAGCTCTGCCATATCGGCTAAAATCTCCCGTTCTCTCGTGCGGTCGTAGACCGGGAGCCCGTGCTCCCGCTTGTAGTCTGCCACATCGGCGGCTACGTCCATGCGGCGGCAGAATTTCTCCACCAGTTCACGGTTCAATGCGTCGATCTCGGCGCGGCTTTCTTGAATATCTCTTGCCATATCGGGCTCCTTGGGCGAATTTGATGCAGAAAGCGGCCTCCGGCGGCTTTCTAATAAGCAATCAGTTGTGGATTCTCTTTGCGTAATTTGCTTTTTAGGTTTCTTGAAGGGGGCTTGGGGGGAACTTCTTGCCAGAAGTTCCCCCCAAACGCATCTTATTCAACGGAAATCACAAAATCGTAGAGGGGCTGGCCGCCGTAGAGCAGGTTGCACTCGGCGTTGGGTACCTCAGCCTTCATCTTTTCAAAGATGATGTTAGCGTTTTCCTCGGTGACCTCGTCGCCGTACAGGACGGTTACGAAGGCGGCGTCGGGGAAGTTGCGGATCATTTCCAGCACGATGATCTCGTAGTCGGTGCCGGTGTAGCCGATCTTGCGGTCGCACAGACCCATGTACTCGCCCGCCTTGATGGACAGTCCGTCGATGGCGGCGTCCTTGACGGCACGGGTGACCGACAGTGTGTGCACGCAACCGAAGGTCTCGGTCATGGCGGCTGCATTGTCGTCGGACGAGGAGGTCTCGTCAAAGGCCAGCATAGCCGACATACCTTCGGGTACGCTGCGGGTCTCCAGCACGATGACGCGCTGCTCGGGGGCAATGCCCTCGGCCACCTCTGCCTCGATGATGGCGGCGGCCTGCTTGGCTACCATAATAATGTTCTTGTTGTTGGGCAGAACGAACACCTCACGGCCGCGGGTCTTGCGGATGGCATCCAGCAGGTTGTCGGTGGAGGGGTTCATGGTCTGACCGCCGGTGACGATCTCGTGTACGCCCAGCTCGCGGAAGATGTTGGCAGTACCCTCGCCCAGGCAAACCGCTACAAAGCCGTAGTCCTTATCGGGGGTATAGTCCACGGGCTCCTTGGCCTCGGCGGCTTTCTCGCCTGCCGCGGTGAGTGCGGAATGCTGCTTCTTCATGTTCTCGATCTTGACGGTCTCCAGGTTACCGTACTTGATGGCTTCGGAGAGAACACGGCCGGGATCGTTGGTGTGGATGTGGAGCTTGATGATCTCCTCGTCGTCTACGAAGACCATGCTGTCGCCCCAGGGAGAGATGGTCTCCTTGAAGGCCTCGGCGGTGCCTTCGCCGCGAAGCTCGTCGTACTTGCCCACGATGCACTCGGTGCAGTAAGCAAAGGTAATGGAATCGGTATCAAACTCGCTGAAATCAGCACCCTCGTCGCGCTCGGCGCTCTCGTCGTCCGAGCCCTCCACGGCGGCCACGTCGTGACCCTTCAGGGAGGCCAGCATGCCCTTGAGCATGGTGACAAAGCCCTGTCCGCCGGCGTCTACTACGTTAGCCTGCTTGAGGACGGGAAGCATCTCGGGGGTCTGCTCCAGTACCTCCTCGGCTCCCTCCAGCAGTCTCTCAAAGAATGCTTCGGGATTTCCGCGGTATTGCTCACTCTCGGCCTCGGCGATCTCGGCGGTGCCTCGCATGACGGTCAGAATGGTGCCCTCGGCGGGCTTGCTGACAGCGCGGTAGGCCTCGTTGGTACCACTGCGGATGGCCTTGGCGATATCGTCGGAGTCGGCGGACTCCAGTCCCTCGAAGGACTTGGACATACCGCGGAAGAACAGGGACAGGATGGCGCCTGAATTACCGCGGGCGGCGCGGAGCAGACGGTTGGCCACGCGGCTGGCGGCCTCGGCCAAAGTGCCGGGCTCTACCTGGATCTCACGGGCGGGCTTCATAGTGAGGGACATATTGATGCCCGTGTCACCGTCAGGGACGGGGAATACGTTCAGATTGTTGATCTCGGTCTTCTCACTGTCCAGCGAATTGGCCGCAGACGCGACCATTTTTTGAAATTTCTCGCCATCAATGACATTCTTAGACATAATTATAAACCAAGCCTTTCATCATCATTTCGGTTAAAATTTTCTTTCTTAAATAGAGTGCTTTGTGAAAGTTTCGGGCTTCTCAAACCTTTCGCCGTATTTGCGGCAGGTAAATTCACTCCGAGCGAAGAGAGGAGGATACCAAAAAGATTTGAGCGGGCTCTCATAGCCTCTTACAGCAGATCCGCCACGTCCAGAACCAGGCGCTCGGTCTTGTCCCAGCCGAGGCAGGGATCGGTGATGGACTTGCCGAAGCCTTCTTCGGTAACCTTACGTGCGCCGTCCTCCAGATAGCTCTCGATCATGAAGCCCTTGACCAGACGGTTGACGTCGGCGTTGTGGCGGCAGGCGTGGAGCACCTCCTTGCAGATACGGGGCTGCTCCAGGTATTTCTTGCCGGAGTTGGCGTGGTTGGTGTCCACGATGACGGCGGGGTTTACCAGATGGGAGAACTCGCCGTACAGGGCGACCAGATGGGTCAGATCCTCGTAGTGGTAGTTGGGCAGGCTGTGACCCTGCTTGTTGACGTAGCCGCGGAGAATGGCGTGGGCCAGGGGGTTACCCGAGGTCTGTACCTGCCAGCCGCGGAAAATGAAGGAGTGGCTATGCTGGGCGGCGGTCATGGCGTTCATCATGACCGACAGATCTCCGCCGGTGGGGTTTTTCATGCCCACGGGAGCGCTGACGCCGCTGGATACCAGACGGTGCTCTTGATTCTCCACCGAACGGGCGCCGATAGCCACGTAGGAGAGTAGATCGTCCAGGTAGCGGTAGTTGGCGGGGTAGAGCATCTCGTCGGCGGTGGGGAGACCGAACTCGGTCAGCACACGGGTGTGGAGCGCACGGATGGCCAGAATACCCTTGTACATATCCGACTCGGCGGTGGGATCGGGCTGATGGAGCATACCCTTGTAGCCCTCGCCGGTGGTGCGGGGCTTGTTGGTGTAGATGCGGGGGATGAGAATGAGCTTGTCAGCCACCTTGTCCTGCAACAGGCGCAGACGACGGACGTACTCAATGACGGGCTTCTCGCTGTCGGCCGAGCAGGGGCCAATGACCAAGATCTTCTTGTCGGACTCGCCGGTAAATACGCGAGCGATCTCGTCGTCGCGGGCGGCCTTGCAGGCAGCGGCGGCCTTGGTCACGGGATAGCGTTCCTTGGTCTCTTGGGGGATGGGTAATTTGTTAATGAAATTCATGGACATAACGGAAGTCTCCTGTTTCTTCCCGTCGGAAGGCTGGGGCAGAAAGCGTGGGCAAAACGCACGCGCGGGGCGCTGAAAGGGGCGCTTGTACCTCGGTCTGGCGGCGAAATGGATTTCGCAGACTGCATCCGACGCGAAACCGCGTGGTACATACGGATGCAGACATACATACTCATTATAACCGAAACTTGTTGATTTGTCAAGAGAATTTGGCCGTTTTTGCTTACGGTGTCCGAAAAATTGTAACTTTATACCGCTTTTTTGCATGGAGAAACCGAGATTTTGGCAATATGTGAATAAAATCAGAAGAATAAATCCCCACTGCATTCCCCGATCTGTCGCAAAAAGACGCTTTTCGGCACACACTTTTTTCGGAAAAGGGCTTGCTTTTTCCGAAGGTTTATGGTATAATACCAGAGTATCAACAGAATACCTACCCGTGGCACAGCTGGATAGCGCGTCAGACTCCGACTCTGAAGGTCGAAGGTTCGAATCCTTTCGGGTAGGCCACACCTCACTAATTTGAACCTTCTTTAGAGGGTACAGATTAGTGAGGTTTTTCTTTTAAAAGTGCAAAATATCTAGGCACTTCCCGGGGAAAAGTCTATAGTGCAATTAGCAATAGAAAAACCGCTATCGAAGTGTTTACCCATCGATAGCGGTTCTTCTTGATTTTAGTCCAAACTTGTATTAGGAACAATCAAATTATTACTGAAAAAATATATTCTTTGGCTTTTTTAGCCCCGTTAGCACTATAATAATTGTGCTTCCCCGGAAATCAGAATATAATTCTGCTACTACCGCACTTGCACGGAGCTGTATCAGATTATGATCGAGAACACACACAGTGTATGGGACGGATGGGATTACGAGCAGCCGGCCTTTAAGCATTTTTACCGATTCGACGGAACCTGCTTTTTCATGAGCTATGAGCATGAGGGAAACTGCTTTTTCTACGTACGAGATGGAGAAGATGTTTCATCCGTGGTCAGTAAAGAGTACTGGTATCACGAAACAGATTTGTGGCAAGGCGCAATTTGGTCCCCACAGCCGGATGTGTATCGACCATTCATACAAGATAAGTCGTTAGACAACTAACGGATTGCTTTGAACCCCCTGACGGTACCCGCTATTCAATGATTCGAATTCTGTACAACCATTAAACATGCCACAAAAGTGGGCTAGGTTCAGAATCCTTTCGGGTAGGCCAAAAAAATCCGATTGCCATCCCAACAAAATGCACAAAAATCCCGTTCATCTGTTGACAGATCCCGGTAAATCGTGTATAATAAAAGCAACGCCGTGCCTTTGCGGCAAATCAGATAACAAGGAGAGCGACTATGAAACATTCCGTATGGATCCGAACCGCAGCCGCGCTGCTGGCCGTGCTGACCTGTCTGTGTAGCCTTTTGATCCTGCCCGCTTATGCAGCGGAGGAGGTCATTGACGAGGCATACGAAGCCAAGAAGGCCGCCTGGCGCGAGCAGATCATGGCCGATGACGTGACCACCGACGACCTACTCATCGGCTCCTGGGTGTCCTTCTACTCTTTTGAGAAGGACAGCTACGAGTATCAGCTGGATCAGATGGCCGCTGCGGGCATCAACTTCAATATGTTCCCCCGCGATTTCGGCTCGGGGCATATGTACGATGCCGCCTACTGGAACAATATTGAGGAGCAGTATGCCAAACGCAATATGGTTTACCAGATGAACGGCAGTATGGCGGAGTCCAATATTGCTCCCGGCGTGGAGTATGCTGCCGGCAAGGAACACTGTATCGGTTATCACGTCGTTGACGAGCCCACCGCTGACAAGTTCCCCGAGATTAGCCGTCTGGTCAACATCTACCGAGAGGCCGACAAGACTCGTTATCCCATGGTCAACCTGTTCCCCAGCTACGCTCCCACCTGGGCCTTGGGCGGTACTTATATGGAGCACGTTACCAACTTCGTACAGACCATCGGCGCCGAGAACATTGACTACCTGTCTCACGATTACTATCCTTTCCGTGACGGCGGCGTGGTTCTGACCGACATTTTCGCCGACATGGAGGTGCTACGCAAGGTCGCTTACGATAACGGTAAGCTGAAGACCCACGCGTACCCTCAGTCCACCGCCTGGAACGGCACCCGTATGCCCACCGTGGACGAGATGCGCTGGAACGTCTACGCCTATCTTGCATACGGCTTCAAGGCTCTGTCCTGGTTCAACCTGGTCTGTCCCGGCTCCTCGGACACCGAGGGCGAGGGCTTCCGGGATTCGGTCATTTACCGTGACGGCACCATCCGCGATCCCGAGTTCTTCGCCGCCTGGAGTGACCTGAACTGGGAGGTACGGGGTCTGTCTTCCATCCTTATGAACGTGGATGTGGCACACGCATATCACGTACAGAAGAACGTCGGGGGTGTTGAAGGCCTGCCCGACGACTACTTCCTCCAGCCCAATGGCAGAAACGATTTCATCATCAGCGTGATGGAGCCCAAGGAGGGCGAGGATCAATACATTATGATCTTCAATAAGAACACCAAGCGAAACGTTACCAGTAAGCTCACGGTAGATGCCGCCGCCGGTGTCAAGTGGCTGGAGTATTTCGATCCTCATATCGGAGAGTATATTCCCGTAGAATTTGAGGATGGAATGCTGAAGGATAAATTCTTGCCCGGCGAGGGTAGACTCTACCGCCTGCGCTACGACGATCCGCCTTCTGAGACCGAGGCTCCTACCGAGGCGCCCACCGAGCCTGTGACGGAGCCCGTGACCGAGGCTCCTACCCTGGCTCCCGCGGTAGACACCAATGCCCCTGCGGAGGATGTGACCACCGCCGAGACTCCCGAAGAAAAGAGCGGATGCGGTTCCATGATCGGCTTTGGCGTGACTGCCGTGCTCATGGCTGCAGCCGCTGTGGCGAGTAAAAAGCGGAAAGATTGATTTCAACCGGGGATACGGTTGACGGATATGCATAATAGACAAAATGGCTGTCGGATGAATTCTGTATCCGACAGCTGTTCTGTCTATTGTGACGAAATATACAAAATCTGCTTTTGCCTATTGACCAAATCTTATGTTTCTGCTATAATGAAAAAACAATTCGTCCTACGAGGGGCGAAAATCTGCACCGAAATCAACAAAGGAGGCTACACGCATGAAAAAGCTATTTGCAATGATCCTTTGCATCGCGGCACTCACCTTCCTGTGTGCGCTGTCCGCATCCGCCGTCGTCAACAAGGACGGACATTACACCGAGGATGCCAAGAAGATCGACGAGATCATGGCCGGTGAGGCCGGCGAGGGAGAAGTGGCATGGGAGGTTCCCTTCCTGCACATCGCGCCTAAGCTGGACGGTACCATCGACAAGAACGAGTATATTCCCTTTGAACTGTATGAGGACTATTTGTCCTGGCTGGTCAACTCCGGCCCGGACGGCTCCACCGAGGAGGACTTCCATACCTTCTACGAGGGCACTCAGGGCGACGCTATCAAGCCCTACTGGGGATGGGACGGCATCTACTTGTACCTGGCCTTTGAGGTCAACCTCATCAACGGCTTTACCTGCACCCCCGAGGCCATGGGCGGTGATATGTACCTGTGGGCCTACAACTGCCTCCAGGTTGGTATTGCCCCTGCCGACGCTACGGGCACCAACGACTACATCGAGCTGGGCTACGGCGTTCACAGCGAGACCAACGAGTCCTTGACCTTCAACTGGTTCGGAACCTATCTCCCAAAGCCCGGTGAGGATTTCGTGGGCTACTATGACCAGGAGAATCAAGTGCTTCGCTACGAGATGCGGCTTCACCTCCAGACCGTCCTGGGGATGACCGACCGTACCGTGGAGAACGGCGACACCATGAACTACGCTTGGGTGCTGTCTACCAACGGTGAGGCTACCAACCCCAACGAATACTGGCACCTCATGTTTGGCCGCGGCATCAGCGGCCCCTACTCCAAGGACGTCTCCAAGTTTGCCCTCGTGACCTTTACGGGTAAGCCCGATGGACTGGACATCAAGCCCGTGGAGATCCCCGGCATGAGCGAGGAGGACAGAGAATACAAGCTCATGGAGATGATCGACTTTGCCGACGAGGCTGTAGTCAAGACCTTTGAGGGCGAGAACGTTGCCGTTGACTACGTTACCGAGGACGGGGTCTCCTTCATGCGCATCACGTCCCTGACTCCCGACGGCTACGCCTACGCTGCCAGCTCCAAGTACCCCCGCAATATCGTGGGCACTCGTGGCGACTACATCGTCATCCGCTACCGTACCTCCTCCACCAAGGGCGAGGAGCTGGGTCTGTCCTACCGTACCGGCGCGACTCCCGAGTACGATTTCGATATGTGCTACTACGATTCCGTGGGTACCGATGGTGAGTGGCATACCACCATCTTCTACATGACGGGTGAGCCGGGCTGGGACGGAAATTACTTCATCCTCAACCTGTGCCTGATCCCCTTCTACGATGCCGAGGACTTCGCTCAGGAGACCTTTGATGTGGCGTGGATCAAGTTCTACCAGTACGATCCCATCGAGATCTATGAGAGTGATTTTTACGATCCCGATGCGGCTACGCCTGCCGAGACCACCGTTGCCGTAACCGATGCGACCACGGAGGCTCCCGCTGAGGATCCTACCCAGGCTCCCGCGGCAGACACCGCCGCGCCCGCCGAGGACGTAACCACCGTCGAAACTCCCAATGAAAAGGGTGGATGCGGCTCAGTGATCGGCTTTGGCGTGACTGCTGTGCTGATGGCCGCTGCCGCTGCTGTGGCATTGAAAAAGAAGGAATGATCCGTGGCTGTACGGCAACGCAAAAAGCAGAAACACCTCCCGCGGCCGCCCCTGTCGCCCTGGGATAAGGTTTTGTATCCCGCCGTGATCGTGGGGGGAGTCTCCGTGTCCCTGAGTATGGTTCTCGGAGGTTCGATTCTGGCAGGGCATATTGCCAGTACCGACCCTACGGTGCTGGCGACCCGCTCCACGATGACGGTTCTAACCCTTGCGCTGGCGGCGCTGTTTCTCCTGTTTGTCATGGCCCCGCTGCTGTTCGTAGCCCAACACCGAGGCGTTCTCCCCATTTTCGCCCGCCGTGACGTGGTCTACGGCAAGATCGGCGGATACCGGGAGTTGTATCCCGTGTTCGGAAAATACCGTGTCGGCTACGGCAATGACGCGTGGGAGGAAAACATCCGCGAGCGCAAGCAAATGATCCGTTGTCTTGCGGTGGCACTGGCGGTGCTTCTGCTCTTTCCCCTGACCCTGTTCGGCCGCTACGATCTCCATGAGGATATGTCGTTGACGGTCCGGAATATGGTCAACATGGAAACGGCGCGGTATAACGCCGAGGACGTGGAGGGCGTGGTCTTCGCCATTGAGTACAACGCCTCGTCCTGGAGATCTACTTCAGCCAGATACCGAACCACGGTCACGGTGAAGACCGATGACGGGCAGTCGTACAAGTTCACGGTAGATCCCGAGGCCATGGCGTCGGTGCAGGCGCAGGTCTCACCAAGTCAAATTCAACGAAAGATGGATATCAGCGTGGAGGACTACATCGAAAGGCGAAATCTGAACGTGTCTGATGCCGCGATCCTGCGGGGAATCTTCTCCGCCCCATAACCGAAAAGCAAAGGGCACCGCAATCGCGGTGCCCTGTTCTCACATCCAATGATCCTTTTTGAAAGTTCTTGAGGGGGGTATGGGGGGGGAACTTCTTCCAAGAAGTTCCCCCCCGTATGCGTGCTTTTACTCCCCCAACATGATCCGAATAATTTCCCGGTCGGTCTCGCTCATGCCGTCGCGAGCCAGGCGGCCGATGTTGCGGATGGTGTTCTCCACGCCCTTGGTCACAATGCCGTCCCCGCCGTAGAACTGGCGGCCAGATCGCATCATGTCGTAGCCCATGATACCCGCCTCCACTGCCATGGCGATCTTGGCGGGGCAGGAAGCCTTGGCTCCGTCGCAGATGGTACCCGACAGGATGGCTACGGCGTTGACCAGGGTGTGGGCGATCTCGTTGAACCGTCCGCCTGCCAGGTAACAGATACCGCACCCGCACCCACAGCCCGCGCTGATGGCGCCGCAGTAGGCCGAGAGACAGCCGATGCCCGTTTTTTGATGTACGGTAATGAGATTGGACACCAGCAGGGCACGGAGTAGGGTCTCTTCGTCGGTGTGCCACTTGCGGGCGTAGACCACCACGGGGACAGAGGCGGTCATGCCTTGATTGCCGCTGCCCGAAATGATGCAGACGGGAAGCTCACAGCCATTCATACGGGCGTCCGATCCTGCGGCGGCGTAGGCGCGTGCTTGGGTGCGGAGATCGCAATGACCGCCGTTGTAGAGAAGGCGCCCGATGGAAGCACCGTACTCGTTTCGGAGTCCTTCCTCGGCGATGGCCATGTTCATCTGGATCTGACGCTCCAGCAGGGGTTTGAGTTCGGTCAGATCCACCTCCTCGGCAAAGGTGATGATGTCCTGTACGTTGAGAAGGGAACGGTCGGCGAGCTCAGTGTGCTCCATGGATTCGCCATAGAGGTAGCGGGCGGTCAAATCTTCGCCGTCGCGCTCCACCGAGACCACGTTGGTGTGGCGGTCCATGAGGTGGACGCGGGCGGTGATCTTCCGACCGTCCACGGTGGCTGTCCCTGTCATGACCAGCTCGAAGGGGTGCTTGGTCTCCAGCTCGCTGACGGCAGGGGTGGTGGTCGCGAGGAAGTCGCGGATACGATCGGTGTCAGCGGGCTTCAGGGCGCACAGCACCTCCAGCTTGCGGTCGGGACAGCCGGCCACGATGCCCGCGGCCACGGCGGCCTCGATGCCGTGCATCCCGTCGGTGGCAGGGACGATGACAGACTTGACGTTTTTGATGATGTTACCGCTCAGCTCCACCCGTAGGGCAGCGGGGTTTGCCCCCAGGGCGTGACGGAGGATGGCGGCGGCGTAGGCGATGGCGATGGGCTCGGTACAGCCCATGGCGGGCACCAGCTCCTCCCGAAGGATGGCGGTGTAGGTGGATAGGATGTGAGAAGGGAGAGACATAGTGACTCCTTACATATGTTTTTGGGCTTACTTGATCCCGCGCGTGACCATGGTGACGGATACGTTGCAGTCCCATTGCTTGATACCACAGTCGTAGAGCCGTATCCGCTCGTCGTATTTGGCATGGATCACGGCGCGAAGCTCGGCCAAGGTATCGGCGGGGATGACCCCTGGGGCGATGACGGGGATGCAGTCGACATAATCCAGGCTGGTTCGGCGGTTGGCGTTGATGATGGCGTGGGCTGTCTTGCGGTCAAAAATCGGATTGTCCGGGGTGAGATTGACGGTGAGATAAGTCGTAGACAAGTCCCGGAAGCCGTACTGCTCCATGGCTGCGGGAATTCCCCGCTCATCGGTGGCATAGGCGCCCACGCTGTAAGTCTTGAGATCCTCTGCGCCATAGGGGGCAACGGCCTCGTATACCTCCCGCTCCAGTGGTGTTTCTTCTTCCACGCAGGGCGCGGGGATGTGGTAGCCCCTCCGCGCGGAGAGGACGAGGCACACGCCGCCCGGCTTGAGGATGCGGCGCTGCTCTCCGTAGAAGCCGTCGGGGGAAATATGCTCCTGGACGGTGTTGGATATGGTGACGTCGAAGGAGCCGTCGGGAAAGGGAAGTGCCGTGGCATCCCCCTCCAGATAACGGATATGCGGCGCGCGGGTGGCGGCAAAGGAAATGAAATTCGTGTCGCGGTCTACGCCTGTCACAGCGGTATTGGGGTACCAGCGCGCCAGGGCCTCGGCCAGCGCCCCGGGGCCGCAGCCGATCTCCAGTACGGAGGCTTGATCCGGAATGGCGAAGGCGTTGACGTACTGCTCCTGAAATAGATCGTGAAAGCGGAGGGAGCGGGATTCATACAGGGTGCTTATCCGTTGAATACGAGTGGACCAGAGATCGTTCATGGGGGCTCCTTTCGATGTGTATTTACTCCGCAGGATGTTGATACAGCTTGGCCAGTCCTCCTTCGGAGGTCTCGCGGTAGAGGTGGGAAAGATCAAGGCCGGTGCGGTACATGGTCTCCACCACCAGGTCGAAGGAGATCTTGCGGCTTCCCGACAGGAAGTTGGCCAGAGACAGGGCGTTGATGGCCCGCATAGCGGCGACGGCGTTGCGCTCGATGCAGGGGATCTGCACCAGGCCGCAGACGGGGTCGCAGGTCAGTCCCAGGTGATGCTCCAGGGACATCTCGGCGGCGTATTCGATCTGGTCGATGCCCATCTCAAAGAGCTCGCAGAGAGCGGCGGCAGCCATGGAGCAGGCGGTGCCCACCTCGGCCTGACAGCCGCACTCGGCTCCGCTGACCGAGGCGTTGGTGGCGACCAGATCACCTACCAAGCCCGCTACGGCCAGAGCACGCACCACGTCGCGATCGGTAAAGCCGTTCTTGTCCTGCATATACTTGAGGACGGCGGGAAGCACGCCGCAGGAGCCGCAGGTGGGGGCGGTGACAATGATGCCGTTGTCGGCGTTCTGCTCGCTGACCGCGAAGGCGTAGGCGCAGACCAAGCGGTTCTCTCTCGTCTGGGGAGACTCGTCGATGTGGCGCTGGTTGTAGAGCTTCTGTGCCTTCCTCTCCACGTCAAGTCCTCCGGGAAGGGTGCCCGCGTGGGTCAGACCCTCCCGGATGGCGGCGGTCATGGTGTGCCAGACGTCCAGGAGAAAGGCGGGGAAGTCGGCGTCCTCGTGCTCGAAGACGTAGTCCGACAGGCGGATGCCGCGGGATTTGCATGTTTCTGCAATCTCGGTGAAGCTTTCCTCCTTGTATAGATCGGGAGGCAGGGCAAAGCGGCTCTCCTCGCCGTCCATGCGCACCTCGCCGCCGCCGATGGAAAGGAAGCGCATGCGGCCCACCTCCACGTCTCCCGCGTACCCGATGATGTCCAGGGTATTGGGGTGGGGCAAGGTGGCGGCGATCTCGTCGCTCATGTTGAACTCGATCTCGGCGGGGATAGGCGCGAGGGTGTCAAGAATGGCGCGGTCGGTGCCGTGACCCTTGCCTGTCTTGGCCAAGGATCCGTAAAGGATGACGGCGGCGCGGTCGGCCTCGGGGTGGGTGTCCTTGAAGGTTTTGGCGGCAAAGGCTGGGCCCATGGTGTGGGAGGAGGAGGGACCCATGCCGATCTTGTATATGGTGCGGACGGATTTCATAGGGTGAAAGCCTTCCTTTCGGAGGTATTTTGGTCTAAATTTCAGTATACCACAAATGGGGAGAAAAATCAAGTGGGGAGAGGGAGAAAATCAAATTGGGGTTTATCGAGCAGGGGTTTCACCCCTGCACCCCACCAAAACCTTTCTTGAAAGAAAGGTTTTGGATTCCAAAGAACTTCAAATAATGT
>JAZSBH010000036.1:0-4969 GCA_045602325.1 Eubacteriales bacterium | reverse complement strand
AAACCCAGTTACATTATACTCGGAGGTTTAACTCTTTTCAATACTTTTTGCTTCGGGCTTGCTTGTAGCTCGCCCTTTTTATTGTCGCTTCGCTCGCTTTCGGCTCCCCCAGTAGAACTGGGGGTTTATTTGGATGCCAACGAAAACGGAGTGCTCCCCTGAGGGAACGCTCCGTTTTTTGAAAGCCTATTCGTTTTTCGTATATTCCTCGTATCGCTTCAGCATAGCCTGAAAGCGAGGGTCGGGATGCAGAGGCATGAACACCTGATTCCGAATGTGATGCAGATAATCCTCCTCACGGCAATCGCCGTGGAACGGAGTCATATCTATGTTACAGAATAGGGGAGATGTCAAAGGTTCGCGGTTACGGCAATAGGGGCACTGCGCCTCGGCGTAATCGAATATGCGCTCCAGCAGGGTCAGCGCGTCCTCATATCGTTCTGCCAGAACCAGGCAGTAGGCCGCATCAAACCCCGAGATGGTGTGGAAGTTCATGAGCGGCGCATGGTATCGACCGGTTCCCTGGAGGATATAGGGGAGTTGAAGATTGACCGTGTGGGTCTCTGTCGCTTCGGCATATTGGCCGTTTTGGCGGTAGGCAACGCCCAAATGACTGATCTCGTCGGCCAACGCGACGGCCATACGGGCGATACTTTCCTGCCGGTGTTGAATCTCGGCGGGAAAATCCTTCTGCTCATGGCAGATACGGGCGAGCAGACTGTGCTCGTCTAAAAGAGGAACCGCAAATTCCTTGGCGTATTCCTCCGCCTCGGCGTACCGCGCCGCACGGGCGAGCAGCCGGATGCGACTTTCCTTCATGCGGACGGTATGGGGCGGGCTGCTGCTTCGGCAGATGTATTTCTCTGCCGCCCGCAGGCCGACGGTCAGTAAACGCTTGTTCTGCGGCGAGGATGCGGAGGTGATGGCCTGTTCGGCGTATTTGACAATCCCCCACAGTAGGTCGGGGTGGTCGGGGTAGATCTGCAAGGCCTCGGTGTACTGCTCGAATTTATGGTAGGCAGGGGAGACGGCTTTCTCAATATCCCGGACGATGGTGTGTACCTGCTCGTCTGCTGAGGTGCTTTCGCGTGAAAACAGGGTATCCAGGCTAACAGAAAAGTAATTCGCCAAGGGAACGAGTTGGGAAATATCGGGCATGCCCGCGCCGTTTTCCCATTTGGACACCGCTTGCGGGGTCACCCCGATGGCTTCGGCCAATTCTTCTTGGGTGATGTTCCGTTTCTTACGCAGACGGCGAATGGTGGAGCCGATGGATTGCATGCTGTTTCTCCTTTCGTAGGGGGGCTGTGCGTGTATTATACCACCCGTCCCGGCAAAAGGGAAGCGACACAAAAGCAACACCGGGTCAACGGAGCGTTGTGTTTATTCGTGAGTCCGTCCGACCAAGGACAGATATTCCTCATAGGACACCAGCAGTTTCACCGCCTCCAGCAGCGCATTCGCACTCATCCCGGCGGGGAGCCCTACCTTGGTGGCCAGCTCGTCCCGCTTGGCGGCACTGTTCGCCCCGCCCGTCAGCCCGTCCTCAAAGAAATCCACCTTGGACAGGGGATTCTCGGCGGCGCGGGTCAGGGGATCGCCCTCCTTGCTTGCATAGGGCGCGAATAGGTCGTAAAGCAGGGAATCCTCCATGCCCTCCACGCCCAGGGTCCCCGCCGCCGAGGCTTTCTCTTTGCGGCGCTCCTTGCCCTTGATTTGAGGGATGTACAGAGGGATGATGCGATCCTTGGGAAGCATCCCCGACAGGTGGGAGCGGATGACCGTGCCCCCACCGTCGCTGTCGGTCAGGACGATGAGGGGGGAGGCGGTAGCCAAACGGCGGAGCAGGAGGCGTTTTTCTTCCTTGCGGAAGATACCGAAGCCGTCGGTGACAATGATCTGTGCGTCGATGATGTTGGATAGGCGGATCTTATCGTATTTGCCTTCCACTACCACGGGGTAGGGGATGGGGAGCTTGGGTTGTGTGGACATGAGGAGACCTCCGTTGGGTTTCTTGTGTCGCTGAATCGTAGGGGAGGGGTCTCCCCTCCCTCTACTCAAAAATATTGGTTATCTTCTTTTTCAGAGATTTCGGGAGGGGAAACCCCTCCCCTACGAAATGGCGGAAATCACCGCCCGAATACCATAAAGTACCCCAACACCAGCACGCCCAAGGCAATGCGGTACCATCCGAATGAGGCAAAGCTGTGCTTCTTGACAAAGTCCATGAGGAATCGGATGGCGGCGAGGGAGACCAGGAAGGCCGAGACACACCCTACAGCGAGGATGCCCCACTCCAGGACGGTAACCGTGACGCCCTCCGCAAAGAGCTTGACCACCTTCAAAAGACTGGCTCCCAGCATGGTGGGGATGGCCATGAAGAAGGAGAATTCGGCGGCGGCGGAGCGTGTGCAACCCAGTAGCATAGCACCCAGAATGGTGGAGCCCGAACGGGAGGTGCCGGGGATGAGGGAGAGCACCTGGAAGGCGCCGATGAGGAAAGCCAGCTTATAGTCGATGCCGCTTACATCGGTCACGCGAGCCTTGTCGGCGGGCTTGAATCTCTCGATGAGAATAAAGAGAACGCCGTAGATCACCAGAGTGATGGCGACCGTGACGTAGTTGTAAAGGTGCTCGTCCAGCCAGTCGTCCAGAAGTATCCCGATGACCGCCGAGGGGATGACGGCCACACAGACCCGGAACCAAAGCCCCCAGGTGTTCTTTTTCTCATGGGCGGTCTTGGAGGGGGCGAAGGGATTGAGCTTGCGGAAGAACAGCACGATCACCGCGAGGATGGCGCCCAACTGAATGACCACGTCGAACATCTCGGAGAAAGCATCCGAGACCTGCAGGGGGCAAAGTTCACCCAGGAGGATGAGGTGACCCGTGGAGGACACGGGAAGCCATTCGGTGATGCCCTCTACGATGCCGTAAAGGAGGGCTTTGAGCAGTTCAAGAAATACGGGCATGGGGAAGGCGCTCCTTTCATGTATGCTGTGGATTTCGGCTATGAGAAAAGGAAAGCGATACGGTGTACGAGCCGCCCGATCAGCCCGTTTTGAGGCTCGCAGACCACCACGTCACCCGCTCCCGTTGTCAAGCGCCAAATATATACGCTCAGCATCAGTGTCACGAAGACTGCAAGCAGAACGGTGGAGGCTTGTTTCATGCCCTTGACCTTGAATAGAATGAGCAATACGAGGAAGCCGGGCAGGACAAAGCTAACGGGATGATAATAGAGGGCGGCGGAAAAATCCAGGGTAACCAGACTCCACAGGGCACGGGTCATGCCGCATCCGGGGCAGGAAATGCCTGCCAGATGCTTGATGGGGCAGGGAAGCCCCAGAGCGAAGCGAAGGAGGCAATACCCGCCTACCAAGGCAAGGCAGAGAATGGCACCCTTATGGGTTGCCCATAAGGCTTTGATCCCCTTCATGGATATGTACCTCCCTTCTCGGTTATGACGGCGTGGCGCACCTGTGATCAGTTTTTGCGCTTGGTACCCACCCGCATGATGTCTCCGGGGGTGACATCAAAGGGCACTCTCGCCCAGAAGATCATCTGGGGATGGGGGATGTTAGCGCGGATGCGGCCCTCGGTGTCGTAGAGCTCGCCCACGTAGAAGAACCGTCCCGTCTTGCCGGGGGAGATGACCTCGGCAGGGTCAGCGGCACGCACCTTGTTTTTTTCCATGAAGCGGTAGAGCCGTCCGTCGGCGTTCTCATACTCCACCTTCATGTCCAGAATGGCTTGCAGTTCGGCCTGTGCTTCGGGAGAATCGGTCTCCAGCGCTGTGCCGTAGTAGGCTTTTTCACCAATGTAGTGGCCGCCCTGTACCAGTTGAGGCTCCTTCATGGGATCGTCCAGGTAGAAGCCCGTGGCGTACTCGCGGTGGGAGACGCTGTCCAGCTCCTGCATCCAGGCGGGGTCGAACTTGTAATTTGCGGGATCCTTGGTGTAGGCATCCATGGCCATGCGGTAGGTGTTGGTGACCACGGCGGTGTAGTAGGAGGACTTCATACGGCCCTCGATCTTGAAGGAATCGATGCCGCTCTCCATGAGCTCGGGGATGTGTTCGATCATGCACATGTCGCGGGAGGACAGAAAAAAGGTGCCCAGCTCGGTCTGCTCTACGGGGATGGGGAAGTGGGGGCGCATTTCCTCGTAGATGGTGTAGTTCCAGCGGCAGGGCTGGGAGCAGGTGCCGCGGTTGCCGTCTCGGCCGTCCATCATCATGTTAGCCAGCAGACAGCGGCCGCTGTAGGACACGCACATGGAGCCGTGGATGAAGGCCTCCAGCTCGATGTCGGCGGGCAGGGCTTCCTTGATGGCCTTGATCTCGTGGAATTGGAGCTCCCGTGCCAGCACCAGACGGCGGGCACCCAGATCGGCGTAGGCTTTGGCGGCGGCGGGGGAGATGATGCTGGCCTGGGTGGAGATGTGGATCTCCATGTCGGGGAGCATCTCCTTGACGGTGGCCATGACACCCAGATCGGCTACGATGAAGGCGTCGATGCCTGAGCCGCGGAGGTCGTCGAGGAATTTATAAAGGTAGGGATATTCGTGGGTGCGGGGCATGGTGTTGAGGGTCAGGTAGACCTTTTTGCCCATACTATGGGCGAGCTTGACGGCGTCGTAGAGCTCGGGGACAGTGAAGTTGCCCGCTTGGGAGCGCATACCGAATTGCTGACCCGCCAGGTATACGGCATCGGCGCCGTAGGCAAGGGCGGCGCGGAGTTTTTCGGGATTGCCTGCGGGGGAAAGAAGCTCGGGCATATCATTTTCTCCTGTTATGGATGGATTTTTGGACATACACAATTATTATACATCTTTTTAAAGGCTTTGTCAACTCATTTTGGGTGTGGATTTCAAATTTGGGTTTATCGGTGAGTTACGTCTATGTACTTTTCTCTCCTTGTCGAGAGAAAAGTACCAAAAGAGCGCCACTTAAGGAAAGTACCCACGGTAC
>JAZSBH010000035.1:0-9235 GCA_045602325.1 Eubacteriales bacterium | reverse complement strand
CAAGCAGTACATGAAGCTGTTCGGGATGGATCATATTCAGCTTGTGTTTGAGGATGACGCCCTGGAAGCCATTGCAGAGGAAGCCCTCGCCCGCAACACGGGTGCTCGCGGACTCCGTGCCATCATGGAGCAATTCATGATGAAGCTCATGTATGAGCTTCCCTCCGATGAGACCGCTGAAACAGTCACCATCACCCGCGATTTCATCAAGGGAAAGAGTGACGCTGTGATCACCCACCGTACTCCCGCGCTTCCCGAAGCCCAATTATCCATTTCGCTGGACATCCCCACAGAATCTGCCGCTTCGGAAGAGCATACCGTTACCGAATAAGCATTACCCCTCGAAAGGAATTCCAAAGTATATGTTGACCGCAATCGTTGGTATTAACTGGGGCGACGAGGGCAAGGGCCGCATGGTTGACTTGCTCTCCCGCGACCAGCAGATCGTCGTCCGCTACCAGGGCGACCACAGCTCCGAGCACACCATCGTTACCGAAACGGGACGCTACGTGCTCAACCTTCTTCCCGCAGGCATCCTTCGCTCTGACGTAGTTTGTGTCATGGGCGGCGGAATGGCCATTGACCCTTCTCACCTGGAGCAAGAGATCCAAGGTCTGTATGATATGGGTGTAAGCGTCACCCCCGAAAATCTCAAGATCTCGGATCGCGCCCCCGTGATCCTGCCTTTTTACACGGACAAAGACCGGGCTTGCGGTGTTTCCATGATCTACGGCGACAAGTCTGTAAATATGGCCATCCGCATGGGTGATCTGCTCTCCCCCGACTACCTGGCCGAGCGCCTGAAAAAGATCGTTGCCTACCGTTCGAACCTTTCCTACGAAGATCTTCTGGCTTACGCCATCCATTACGGCGAAATCTTCCGTGACTTCATCTGCGATACCGGAAAATATCTGGCCGAAGCGAATGCACTCGGCATGAATATTCTTTTTGAAGCCCCCCAAGGTGCGCTCCGTGACGTGGATTTCGGCATTTACCCCTATACCTGCTCCTCCTCCACCGTCGCCGCTTATGCCACCATCGGTGCAGGCGTTCCCGGACTGAAGCTGGACAAGACCATCGGCGTGTTGAAATCCTTCTCATCCATGGTCGGTGAGGGTCCCTTTGTATCCGAACTTTTTGGAGAGGGAGCCGATCACCTCATGGAGAGAGGCAACGAGACCGCCGAGAAGACCGGCCACATCCACCGTATCGGTGCCTTTGATGCCGTCGCCTCCCGCTATGGTGTTACCGTGCAGGGTGCTGACGAGTTGGCACTGACCAAGTTGGATACGCTTTCCTATATGGAGCAGATCCCCGTTTGCGTCGCATACGATATCAACGGTGTCCGTACCGAGCAGTTTCCCGTCGGTGCTGATCTGGAGCTCGCCAAGCCTGTCATTGAGTACGTAGACGGCTGGAACATGGATATCACCGAGTGCCGCACCGCCGACGATCTGCCTGTGGGCGCATTAACCTACGTCAAGTATCTGGAGCATTTGATCGGTTGCAAGATCACCTACGTATCGGTCGGTGCCGAGAGAGAGGCTTACATCAAGCTGTAATGATTACATAAAAAAGCATAACCTTCCGTTATCGGTTGGTTATGCTTCTTTTTCTCATACGGTTACGTCGGTCAGAACCATGTTGTGATCGGTGATTCCATCCACCTGAGTATTCATAGTGCGGGTATTGGCAACCGTAATGGGGGTTATATAGAGGATGTGATCAATGGAGCGATCCGCGTAAGTCGTCAGTCCATCATGAGCGAGGGTTGCCCACGGAATATACGCGGAGACCTTCTGCGGAGAGGTGTTGAAATCCCCGCAACAGAGGAACGGGCCCTTTCCCAATTCGACGTGGGCCTTCAGTATATCCCCCAAACAGGTTAGTGTCTCGGTGTTGGATTCCTCGTTCTCAATGGAAAGATGGGTATTGTAGATGGTTACGGGCGTACCACCTAC
This sequence comes from Eubacteriales bacterium, assembly GCA_045602325.1. Classification (GTDB taxonomy): domain Bacteria; phylum Bacillota; class Clostridia; order Oscillospirales; family CAG-272; genus CAMEON01. Next base: position 7,274 of record JAZSBH010000035.1, on the reverse strand, counting down.
GTCCAAGACAACATATCCACAGGAGGTGCCTTGGGTGGCGATCTTGACAGGATAATGGATGGTCTCGTTGTTCAGGATCGGGTAACGGGAGAGTATTGCCGTCCCGTATTCGCCGCCTTGGAAATCTCGAATCTTGATAAAGTAGTGATGCTTCAGATCCGTCATCTCCGAAAGCCGAGCAGGCATGTCCACCTGCTCGGATCGGGTTGCCCCACGATCGACCTCCTGGAGACAGACCACGTCAGCACAGCTTTGGTTGATACACCCTGCCAGACGGATGAGGTTATCGTCGGTATAGTGTCCCTCTCGGAAGTGAGCCGAGCAGATATTGAAGGAGGCAAGTGTAAAATTCGGCATGGTGCTTCCCTCTTATTTGGCTCTTTCTCGTGCGGCCTTAATGAAATCGCGGTAGAAGTAAGCCGACTTCTTCCATTTGGTCTCCCCCGTGGCAAAATCCGTGGTGGCAATACCGAACTTGAAATTGAAGGCAGCCGACCACTCGAAATTGTCCATCAGACTCCAGAGATAGTAACCACGAACGTCAAAGCCCTCGTCGATGGCCTTTTCCAGCCACTCCAGGAAGCCTGCCACGTAGCGGATACGGTCGTCGTCGTGGACCATGCCATCCTCGGCCACGGGCTCGGCGCCTTCAAAATAGGTACCATTCTCGGTGATATAAATGGGGCACTTGATGTCGTAGAGATCGTGGAGCAGGTGAATGGCATCGTAGACCGCCTTGGGATAGTATTCGGTGCGGTTATTGAGGAAGTTTCCGCCCTGGGAGAAATCCATCTGCGCCTGCTGATTCACAGTGACAGGCACGCGGTTGTATACGTTCAATCCGAAATAGTCCAGAGGCTGACCCGTCAGCTCGAAATCGTGAGGCTCCATTTTCATAAGAGTTCCCTCTTTCTCCAGATGCTCCAGGATATAATCGCTGTATCTGCCACCAAGGATGGGATCGGTGTAAAACTTCCAGTTGCGCTCATCCTGGTCGATCATAAGAGCGATGTCCTCGGGAGAATCCGTCAGAGCGTGACGCTTCCATACGTCGATGACTACACCGATCTTGGCATCCTTGGGATTGATGGCACGGAAAGCCTCCACGCCCTTGCCGTGGGCAACCAAAATGTTGTGGCGAGCTTGGTTGCCCCAAGATTCATTGGTATATCCTGGCGCAAAGCCGCCGTGAGCATAGCCTACATAAGTGGCGATGGGCTCATTGATTGTAGACCACATGGGAACAATATCGCCAAAGGCACGGAACATTTTATCGGCGTACTCACCAAACCATTCGATGGAATCACGGTTGACCCAACCGCCTCGATCCTCCAGCACTTGGGGGAGATCCCAGTGATACAGGGTCACGTTAGGGGTGATGCCGTTCTGATTCAAGGCTTCAAAGACCCGCTTGTAGTAGTCCATACCCTTATCGTTCAGTTGTCCCACACCATTGGGCAGGACTCTCGACCAGGAAATGGACAGGCGGTAGGAATTAACCCCCAGATCAATGAGACTCTTCAGATCGCGGTCAAACTTATGGTAGCTGTCGCAGGCAACTGTGGGCAGGTCGCCGTTGTGGGTCTTCCCGGGCTTAGCGGCGAAGGTATCCCAGATAGAGGCGGTTCGACCGTCGTCAAAGGCTCCGCCTTCGATCTGACCGGCGCTGGTGGCAGTGCCCCAGAGGAAATGTTTCGGGAATGGCATGTTTTTGCCTCCTTTCGGATGATGGATTTATAGTTGGTTTAAGGAATCGGAAAAATAACTCCACGGGATGGAGGATGCATCCGGCTTTGCCGATGCCGATACGGTATCTCCGCTCACCGGATGTGGGAAGGTCAATCTGTACGCCCACAAGCCGATATACGGGCATTTCTCGCGGCTGCCGTACTTGCCGTCCCCCACGAGAGGAAGCCCCCTGGACGCGAATTGTACGCGAATCTGATGGGTACGTCCCGTATGTAAACGAACAAGCACAAGAGTATGGCCATCCGCCGCCTTGGCGATCACGCGATAGTCCAAAATAGCTTTCTTGCTTCCCTTGCGCCCTCCGTCGGTAACGAATGACTTGTTGGTGCGCTTGTCGTGATAGAGGAAATCGTGCAGTTCTCCGCAATCCTCAGCAGGCGGCTTTGAGAGAACCGCCAGATACTCTTTTTGGAACTGTTCATGATCCTGTACAAGAATGCAGAGCTTTGCAGTTGCTTTGGGAGAGAGGCCAAACACCATAACCCCGCCTGTCGGTGTGTCCAGACGATGTATGAGGCTGACCGTCTTATAGGGAGCGGACAGGGCGGTCAGCAGGTCAGGCTGGCCCGAAGGATCAGGCTGTGAGGGGATGCCTGCAGGCTTGCGGCAGAGAATCAGATCGCGGTCGTCGTATAGAATCTGTATGTCCATGTAACCCCTCCTTTCTGTTTCATTATAACATAGATACGGGAATTTGTCAATTTGTTTTCCCAAGCACTCCCTCAAAAAAACGTGAAAAATATATTGTAAATATGTGCGAATGTTCACACGGAGTTCAAGTTTTTGGGCTATACTATATGCAAGTATATGGGTAGATGTACCCTTATCAATTCATAGGAGGATACACTCATGTTCTGCTTCCACAAGAAAAAGAAGAATAACACCAAAATTTTCGTGATCATCGGTATCATCATCGGTGCCGTTGCCGCTGCTGTCGGTGCGTATTTCCTGTTCACCAAGGTTCTCAAGGACAAGCTCTGCAAGAAAAACTGCGAGGCTGTCGAGGAGTGCTGCGATTGTGAAGAGATTGCCGACGAGATCTGCGAGGAGATCGCAGAGGTTGTCGAGGAAATCGTTGAGGAATAAAATTCTTCTCCAATAGATAAAGCCACCTTGACGGTGGCTTTTCTGTTTTCTGTCAGGATTCTTTCTTAAAAGAGTCACCGCTTTGCTTCAGCCTTGACCACATAACAATAATGGCTTGACCGGGAACACCCAACATGAAAATGATCCAGGCATTATAGGCCGCAAATTGCCAGATCGTAATGTATACTGCCGCCAACACCGTCCACATCAGCAAGGATATGATGAGGTAATTCCGGCGGCGACTGAACCAGATGCTGTTCATAACGAGCCAGAGGATCATGGAAGCGGGGACGGCATATACGAAAATGATCCAATGCGAGCTCAGTCCCTCGGGGATAATATCGAAGATCATGAACAGAACCGTTGCGACCAACCACACCAGCAGAATACTCATTCCGGTCACGAATCCGCGGGTACGCAAGCTTTGTTGCTTCTTTACTGCATCTCGGTCATGTTTTTCTTCCTGAACAGGCTCGGGATGAATTTCTTCCAAAAGATAGTCCACCGTTACGCCAAACAGATCCGCAATGTTTTTGAGTACCAGAATATCGGGAATGGACTCACCGCGTTCCCACTTGGATATGGCCTTGTCTGTATAGTTGAGTTTTTCAGCCAAATCCAGTTGTGTCATGTGATTCTTGCGGCGAAGATCTGCAATATTTGCCGCAATGACCGCTTTCAGATTTTCGGTCTTATTTACCGTAGTCACTTCTTCGCTCATAAATAACTCCTTCCCCCGAACCTTGGGTGTTTACACGCCGTAAAATGTTGATTTTACAATTTCTACGATCAGTATACCACAAAAATCCAAATTTGTCAATACTTTTTCTCATATTCAAATATGAACTCTACCGTCAGTTTATCCCTCTTTTGCTGTTTCTACAGCAATTTCTACCGAACGTATACAAGAAAAACGCCACAGTTTATTGACTAATCAACATTTTGGGAGTATAATAATGACAATATCGCCGCGAACCGCCGCAGTTCGCACCAAAAAAGGAGATGCCCTTCCATGAATAATTACGTAATCTTTACCGACTCCGCCTGTGACCTTGTTCCCTCTCTGCTTGCCGAGTGGGGTATTCGCTGTGTCAGCCTGGCTTTCCGTTTCAACCACATTGACAAGGACTTTCTCAATGACGATATGCCCATTAAGGAGTTCTACCAAAATATGCGTGACGGTCATATCGCCAAGACAAACGCCGTCAACGCCGAGACCTTCCGTGCGGCTTTCGAGCCTGTTTTGGCCGAAGGAACCGACATTCTCTACCTTGGATTTTCTTCCGGACTCAGCACCACCTTCCAGCAAGGTAAGCTGGCGGCCGAAGAGTTGGCCGAGAAATATCCCGATCGCAAGATCATCGCCATTGACACCCTCTGTGCCTCTGCCGGTGAAGGTCTGATCGTCAAGCTGGTACTGGACAAGAAGAACTCCGGTGCCACCATCGAGGAGGCTGCCGCTTATACGAATGAGCTGATTCCCAAGCTGGCGCACTGGTTCACAGTTGAAGATCTGGTCTACCTCAAGCGTGGTGGCCGTGTCAGCCCTGCCGTGGCTCTGGTGGGCGGCATGCTGAATATTAAGCCCGTCATGCACGTGGACGACGAGGGTCACCTCATTAAGGTCGGCACCATTCGTGGACGCAAGGCTTCCTTGCATGCGCTGGCCGATAAGCTCATCGAGACCGCCGAGGATCCTGCAGGCGGTACCATCTTCATTTCCCATGGTGACTGCGAGGAAGATGCCAAGTATCTGGCAGACACCATCAAAAGCAAGGGCGGAAACGACGTGCAGATCATCACCAATGTAGGTACCGTCATCGGTGCCCACTCCGGCCCCGGCACCATGGCTCTGTTCTTCGTTGCAAAACAGCGCTGATCCTTCCCTCTCTTTCGGTTAGCCCGCCTTTGAGCGATAAAGATAACAGATTACACTCCCATAACAACCGGAAATCCACCGACGTAAGCCGGTGGATTTCCGTTTATTCGGTTTTAGTCGCCTGCCTTGAAGTTATAGATTGGCTTTACGTGGGATTCCACTTCCACGCATTCCTGTAGATACGGCAGAATACGGTCGGCGGATTTATAGGCCATGGGACACTCGTCAAGGGTGTCTTTGGTCGCCGTAGTGGTATAGATTCCCGCCTCCTTCATGACTGCCTGATAGGACTCCACGTCGTAGGCGTGCCTGGCATCGGTTCGACTGCAAGCTCTGCCCGCTCCGTGGGGAGCCGAAAAGTTCCAATCGGGGTTTCCGAGGCCTCGCCCAATGAGAGCGCCGTCCCGCATATTGAGAGGAATGAATACAAACTCTCCTCGCCTTGCGGATATGGCTCCCTTGCGAAGGATACGATCCTTATCAATGTAATTGTGCGTACAAGAGAACCGTTCGGCTGGGCACAAACCCATACCGTCACAAATACGCGTGGCGATCAGACGCCGATTCTCTTCTGCAAAATGGACAGCGATTGCCATATCGTGCAAATAATCCTCATAGAGCTTCCCTTCGCAGGTGGCCGTTTCCCATTTGACAGGTAATTTCCCTTGCCCGTCTCGGCGGGTGGCTTTGGTTACCGTATGCGAGGATTTTTCTTTGGCATCATCCCCATAGGCGTCCACCCCAAAACGAGATAGATCAAATCGCTCTGTTTCCAGATCCAAACGGTCGCGGTGATCCACCCGTACCGCGCGACGTGCTTTCTTGCAATGATATTTGTACGCCTCATCCCGATAATGGTTAGCAATCGCCGTGCCCAGATTGCGTGAGCCTGAATGGATCACAAGGTAGAGGGTACCGTTCTCGTCCCTGTCCACTTCGATGAAGTGATTTCCTCCGCCCAGTGTCCCCAGACTGCGTCGGGTACGTTCAAAGTCCACGGCAGAGAAACAGCGAAGATCACGGAGTGAGAACTCTTGGACATCCGCCAATGCTTCCCCGTGAATACACTTGCCTGCCGGAATATATTCGTGGATAAATTCATCCAACCGAGGCAGGTCGATGGAGGTATCCTTCAGTTTGACTACCTCCATACCGCAACCAATGTCCACACCAACCAGAGATGGTGATACCCGCCCGTGGAGGGTCATAGTCATACCGATCACACAACCCCGACCGGCATGGGTATCGGGCATGACACGAATTTTCGAATCAGCATAGGCAGGATCGCGGGCGGTAGCGGCTATTTGTTGCTTGGTTTGTTTATCAATGTTGTCTGTAAATACCTTGACGGTATTCTTTTTTGTTTGAATTTCGATCATACAGTCTCCTTACTGTAACAGTGTAATTTCGTTGAGTTGGTTTACGGATCATATTCATGGTACAGTTCGCAGACATGATGATCACTCCTTTCGATTTTTGTTATTTCATTACCATTGTACTCGCTTAACGGTTCTTTGTCAAGCAACCAAAGGTTGAGCGCGGCAAACGAAAACTCCCCCGCAAGCGCGAGGGAGTCGTAGGTATTATTCGGGCAAATATTCGCCAAGAGGCAGACCGGGCCAAGTATCCAAATTGCTCTCCAGAACATATTGGTACACATACAAGTAATCGGGATCGTCGTTGAACTCGTCGATCATCAGGTAGCATCCGTTCTCGTCAATGCCTTCGTTGCCGCCTACCATCCATATCTTGGTGTCACCCAGGCCGCTGAAGCCGTCCAGGACGAAAAGGTCAGCGTAGTAGGCATAACCATGAATTCCTTCTTCGTTGGGAGAACAATCGTCGTAGATGTTACCGTAGTTGAATACAAAGTCCACGTTGAGGAACTGGTAGTAGAGACGGTAATCACAAAAGTCCTGGGGGATTTCCAACTTAAGACAAATATCGGTATTGGCCGTCATCAGCATGGCTCCGCCGCCCATCTCCTCGAGGTGCCAGATGGCTTCCTGCACCGAGTAGAAATATTCACCGTCCGAGGTCTGGCAAACGGCAAAGCCGAAATCGTAGCGACCGTCGTAGCAGGTGGTCTTGCCGTCGTAGCTCTTGCCCACGGGAATCAGATTGTAGAAGGGATTCTCGGGATCGTCATCATCCCAGTCCTCGCGGTACTTCTTGACCTCTTCGGAGGGCTCTTTGTCTTCTTCGGTGGGGGCTTCGGTGGGTTCTTCGGTAGGTGCCTCTGTAGGCGCCTCGGTGGGGGCTTCGGTAGGAGCTTCAGTGACCTTCTCGGTGGGGGCTTCGGTGATAATTACATTGTCTACCGTGGTTTCCTCGGGGGTGTTGCTACCGCCGCAGGCCGTAACCGTCAGGAGCAGACACAGGGTCAGGAGTGCGATGATGATGTGCTTGAGTTTCATGGGATCCTCCTTTTATATTTTTTTAATAGCCGATTGCAAAATGTTCAAATTTGGGTTTATCGGTGGGTTGGCACAGTCTTAAGGCTCCCTCCGGGAGGGAGCTGGCGCGAAGCGACTGAGGGAGAGTGCGCGAGTTAAAAGCC
>JAZSBH010000034.1:0-4298 GCA_045602325.1 Eubacteriales bacterium | reverse complement strand
ATAAATATACATTATTTGAAGTTCTTTGGAATCCAAAACCTTTCTTTCAAGAAAGGTTTTGGTGGGGGTGCAGGGGTGAAACCCTTGCACGATAAACCCCAATTTACAGTTTGATCACTTTATCCTCGACCGTCATTCCCTTACGGAACTTCGGCACCTCGATAGTGCGGCCGTTGTTGACCACCGAGAGCTCGGAGAGAAGCCCCACGGCGGTCCATTCGCAAGCGGTATAGACGTCCACGATGGGGGACTCACCCGTACGGATGGCGTTGATGAAATCTTCGACCAGGAAGAAGTCACCGCCGCCGTGTCCTGCACCCGCCTGCTCGGCGGTGGCGTTGCGATAGCGCTCGGGTAGATACTCGTTGTAGTCGGACAAAGCCTGCCAGGTCATGCAGGAATCGGGATTTTGAGCGCTGACGAAAGAGATCTTGTCCTGATCCCCGAAGCCCTGTGCGGACTGGTAGGCACCCTTAGTGCCCTGCAGGTGGTAGTGGGTCATGTTATGGGGGCGAGGAGAGACGCAGTCCACCCGGATCTGCGCCAGCTTACCACTCTCCAAACGGCACATGGTGGTGGTGCCGCTGTCCTGACGGAGGCCGTAGTTATTGTAGACCCCGGGGGAGAAGGTGGAGATCTCGGTCACGTGATCCCCCGGGAACCACTGCATCACGGGGCCCAGAGAGTGGGTAGGGTAGAATGCGCCCCGCTTGCCGCACTGCCAAAAGGAGCGCCAGGAGGTCTTGCCGCTCGGGTAGACGAACAGGCCGTTGATGTTGTGGAGGTAGGCACCCTCCGCGTAGTAGCACTCACCGAACATCCCCTTGTTCACCAGCTCGCGCACCAGTTGGACTTGGGGCGTGTACATATAATTCTCCGCCATCATGTAGGTTTTGCCGTGCTTCTCTACCGACTCGCAGAGCCAGAAGAGCTCGTCCATGGTTACTCCGGCGGTGACCTCGGAGAGCACGTGCTTGCCCGCTTCCAGAGCGGCGATGGCTTGGGGCACATGGCACTGCATGGGGGTGGCGATGACTACCGCGTCAATATCCGACTCCATCATGTCGTCGAAGATGCGGTAGCGGTGCTGTTTCGCGATGTTCAAATTGTCCCCTTCGCGGTCCAGGACGGACTCGTCCAGATCGCATAGGGCGGTGATCTCCACATCGGGGAGGGCGTTCAGACCCATCACGGTGGACAGACCGCGGACACCCGCGATGCCGACTTTGATTTTCTTCATGGTGCATTCTCCTTTTTGGAAAGAATGGGGTTTTCTGATACCAGTATAGCACAAAACGCCCCGTTCCGCAAGAGGAAACCGCAAATTCCCACAAAAAAGGAGCATCTGCCCGTGGGTAGATGCTCCTTTGGGGTTGATTTACGGCACGACCTCCACTACGTCCTCGAAGACCTGAATACAGTCGCCGTAGAACAGAGCCAGATCGTAGAGGCCGCAGGGGGTATCGGGGGTGACGAGAATGGTGTATGGCATGGACATGACATATCCTGTCTTCACCGTCCACGTATCGCCCACATGGTATATGGAATCATGTTGGAGAGAGATTTTGGGGAGGGCTCCGCTGAACCCCGACATGGTCAGCATAGCCTCGGGCATGAACGGATCATCGTCAGCGGTGACGGTAAAGGGATCCCCTCGGTTCTCCAGCTTGGCGATGAAGGTGTAGATCTCCCCCGAGGAGCGACTGACCGTGAGCTTCTTACCCATATCGTGGTAGAGCCCAAACCGCTCCGCTTCGGGATTTTCTATGATCCCGATGAAATTCTCAGCCCGCCAGGTGTAGCCATACAGTGCGTGGGTGACCACCAGATCGTACATTCCCGCGGGGGCGTCCACCGAGACGAAATCGGGGTGAGCGAGGGAGCTGATTATGGATTCCATCAGGGTGATGGAGTAGCTCTCGCCGCCCTGTTCGGTTCGGTACTCCAGCGTGGCGCGGCACTGGTAGGCCACGTCCTCGCCGTCAAGGGTCAGGAAGAAAGGATCCCAGCCGCCGCCGGGCCAGTAGTCTCCTTGGCCGATGACACGGTTGGTGGGGTCTGCTTTAAAAACGAAGTCCTCGTAGGCGGGGTTATCGGCAGGCAGGATCAACGCCAGACCCTCAAAGACCCACACATAGCCCGTAGTGGGATCGGTGACGCGAAGATCGTAGGAGCCGATGGGGGCGTCACCGGGGACGCGGGGGGAGAGAGCCAACACAAAGTCACCGTTCGGATCCAGCTCAACAGGCTTTCTGACCACGAAGGAGAAGTCCTCCTGCCGCAGAGATTCGGCGTAGATCAGCTCGGCGGTGAAGCCGGAGGTGGGGTAGTCCGTCTGGGTGGGGATATAGAAGGCGGTGACGTGGAATTTGTCACCCAAAAACTGACCAGGAGTCAGCGCGCCTGAGGGCATATCCACTCGGATGGAAATATCCTCCTTGGACAGGGTAACGGTTCCCGGCTCGGTGACCGTGACAAAGTCCTTGAAGACCCACTCCGGGCTCTCTCCGCTGCCCGCTAAAAAGCCGTACCAAGTCACGACCAGATCGTAGGAGCCGAGGGGAGCATCCGCAGGGATCACGAAATCGTGCATAGAGGAGAAGGTGCTGGGCAGCATGAGTCGAATGATCCGTCCCTCGGTCGTGTCCTTGGGGTACAGCGCGACCATGTAATCTGAAAACATGGGAATCCCACTTATTTTGATCTTCTCCTGCCATGCTTCCCCGCGGGCGAGGAAAGAGTTTGTGGCCGACACGGTGATGTTGTCGCCCCCATAGGAAAGCTCCACGGTTTTGGTTTGGTTTGGCACCGTGTCGGTCTCATCCAACACAGCGCCCAGACTGCCGTTCTGACTGCCATCACGCACGGGGTTCTTGTGGGTAAGCTTCAGCACCTCGTTTTGCAGGGTGTAGTAGACCGTCACGGTGTCTCCCATAGAGCTGTTTTCATCGCGGCTTTGGAGGGAGAACTCGATCACGCCCCAGCCCGTGGTATTCTCGCTGCCCACAAAGCGGAGGGTGAAATCCTCCAGATAGGCGCATCCCGTGACGTTGCAGAGGTTATTGTAGTTCATCCCGTAATCCCCACTGTTGAAATCCGACAGGGTACGGACGTAGCGGTTGGTGACGGTGTTGCCGTCCTTGTCGGTGATCTCAAAGCCTTGGGCCTTGACCGTCAGGGTGGCGTATTCATAGTCCGACACCTGGCCCAGACCCACCGAGAGGGTGAAGGGGGTGTCGGCGGCGAATTTCTTTTGGTCGGGCATCTCGGCGGAAATGTAGATGGGGGAAGAGGGCTTCACCGAGGCTCCGGGGAAGCGGATGGCAAAGGACGGCCATGAGGTCACGGTATTGCGGGTCTCCCACGCATAAAGAGCGGGCTCGGCAAAGACCGCACCAACCAGCAACACTACTGCAAGGCAGGCGCACGCCACCCACATGGTGCGCTTTCTCCGTTTGCGGAGGAGCATGATATTTTTGTCCGAGGCTTCCTCCACGTACGCGGGATCGGCCGTGTCCATATATTTGAGCAGATCGTATGCTTTCATAGGTAGATCCCCTCCTTTGTCAGCCACTTGCGGAATTTCTCCCGGGTGCGGTGCAGGGTGACCTTGACCGCGCCCTCGCTCATACCGAAGGCTGTGGCAATATCGGCCACACTGTCCATGTACCAGTATTTCCGCATAAAGATCATGCGGGTGCGGGTGGGCAGGGACGCCAGAAAGCCGTTGATGGCCATTTTCAGCACCGTCTCATCGGCGATACTCAGGCTACCTTCGGGAATACACTCGGAAAGCTCCTCCAGCGAGGATTCCACCCCGGCAAAGCGGCGTGCGGCCTTTCGGTGCTCGTAGCGGGTCAGGGCAAGTCGGCGGGTGATGGTGCCGAGGTAGGCACTCAGCCTCACAGGGCGGTCGGGCGGAATGGAGTTCCAAGCTCGCAACCATGTATCATTGACACACTCCTCGGCGTCCTCGTCGGAGTGGAGGATATTGTAGGCAATGCGGTGGCAGGTGAGGCCGTATTTCTGTTCGGTTTTGGCAATAGCGTCCTCGGAGCGGGCAAAGTACAGCTCTATGATGTCCGCATCGGTGATGGATCTGTCCACGTCGATACCTCCTTTCGGGATGTTCAACCGTTCATCCTTATAGACGGGATTTGGGGTGGAAAGGTTACAGTTACAGGGGGAAAATTTGCAACGATTCGGACATGAATTCAAATTGCTGTTTATCGAGGGGGTTTGCCCCCTCGACCCCCACCAAAAGAACTTTGAATAATGATTATTTATTAAAGGTTTTT
>JAZSBH010000033.1:0-3488 GCA_045602325.1 Eubacteriales bacterium | reverse complement strand
CCTGCACCCCACCAGAACCCTTTTTGCAAAAAGGGTTCTAGACTCCCAAAAACTTACAAAAAGTATTCATAAATAATCCTTTTTGAAAGTTCTTGAAAAGGGGTCTGGGGAAAAACTTCTTTCAAGAAGTTTTTCCCCGGGCGTTCCCCCGCTCCCCGCTAAACTGCAATGTGTTTATTATCCAAAAAACAAGACCCCCGAAAATCGGGAGTCTTGTATCAAATCAGTTCTTGGTAATATGCTTCAGATACGCATTGATAAACCCATCAATACGCCCATCCATGACTGCCTCCACGTTGCCGTCCTCATAGCCGGTACGGGTGTCCTTGACCAGCGTGTAGGGCATGAAGACGTATGAGCGGATCTGGGATCCCCACTCGATGTTGTTCTTGTTGCCCTGTACCTGCTCGATGGTGTCCAAACGCTCGCGGATCTTGATGTCCATCAGCTTGGCCTTCAGCATGCGGAGGGCGGTCTCCTTGTTCTGGAGCTGGGAGCGCTCGGTCTGGCAGGATACCACAATACCCGTGGCCTTGTGGGTGATACGGACTGCCGAGGAGACCTTGTTGACGTTCTGACCGCCCGCACCGCTGGAGTGGTAGGCCATGAACTCGTAGTCCTCCTCACGGAGCTCCACCTCGTCCAGGTCGGGGAACTCGGGCATGACCTCGATGGAGGCGAAGGAGGTTTGACGGCGGCCTGCGGCGTCAAAGGGAGAAACGCGTACCAGACGGTGTACGCCGTGCTCGCTCTTGAGATAACCGTAGGCGTGGGGACCCTCCACCATGATGGTGGCCGTCTTCAGACCCGCCGCGTCACCATCCTGCCAGTCCATGAGCTTGACCTTAAATCCGTTGCCCTCGGCCCAGCGGTTGATCATGCGGTAGAGCATCTGGCACCAATCCTGTGCCTCGGTTCCGCCCGCGCCGGGGTGGAAGGAAACAATGGCGGTGCTGTTGTCGTACTCGCCGCTCATCAGCACCTCAATGCGCTTATGCTCGGCCTCGGCCTTGATGGCCTCCAGCTCGGACTGGATCTCCTCCAGGGAGCTCTCGTCGTTTTCTTCAATAGACATCTCGCAGAGGGCGATGGCATCCTCCAGACGGGCGACCAGCGCGTTATAGCCGTCCACGGTGTCCTTGTACTGCTTGATGGTCTGCAGGATCTTGGAGGAATTGGTTGAATTGCTCCAGAAATCGGGAGCCAGGGTCTCCTGCTCCAATTCCTCTGCCTTGGTGGCCAGAAACTCCACGCGGAGTGCCTGTCCCAGGTCTTCAATATCGGGTCTCATGCCCGTCAGCTCATGCTTGGCTTCTTCCAACTGTACGATCACGGTATATACCTCACAAATATAAATTCTGTGCTGTTTTTCACATTAACTGATATAGTATACCATATATTTCAAATTATGACAAGAGGGAGAAGGAAAATTTTTTGTAAATCTTCAAACTGCAATTTACTTATCCAAAAGCTCAAGTCCTACGTCATATGATATGCCGTTCATGGCATCCATCAGCCATTTCAGGGGAGTGATCCCCTCGACCTGTCTTTGGGTGTAGGACTCGCTTCCGAAAATGCAGTGCTGCACACCCGGGGACAGCTCCTCCTTCATGAAATCGTGGATATACAGGCTGAAACGCGGCGTCAGCTCCTTCAGCTCCAGACACATGTTCTGTAGGTTTTCACGAAATGCTTCACCAAAAGATTCCTCTATGATGAACTGTCCGTCCACCGCATAGTGCCAGAACAGCATCAGCACGTGGTCGCGGCAGCCGCAGGTAAAGAGGTAGCGGGAGCGGTCGCCGTACCGTTTGTAGATTGCCTTGAACCAGTCCAGTGTGATGTTGTCACCGTGTACCGCGTCGGCAATGTGGGGCGGGCTTTGCCAAAGCTCTTTGGCCGTGGTTGCCCATCCGTCGTAGGGAACCATGGCGCTGTCGCAGAGAATGGTCACGTCGGAACAGTCGGGAAAAGCATCCATGATATCTCCCGAAACGGCCGCGACGCCAAAGGCTCCGGCACTCTCGCCGCAAATGAGCAGCTGCTTGGGGTTCGGGAACCACTCACGGGCTTGCTGCAGGATCTTTTGCAGATTGGTATACCCCTGATGGTGCAGAGTATGCGTCTGTCCGTCTGCGCCTGTGAAGGTCAGATCTCCCGCTCCCGCGTGGAAATCCGCGGTGACGTAGGGAACCATGATCTCACTCCAGTCGGCAAATGGGTTCTCATCCGTGGTGGAGTGGATTCCGTTCTGCTCTCCCGTCGTGATGGAGAAGACCTCAGGCTGGGAATCGGCCGTAATGGTGTAGAGTCCCACGTGGTGGTAGATCTCAGCCGTCTTGGGACAGGACGGCCACATGGCGCTCTCCCTGCACCAGGATACCCCGCCTCCGCAGAGGTAGAAGATCAGTCGCCGGGGGTCTCCCTTCTTGACGTGGATACAGTAATCTCCGCCAAAGGCGCAGACCGCCTCGGGGATGTAAAACTTCCGCCATTCCTTGTGCTGCAGATCCTGAAACTCCATGGTGTACTCCTTTGCGTGCTTGTATGAGTTGATTATACCATAAATTGTGAACCGAGTCAAGGTGAAATACACAAAAGGCAGAACGAATTCTGCCTTTCGGTGTTAAAATGACTCTTTATGGATCAGATCCCAAAAATCAGAAAAATTCATAACCGTATGCCCCTCGACCGTATCGCCCGATCGGAGCTCTCTGTATCGGTGATCCACGCAGACGATTCGCTTTGGCGTGGGGTAGAGAAGCAGGATCTGGCCGGCGTACTCCTCTTCAAGGGGAGTCAGAAACAGTTTCTTTCGACTGATGCGCAGTTCCTGCTTATACTCGTGAGGGCCACCGGCCATGCCCCTGTGCTTTTTCTCGGAGTAGATGAGATCCCGTAGCCGCCGCGATTCAATGCGAAAACAGGCGGTTCTCATTTCAAATATCCACCGTCCGTGGATCGAAATAAAAGACAGCACGCAGACCTCGTACCGCTTGGCACCGACTGTCACGTAGTAATCGGGGGCACCTTTGCTCCCGAATACGATATCGGTGAGCTTGCGGAGACGCTCAACCCGTATGCAATTCTTGCCGAGCCTCTTCATCCTGACACCAAAGGAGATCATTTTCACGGTATACCAAATGACCTTGTATATGCCGTACAGGATTAGGACACACGCGTAAAAGAGAAGTAGGTAATAAAGGATTTCTATGACCATGGATTGTACCTCCTCGTTGTAAAACATTATAACATTATACTTAACTGTAAAGTCAACCCCTTTTTTGTAAAAAAATGAACTTTATGCATATTGCACAGTATCCTCTACTGAAATTGTACCACATTTTTTTTTGTCAATAGTTGCTTGTAAATATTCACAAAAAATTTCTTTCTAATCTCCTTGAACCGAATGTAACGATTCAGCCGCCTTTCAAATTTGGGTTTGTCGGGGGGGGGGGGGCACCGGCCTAAAGCCTCCCTCCGGGAGG
>JAZSBH010000032.1:0-4310 GCA_045602325.1 Eubacteriales bacterium | reverse complement strand
GAGATGGCGTCGATGGTGACGGTGCCCTTGGTGGCTCCCACGGGGACGATGCGGAAGCCGCGGAGGTATCCCGCCGTATCCTTACAGGCCGAAAGGTTGGCGTAGACCGACTCAAAGCCGCTTCCCTTCCCGACCGTAACCGTGACGCAGTTGTCCTCGCTGAAGCGCAGGACGCGGTCGGTCTTGTAGTAGATCTTGAAGGTCTCGGTGTCGGTGTCGTTCTTCATGCGGAAGAAGATGGTATTCTTCACCGCCAGCTTGGCGCTGTAGGCGGTGCCCACGGGGGCTTCGATGGTGGGGGAGTTCAGGTAAGTGCCCGCGCCGCTGACGGTGTAAACCAGCTTGCCGTCGGCATATTGGACACTCCCCACCGAGGCAGAGAAGGCCTTCACGGCGGCGGCGGTGGTAAACTCAAGGTCGCAGTTCTTCACAGGAATCAGATTCTCGGGGGCGACGTTGTCAAAGGACAGCCCGCCCAAGGTAGCCTCTGCGTCGGTCACGGATACGGTCCAGCGTCCCGTAGCCAGCACGTCCCCGTAGGTGTTCTCGGATACCAGCACGGTCTTGCCGTCGGCCAGCACCCGCACCTCTCCGTCGTTGAGGGTGATCCGCAGATCCCGTCCGCTCCCCTCGGTCAAGGTGAAGGAGGCCGAGGTCTCGGCGGTCTTCTTCCCGTTTTGGGTGCGGTACAGGGTCAGGGTCTTGGAAGAATGGCCGTACTCCACCGAGTAGGCGGCTCCTCCTTCTGCCTCGTAGGTCACCGACAGGGCGGAGGTATTCCCCAGTCCCGTCAGCTTGGCGTACAAATCCAGGGTATTGAGGCTCACCGACTCCTTGGTGGTCAGGGCCGTGCCCCCCGTGAGGAGGTGGCGACCATTCTCGGTCTTTCGCTCCCAGCCCGCGGTGTCCCACTCGGGGAAAGCACCGGAGAGGCTGTTGTACATGGTCACGTTTTTGATATGGGGGGTGGTGTTGTAGCCCTGCAGGATCCACGTGCCCCCCGTGAGCTTTTCGCCGTAGGAGTTCTTGATCGAGCAGACCAGTTCGTCACCGATGTACCAGCGGATATCGTTCTCCTCCAGCGCGATGGTGAAGCGGTACCACGTCTTATGCTTAAGGTCAATGCTCTTGGACGAGCTGATGTGCTGATCCCCGCCGTTGACGAAGCGGCGCACCCGCGCCACCTTGCTCACGGTATTATATTCAAAGAAGAGCTGGTGATCCTCCACTGTGACGTAGGAGGCGCCCACGTTGCCGTCCACGGTGCTTTGGACGCTGTCCACCCAGACGTCAAATTCCAGATAGGCGGTGGACACGGCGGCCTTGGTGGTCATCTGGCTGAAGGTGCCGCCACCGCCCACCAGCACCGACTCGCCGCCAATGGTCTTGGGGGTAAAGCCGCTCAGTTCCCACGCCGAAAAGGCGTCGGCGGGATTAGCGGCTGAGGCGATCAGGGGGGATGCCACCGACAGAGTTCCCGACAGGAGGGAGCCCGTCAGCATAAGGGAGCAGATCTGCTTGAAGAGCTTTCCGTATTTCATATAGGTACCTCGCTTTCCCGTTTACGGTATGATCTTTTTTGGGGGAACCTCAAAATATTAGTTCCCAGCATTAAATTTTGCGATTCAACGGCGAAAAAATGAAATCAGAGCGGCGAATCGCATTCCTGCCTCAAATTTCATTTGTTTATGGGGTTGGAAACCCCGAAATTGCGGGCGTTTCCCGCAAAAGGGTACAATTATCCCGTGGCAGCCTCCTTTGGGCTTCCTTGTTCTGCCCCTATTATATCATATTTTGCCGTTTTTTTCAATAGAGTGGAAATTTTTAGAGGTTCCCATAAAGCATACCGATATCGCCTCCCTTTTCGTAAGGCTTTTTCATCTCATAGGTAGCGGGCATATAGCAGTAGTTCTCACCGTAAGCGTAGATGGCCACTACCTCGGCGTGTCAGCGCGCTTGCAGTAGTTGATCATGCCGGTGCCACGGTAAGCACCAAAAACTCCAATTCTAACTTTTTTCATGAGAGATGATTCCTTTCTATTGGAGTTTTCTCTTACATCTTATCAAATCTATTGATTTCTTATTCTTTTTGTGATATAATATATAAAAAGCAATCGATCGTGCCATTCACGGAAAGGAGCTAACCATGTCCGACAAGGATCTCCGTGATTACCAACTCGTCGAAACCACTCCCGAAGACGAGACCCGCTACGCCCAAATAGTCGCCGGTATGACCCGCGCCTACCGCGTCCGCGGACGGATGATGCCCCTGGTGGGAGCACTGACCTGCCTGCTTTTCGCGGTGCTGGTTCCCTACTGGTACCATGTATGGGCTGATCAAACCACGCCCATCACTCTCCTCGTCCTGGGAGTCCTCCCTATGATCCTGGCCATTCCTTGCCACGCTTTTGGGAGCGATCAGGGTGTTTTAGCGGCTCACCCCGCCATCCGTTCCGCGCTATACGTTCTGGGCATCTGTCTGAACACCGTCGGCACCTCCCTCTGCATGACGGCCTATTACCTCCATCTGCAAGCCAAGCCCGCCTTTACGACCCTGATCGCCGGGGCTCTCGTGTCGGTGGCCATCTACGCCATTCTGGCGGTATTGTTCCACCTCCTGCCCGACCGCTTCGGTCTGCTCACAGGTGTGGCAGGACTTATCACACTGGCACTCATCATTACGAGCATCGTATTCTGGGTGCGGAGCGATAGCAAGGTATTCTTCAGCTTTGGCTTCTTCACCCTGCTTTGGACTCTGATCGCGGTGATCGCCCTTCACGTAGCCTGTTCCGACGAGGAATCCCCTTGGCTGCGGTTCGCCTCCTTTGCTTCTTTCGGCATTCTCATGGCTGTTGGCGGAATCGTGCTGGTCATCCTCGCCTGCGCGTGTGGCGGGGACGGGTGTGACTGCGATTGCGGGGACGGCTGTGGAGAGTGCTGTGACTGCGGCAGCGGTGACGGCGGAGAAAGCAGAGCGGCCAGAAAGAAAAAGATGAAATAATACACCACAAAACGGTACGACCTGCATGCGGGTCGTACCGTTTTCGCTTTCAATATTCAATCGAAATACACAGGCTTCCCCGTCTTCGCCGACTCATACACGGCGCAGACGATCTTCACCGCCTTGATGGCGTCGGCGGGCATGACCTGGGGGTTACAGCCGTCCAGCACCGCGTCGATCATGTCGCAGACCACGTGGTCGTGACCGAAGCGACGAGCCGCGTCCTCGGGCAGAACAGCCAAATTACCGCCTCCGTAGCGGGCGAGCATGGTTGCCTCCTCGGCGTCCTCGTCCTCAGCGTCCTTCATCTTCCAGGTCTTGAGGCAGTCGGCGTCGGCCTCTACCGAACCGCCCGTGCCGTACAAACAGATTTCGGTAGAAATGCCGGGGTAGGCGCAGGTAGTGCTGACAAAGGTGGCCACGGCACCGCTCTTGAATTTGATCAGAGAGGCGGTGGTGTCCTCGGTCTTGATGTCGTGGTTATAGATATCCATGTGGGAGGTGACCGATTCCACGTCCCCCATGAGCCATTGCATGAGATCAACGGTATGGACAGCCTGGTTCATCAGCGATCCGCCGCCATCCATCTCCCAAGTGCCCCGCCAGCCGCCGTTGTCGTAGTAGCGCTGGTCGCGGTACCACTTGACCGCAAAGGTACCCAGAATGAGCTTTCCCAGCCGTCCGCTTACCACTGCCTCACGGATGGGATACATATTCACGTTAAAACGGTTCTGATGAACCACCCCACAGATCTTGCCCGTACGAAGGCGAGCATCCTCAATGAGCTGTGCCCGTTCAGGGGTAATATCCAAGGGCTTTTCCACCAAGACGTGCTTCCCTGCCTCCATGGCGCGGACAGCAAAGTCAGCGTGCATGGCCGAGGGCAGGCACACGCTGATGACGTCTACCCGCGAATCCTTCAAAAGCTCCTCAAAGTCGGTGTAGGCTGTCACGCCTGCGTACTTTTTCTGTGCCTTTGCCAGTCGCTTTTCGTCAATATCACATACCGCCACAAGGTCGGAGCGGTCATAGGCGTACGCCGCATCAGCGTGAGCCATACCAATACCAAGACCGAGAACGGCGTAGCCGAGTTTTCTTTCAGACATAGTTGATATTCCTTTCTATTTAGAAATTAGAAAGCTTCAAATTTGGGTTTGTCGGTGGGTTTGTTATGTACTTTTCTTTCCGTGGCGAAAGAAAAGTACCAAAAGAATCGCCACTAAAGGAAAGTACCCACGGTACTTTCCTTTAGAATCCTATCGCCTTATCTGCGTGGCCATTTGCCAGGGGGCAAATGGGCTGATACGCT
>JAZSBH010000031.1:0-4846 GCA_045602325.1 Eubacteriales bacterium | reverse complement strand
TCCACCGGCGCGGGGGCTTGCCTCAAGCACCACGCCGCCAACAACCAGGAGACCGCACGCGGCTCCACCTCCTCCAACGTCACCGAGCGCGCCCTGCGGGAGATCTACCTCAAGGCCTTCGGTATGACGGTGGCCGACGCCGACCCCCTTACCGTCATGTCCTCCTACAACTGCCTCAACGGAGATCACACCTCGGTCAAGGGCGATCTGCTCACGGGGATCCTCCGCGGAGAGTTCGGCTTCGGCGGCTTCGTCATGTCCGACTGGGGCGCCGCAGGCTCCATGGCGGATAAGGTCATGGCAGGGAACGACGTCAACATGCCCGGAAACACCACCGACCCCACCGACGTGCTGACCGCCCTGAAATCGGGACTGGTCACCGACGCCGCCTTGGACGCCTGCTGCTACAACATCCTCACGGTGGTCGCCAAATCCCCCACCCATCAGGGGGTCAAGATGAACACCCGCGTGGACACCAAGAACCACAATAAGCTGGCCGCAAGTGCCGCCGCCGATACCATCATCCTGCTCCAAAACACCGACGCAACCCTGCCCCTGGCCAAGGATACCTCGGTGGCGGTCTTCGGTAACGGTGCCTTCAAGACGGTTTTCGGAGGCGCAGGCTCGGGCAGTGTGTCCCCCAATACCTCCATGAGCATCATGGACGGCCTCCGCAAAAGCGACAGCCTGACCGTCTATAACGCCCAGAATAACCCCTTCAAGGACTGCGACTACCACGACGCCCTGGATTCCTCCAAGGATATCCCGGTCACCGAGGCTTATGCCAAGGAAATGGCCGAGGGGGCCGACGTGGCCATCATCGTCATCTCCCGGGGCTCCACCGAGGGCTCCGACCGCTCCAACCTGAAGGGCGATTTCCTCCTGAACGACACCGAGCGGGACATGATCGATCGGGTCTCTGCCGCCTTCCGCGAGAAGGGCAAGAAGGTCATCGCCGTCCTCAACATGGGCTCCCCCATGGAGGTGCTCTCCTGGCGCGGCCAAGTGGACGCCATTCTCTACGCGGGCTACGCCGGGCAGGGAACGGGTACGGCTCTGGCGCAGGTGCTCTCGGGTGAGGTCAACCCCTCGGCCAAGACCACCATCACCTGGCCTGCCGACTACGACTCCACCCCCGCCGCCGAGTATTTCCCCGGCAGCGCCAAGGACGTGACCTACTACGAGGATATCTACGTGGGCTACCGCTACTACTCCACCTTTGGGGTGGAGGTGGCCTACCCCTTCGGCTACGGCCTGTCCTACACCTCCTACGAGTACAGCGATCTCGCCGTCAAGCAGAATCCCGACGGCACGGTATCCGCCTGGGTCACGGTCACGAATACCGGCTCGGTGGCAGGCCGTGAGGTGGTTCAGCTTTACGTCGGAAAGCCCGAGACCCTGCAGGAGCAGGCCGCTCTGGAGCTTTGCGGCTTTGCCAAGACCGATCTTCTGGAGCCCGGGCAGAGCCAGCGGGTCTACATCCGCGCCACCGTGGAAGCCCTCATGACCTACGACACCGAGGGCAGCCGCTGGGTGCTGGACAAGGGTGACTACACCTATTCGGTGGGCGCTTCCGCCGCCGATATCAAGGACAAGGCGACCCTGACCGCACGTGACCTGACCGTGGTGCAGGACGTGGAAAACCGCTGTGTGCCCGACACCAAGTTCGAGTACATCCAAAAGGCCACCTACAAGATCCCCGATCCTTCCCAAAAGCGGGAGAATCTGGCGCTGAATAAGCCCACACAGTCCAACTGCGACGAGAGCGCCACCCTGACCTCCAATCTGGCCGTGGACGGCTCCTTAACCACCCGTTGGAGCGGCATGGGTCTGACCTCGGGCAATCACATGTGGCAGGTGGATCTGGGTCAGGTCTACGCCATTGGTGAGGTCAAGATCGCCTGGGAGTCCATTCACGTCCCCTTCACCGTGCTGATCTCGGAGGACGGTAAAAACTTCACCTCGTTCAATATGTACCTGGACGACGGCTCCATGATGAGTGAGATCAATCTCTACGGTGCCAAGGCGCGGTACATCCGCTTGGATATGGCCCGCGGCAATTACATCTCCATCTTTGAGTTCCGTGCCTACGAGGCCACCGAGGCGGATATCGAGGCAGGGAAGGATCTGCAGGAGCGAATCAATCTCGCTCTGAACAAGCCCGTTACCGCCACCACACAGGAAGGGAACTACCTGAAGGACTACGCCGTGGACGGCGACACCGCCACGAGATGGGGCTCCCTCCCCTCGGGGCAGGCTTGGCTGCAGGTGGATCTGGAAAAGGTCTGCCGCATCGACGGCCTGGAGCTTTTTCTGGAATCTGCCTGGGTGCCCTACCGCGTCGAATACTCGGTGGACGGCGAGCACTATGAGACGGTCTACTCAGGCTCTAAGGACGAGCTGATGGTGGTACTCAATGACCTCGGTATCGAGGCTCGCTACATCCGTATGTGGCGTGAGGGAGAAAGCTGGTTCAGTATCTACGAGATCGCCGTGTACGGCGAATAACCATGATCACGCCTTGAAAGCCCCCGCAAGGGGGCTTTCGTTTTGGAGAGAGAGGATTTCAAATTTGGGTTTGGAGGTGGGTTGGTACCGACCTAAAGCCTCCCTCCGGGAGGGAGGTGTCACGTCCGTAGGGCGTGACGGAGGGAGACCGCGTGCCTGAAACATATGCATTTTTTCGTGTAAGAACAATATGTTTTTTACTCGCGCATTCTCCCTCACCCGACTTCGTCGGGAGCTCCCTCCCGGAGGGAGCCTCAGAGAGCGGTCGCTCCCCGATAAACTGCAATTTGAAATACCGGCTGAATAGTAACCCCCAATTTACAGCCCCTCCGTCTTCATACATTGTTTACCATCACAAAGTGTGATGAAATCAACGGAATATAATGAAGAAGTTGTATAATTACATTATCTATAAGAAGGGAGGCTGATATCATGAAATCAGTCACAATCAAACTGTTGGCTCTCCTCCTGGCTGCCCTGATGGTTCTTCCCATGCTGGCCGCCTGCGGTGAGACAACCGACGATCCCACGCCTGACGGCACCGAGCAGACCGGTGCGGCCGTCACCGAGGGTGAGACAGAAAGAAAGCCTACTGTCGAAAAGACCGACTACAACGGTGCGGAGTTCACCGCCATCTTCTGCGCCGATACCTTTAACCTGGGTTACTTCTTCATCGAAGAGGACGAGATCCAGATGGGTAACGACCTGGAGGACAAGATCTACGAGCGTATGCTCAACGTCGAGGAGTACCTGGGCGTGGAGATCATCGCCGAGAACGGCGGTAACTTCCAGGAGTATTCTACTCCCATCATGAATTCCATCAACTCCGGCGACGATACATACCAGCTGGTCATGACCCACGTGTACCATCAGGTCGCTAACTTCATCACCTCTAACTCTTTCCGTGATTTCAATGACTTCGACAGCCTGCAGCTGGAGGCCGACTACTGGAACTACGGTTTGATGGAGGATCTGTCCATCAACGATGCTATGTACTGCGGCTACAACGACTTCTGTCTGGCAAACTGCTACATGATCGGCTTCAACAAGGAAATGGTCAAGGACTACGCCTCTGCCGTTGGCGATCTCTACGAGCAGGTTCGCAACAAGCAGTGGACCCTGGAAAAGCTGATTGAATATTCCTCTCTGGTCAGCGCCGATAACGGTGACGGTAAGTGGGACGATCAGGATACCTACGGCTTCTCCTGCTTCGCATGGGTGCCCCTGATCTCCTTCCAGCACGCTTGCGATATTCCAATCGTCAAGGAAGGTGCTGACGGTGAGTTCTACCTCTCCCCCATGAAGGACGACTCCGATAAGATCACCAAGCTGGACGAGATGCTCTATGATTTCATGAACGCCGAGTCCACGTATAAGCACGTTCCCGGTGGCGCCGGATTCCAGGGTCACACCGCCGCTCTGTCCCTGAAGACCAACCGCGTGCTGTTCGAGATCGTCAACAACTACTCCCTGGTTTCCACCAAGGAGGAGGACGTCAAGGTCGGCGTTCTGCCCTATCCCCTGTGGGATTCCAACCAAGAGAAGTACCAGACCCTGAGCTGGAACGGCGTGCTGGGTATCCCCACCACCGTTAAGGACGAGGCCATGGTCGGCGACGTTATCGAGATGCTGGCTTGGTTCTCCGAGCCCGTCAACACTGCCTTCTACGAGACCCTCCTGGGCTCCAAGGTGGCCGATGCTCCCGAGGACGTGGAGATGCTACAGATCGTCTGGGACGGTCAGGTGTCCGATATGGGTCTGGTGTTCTCCTCCTCCTCCCCTCAGATGGACTGCATTCTGTACGCGATCCCTCACCACATTACTGCAGGCAGAGCCGCATATGCGACCTACTTCAAGTCGAATCAGAGATCGGCTGAAAAGCTGCTCAACAAGATGTTTGAGGAGAAGAATTGATCCTTTGTACATACTGAAAAATCCCGCAAGATCACGGTCTTGCGGGATTTTTTGCCCAAATATCCTGACGGAAGCCTTGATAATGTTAAATTTGGATTTATCGGTGGGTTGATACCCACAAATAAATCTTTTTCTTTGCACCTTTCTCTCCGTGTCGAGAGAAAGGTGCCCAAAGAACGCCACTCAAGGGAGTCACCCACGGTGCCTCCCTTGAGAAACCCACCACCTCATCTGCGCGACACTTCCGCCCACAAAGGGGGGAAAGAGTCTGATTGCGCGTAGGGTCGCCAAGACCCGGAAACCCGCACGAACGGCGGAGCGCCGTCCGCGCGGAACTCGCCGCTTTGCTTCTACCCAAAGTTGTTTTTTCACTTGTCGGATAACGGAATACCGTGGGTAGCCACCAAACGGGCGACCAATCGCG
>JAZSBH010000030.1:0-6223 GCA_045602325.1 Eubacteriales bacterium | reverse complement strand
TAAGGTAATATGCTTTGTCAAATAAGATGTTTTGACCTCTACGATTTACCTCATCCACCGCTATCGCGGTCCCCCTTCCCCAGAGGGGAAGGTCCGGAAACGGTTCGTGCCAACCCACCGACAAACCCCAATTTGAAGGATGGCTGAATCATTACACTGCAATTTATATGCTCCGTTTTCCTTCATCCGCCAAGAGACCGACTGTACATGACCGCACCTGTAAGGTGCCGCACCTACAGGTGCCGCGCCTACAGGCGCCGCGCTACGGGCGCGCTATCCGCAGGGAGATACGATGTGATGTGATGTGATGTGATGTGACTGGGATACGTTGGGATACGATAAGATACGATTTGGTTAGATTCGATTGGATAGGGTAGAAGGGGGCTTGAAGCGAAAGGGTAGCGAGAAGGAAGGTGCGGTATAGCGGTCGGTGTACCGAAACGTAACGGTTCTGCCTCGGTGTTTCTGAATCAAAACGGATGACGTTCAGCTGCCGGAGGCGGAGGAACTGTTTTCGCGGATCTGCTGTACGCGGTTTCGCAGATATTCGAGATAGTCGTAAAAGTTATCGAAATCCTCCGCGCGCAGACTTTCCTCGGCAGCGGGCTGGTCGATGTGGCTTTCGATTGGAGAAACGCTTTTCGCGCAAGGAGTTTTGTGGGTGGGGGCACCGCCCTTTTTGCCGTTTTCGGCGTTGATCTTGGCGCGTGTGATCTGGGCTATGAAGATGCCTTGCAAGGAGCCCGCCGTGCCTGTGAGGGGGGGCGGCTCGGTGCCGTACTGGGCGTAGTTGCGCAGGTTTTGGATGATAGCCATTGCTTTACCGGCGGGTATACCGGACAGCGCGTCGATCCAATCGTAGTACAAATACAAGCCGGGATATTTTTTTGCCATGTTTTTTCTCCTTTTTGATTTTTTTTGCCTTGTGTTAAGCATATTTTACCACAAAAAGCAGGAAAAGGTAATCCCCCCTTTTGCAAACATTTTGTGAACGGGAAAGTTTATGGGAATGGCTGATGATTGGGAAGATGCGATTTTGGTACTTTACTTTCGCCATGGAAAGAAAAGTACAGAAAGATCTCCCCGCCCCCCGCCAAACCCAAATTTGAACCTTCCAAAATCACCTCCTCTCTTTCGTGCAAAACGTAGAAAATCCCCGCTTCCTCTTGACAAATTCCCTGAAAAAGAGTACAATAAAATGGTATATCTATATCCCCCATTCTATAGAAAAGAGGAAAACAATCCATGTCCACCCAGATCTCCGCCCACATCACAGAAGTTTACGAAAAGATCAAAGACAATATCGGCAAGGTCATCGTCGGTAAGTCTGACACCATCGATATGCTCATCGTCTCCATGCTCTGCGGAGGCCACGTCCTTCTGGAGGACGTCCCCGGTACGGGTAAGACCGTCCTCATCAAGTCCCTGGCGGCCTCGGTGTCCTGCGAATATAAGCGTATCCAGTTCACCCCCGACCTGCTCCCCTCCGACATCACCGGCGTCAACTTCTTTAATATGAAGAAATCCGAGTTCGAGTTCGTCCCCGGCCCCATCTTCGCCAACATCGTCCTGGCCGATGAGATCAACCGCGCTACCCCCAAGACCCAGTCGGGTCTTCTGGAGTGTATGGAGGAGATCCAGGCCACCATCGACGGCAAGACCTTCAAGCTGGCCCAGCCCTTCATGGTCATCGCTACCCAGAACCCCGTGGAGTCCATGGGTACCTTCCCCCTGCCCGAGGCACAGCTGGACCGCTTCCTCATGAAGGGTAAGATGGACTACCCCAACCACTCCGAGGGCGTGGATATCCTCGCCCGCTTCGACAAGTTCTCCCCCCTGGAGACCCTCCGGCCCGTGGTCACCGCCGCCGAGCTGGTCACCGCCATTCAGGAGCTCCCCAAGGTCTACATCTGCCGTGAGATGATGGGCTACATCACCTCCATCGTGGAGAAGACCCGCTCCTATCCCAAGGTGCTCCTGGGCGTCTCCCCCCGCGGTGCCCTCTCCCTCATGAAGGCCGCCAAGGGCTACGCCGCCATTGCAGGCCGCAACTACGTCACCCCCGACGACGTCAAGCGCGCCGCCCACCCCGTGCTGGATCACCGTCTCACTCTGGAGAACGCCGCCCGCATCAAGAAGAACGCCGCCTTTGAGATCATCGAGGATATCCTCGGCATGGTCACGGTGCCCACCGAAGCCGTATTTGAGGAGCGCTGATATGCCCTACACCTACATACCTGTCCTTGCCCTCCTGTCGGGCGGATCGGTGGTCGGTACGGGCGCGGAGGCGGTCATCAACGGCATCCTCAACTTCATCACCTCCCCCTTCTTCTATGCTCTGGTCGCTATCCTCGTGGTGCTCCTGGTTCTGTGGATCCTTCTCCGGATCTACGGCTCCATGCGTGCCGCACGCCTCAGCCGCATCATCTACGAGCGGCACTTTTCCGAGGAGGGCGTCTACGAGGGCGAGGAGGTGGAGCTCATTGAGGTCATCCGTAACCCCGGCTTCTTCCCCCTGCTCGGCGTGGACGTGGAGTCCTACTTCTTCAACGAGCTGGAGCTGGAGGAATACGAGTCGGACGGAAAGAGCACCATGCAGTACTGCATCTCCCGCTTCAACCTCTGGCCCTACATGCAGATCAAGCGCCACCACCGTATTACCGCCAAGCAGAGAGGCCACTATAAGCTTCAGATCGCCACCATCTACGCCAAGAAGGGCCCCATCCCCATGGAGGCTCCCACCGAGCTGTACGTCTATCCCAAGGCCATTCCCCTCAATCTCCCCACCATCGCCGTGGGACGGATGCAGGGTGATTTCGTGTCCAACCGCCCCCTGTTCTCGGATCCCTTCTCCCTGGCGGGCATCCGGGACTACCGTTTCGGTGACTCGGTGTCCCAGATCAACTTCAAGGCCTCGGCCAAGGTGCCCATGACCGGCTTTTCGGGCTCCCCCCTGAAGGTCAACGCCAGAGATTACTGCGCCTCCCGTAAGCTCATGATCTACATGGACTTCCACCTGCCCATGGGCAGTAAGATCGACGGTAAGGAGTACAATCGCCGCGCCGAGCGGGGTCTGTCCTTCTGTGCCGCCCTCATCCGCGACGCCATCTACGGCGGTTTTGCCGTGGGCTTTGCCGCCAACTGTAAAGCCATCGACGGTGAGATGTCCACCCGCTTCCCCTGCGAAAGCTCGGACGCTCAGCTCATCGCCATCATGAAGGAAATGGCGCGGATGAATCCCACCGATGGTGCCTCCTTCGCCTCCCTCCTGGAGGCGGATATCCGCGAGGGTATGCGGGACACCGAGGTCATCATCATCGCCTTCGATAACAACGAGGACGTGCTGGATCGCATTACCACGCTGGAGCAGTTCGGTAACTCGGTGCAGACCATCATTCTGGAAGGGGAGGACGACGACGATGGCCGCTGATAAGTATACCAAACTGACCGAAAGCGAGCTCAATGCTCGCTATACCGCCGCCGCCTACAAGTTCGCCCAGGTCTCAAACTGGAAGGACTACCTGTCTCTGGCCGAGGAATTCCGCGCTCTGGACACCTATAAGGACTCGGCTAAGAAGTACGACCAGTGTGTCAAGGCCGCCTCCGCCCCTGCCTACCGCGAGATCACCGACACCATCCGCACCAAGGGACCCGAGACCACCGCCGAGGAGTACCGCGAGGCCGCCCGCATCATGCAGATCATCCAGGATTACCAGGATGCCCGCGAGGTCATGCGTGTCTACACCATCAAGGCCAACGCCCTGACCTACGAGGAGGCGATGGCTCTGCTCTCCAACTCCGACGCCACCACCGAGGAGCTGGGCGAAGGCGTGGAGCTGCTCAAATCCATCAAGGGCTTCAAGAACACCCGCGAGCTCATCGAGCGCTTTGAGAAGTATTACTTCGATCGGATGTACAACGAGGCTCTGCACCTCATGCAAACGGGTCACGTCTTCTCGGAGTTCGAGGAAGCCGCCGAGATGTTCGAGAAGATCGCGGTCTACTCCGACGCCGCCCAGCAGGCGGTAGCCTGCCGCAAGCAGGCCGCCAAGCTCCGTCCCAAGGAGAAGAAAAAGAAGGAAAAGCCCGCCGCCGATCAGGGCGGAGACGAGGTGGTGCGCGTCAAGGGCAAATCCGCCGACGGAAAAGCCGCCGACGGAAAATCCGCCAAGGCTGAGAACACCGAGGAGACGGTCAAGCCACGTAAGCGCCGCGTCATCGACGACGAGACCCACAATACCGTGCTGGAGGTCTGGCGCAACATTGATAAGCGCCGTATGGTGGAGTTCATCATCTGGATGCTGCTCCTCATCGCCGATCTCTACGCCTCCATCGTGGTGCCCAATCTGGAAGGGGCTTTCTTCGTCGCCAACCAGAACACCATCCGCGCCATCACGGTGCTCCTGGCCATTGTCTTCGTTGCCATGGGTATCCGCGCCTTCCTGCGTATGCTCACCGCCAGTATGCGGAAAAAGCTGGGGAAGGCCGCCGTGCGCTTCGCCCAAAAGCTGGCCGCGCCCCTGGTCAAGGCAGTCAACAAGCTGCTTCTCTCCATCGGTATCGACCTCTCCCGCCGCAACCGTCTGGGTGGCCGCGACGAGCGTACCTTTGTCTTTGACGACAGCGAGAAGGTCAAAAAGACCAAGAAGAAGCTGAAGAACGAGCTCAAGTGGGTGGAGCAGACCGACAACGCTGCCCGTGTCCGCTTCATTTTCATCGACTACATGATCCGCCGCATCAAGGGCGGCTACTTCATGAAGCGCTCCATGACCCCCGCCGAGATCGGACGGGAGGTTGCCCTGGAGGATGACGAAAAGGCTCTCTTCGCCGCCTACAACAAGGCTCGCTACGCCGGTAAGCTGGGCGTGGACGAGATCACCGACGCCATGGTGGGCGAGCTCCAGCTGGTCAACCGCAAGCGGAGTCAGTAACCCCAAGCGGGACGTGAGCCTTGTGCCGCGTTCCGCTTTTGATTTCAAATTTGGGTTTATCGAGGCGGGGCTCCGCCCCTGCACCCCGCCAGAAACCCTTTTGAAAAAGGGTTTCTGCACTTCCTAAAACTATCAAAAAGAGTTATTTATCAATATCTTTTTGAAAGTTCTTGAAAAGGGGTTTGGGGAAAAACTTCTTTCAAGAAGTTTTTCCCCGGGCGCTCTTTCGCTCTCCTATAAATCCCAATTTACATTTTTCTCTCATTTACAAAGGAGACCCCCACTATGAAACGCAAGCTCATCATCTTCACCGCCCTCCTTACGGTCATCCTCCTTGTTGCCGTGGGCTGTCAGAGCAATACCCCGCCCGCCGTCACGGATCCCGACACCGCCGCCTCGGTTACGGATCCTGCCGAAACTGCGGATACCGCCGACGGAACCGCCGCCGAATCCACCCCTGCGGACACGGCTCCCGCCGACACCGAGCCCGAAACCCAGCCCGCCGTCCCCGCCATGGGGGATCGCATGGACCTCATCGCCCACACCCTCACGGCCGAGGGGGGCAAGGTGACCCTCACCTATACCGTGGAGGTCAAGGAGGCAGGACTGACGGGCAACGCCAAGCTCACCCTGTCCGATAAAAGCGGCACCATCTCGGAGGCCGCCTTCGCCGTCCCCGGCGAGGGGTCTGTGACCTTCGACTGCCCCGCCGACCGAATCACGGGCGAGCTGACCCTCTCGGGTGCCGTCACAGCCCCCGACGGGGAAGCTCTGGACGAGCTCACCCTGAAGCTGAAAAACCGCCTCCCCCAGCTCACCCTTGACGGCGTGCGCTGTGTGGTCGCCGCCATGACCGACGACGAGAAGGCCCACATGGTCACGGGCGTCCAAAACCCCGTAAAGCAGGGGGCTTCGGGCGGCACCTACCCCATCGACCGCCTGGGCGTTCCCTCCATCACGGTCAACGACGGCCCCGCAGGGGTGCGCTACAACATCTCGGTGTGGTATCCCTCGGTGCACAATCTGTCTGCCTCTTGGGACGAGGCTCTCATTTACACCGTGGGTCAGGCCATCGGCGAGGACTCCCTCGCCCTGGGCATTGACATCGTCCTGGGCCCCGGCATGAACATCCAGAAGAACGTCCTCTGCGGCCGTAACTTTGAGTATTGCTCCGAGGATCCCATCCTCACGGGTCTCATGTCCTCGGCCTACGTGGAGGGTATGCAATCCACCGGCGCGGGGGCTTGCCTCAAGCACTACGCCGCCAACAACCAGGAGACCGCACGCGGCCC
>JAZSBH010000029.1:0-14673 GCA_045602325.1 Eubacteriales bacterium | reverse complement strand
GACTGAGGGAGAGTGCGCGAGTTAAAAGCCTAATTCTCTTTATCGGGAAAAAGCTTTTTACTCTATGCACGCGGGCTCCCCCACCGCTGCGCGGGAGGTCTCCCTTCGGGTCGGTCACGACACGGCTCTGACTGCCACTGGCAGTCATTCACTACCGTGTCGCCGCTTCGCTACCCTCCCGGAGGGGGCCTCATAGAAAGTGCCCACCGCCAAACTGCAATTATTCTAATTATGCAATCGGCTAAATAAAAACATTATATAAGGAGTAACCCCCATGTCCGAATTTCTCGAAACCCTCCGCGGCGTTTCCCCCATCCTCGTCTGTCTTCTGGTCTGCGCCGCCAAGATCGTGGAGATCACCATCCAGTCCCTCAAGACCTGTATGATGGTCAAGGGTCAGCGCCTCAAGGCTGCCGGTTTGGGCTTTATCGAGTGTACCATCTGGGGGCTGGTCATTTCCACCCTCATCGGCACCCTGGGCGATAACCTCCTGCTTCTGGTCTTCTACTGCGCGGGCTACGCCACGGGTCTGTTTCTGGGCTCCACCCTGGAGAGCAAGATCGCCCTTGGCACCTCCAACCTGGAGCTGATCGCTTCCGACGAGAGCACCGCCAAGATCACTGCCTACCTCAAGGAAAACGGCCGCGGCTACACCGTCTTTGAGGGTCAGGGCTCCAAGGAAAAGATGAACATGATCTTCATTGTCCTCCCCCGCAAGGAGACCCCCAAGGCCCTTCGGGAGATCCGCAAGTCCTGCGATAACAAGGTGTTCGTCGCCGTTTCCGAGGTCAGTAAGTACGCAGGCGGCTACGGCATGGTCAAGTGAGGCAATCCATGAAGATGGAGTTGTTCGTCCTGCCCGAGGTCATGCGGCGGGATTTCATCGAGGCTTTTGTGCTGGATAAAGAAGAATTTGCCATTGCGTATCCCGATTGGGTTCATCATACGGAAAAATTGATTAGCTTTGACCGTTGGTATGAAATAGCCCTTCTGTGGGATAAAATGTCCCATGAATGGGAGACAGACTTTGACCGTGCCCTGACTCTTTTGCGACAGCGGCAGGGGAAGGTGCTGTTTCTGTCGGAATCCGACGCGTCGGGTAAGGCGGGCGGTCTGCTATATAAAGGTCGTAGGATCTACGATTACGTGGCCGTAGTTGACCCGCGAGAATTGGCCGACCGCATCGAATACGAATGGAATGAGTCATCCCGTATTTTCACCGAGTCATCCGTGGAATTGACCCTTCCCGAGGAGCTGTATGTGTTTGATACCACCTTGGATTGGGTGATTGTTTTCACCCATGAATTTGAGTGGACCGACAACGATGACCGGGCACGGTACTGTTTGGCCTTTGGATGTGAATGAATCAATCCCATAAAGTTACGCCCCTTGCCAACAGGCAAGGGGCGCTTTTGCGGGAAAAATAAGCTTGGATCACAGAGAGACAACCGTCAAAATCAGCACGAGCAGACCCAGTAAGAACCAGGCACCGCCCATGGCGGTCAGAAGATACCAGCGCTTCTTATACCCCATCTTTTTGGAGTGGGGCAGGCACAGACCCAGGGTGATGGGGGCGATGGGGAGCACAAGCCCCAGGGTGATGACTGTGGCGTACATCATACCCGTCGTGGCAGAATCGGGGGTGCCCAGGAGGTCGCCCAGCATGGAGGAACCGTCCTCATAGGTGTAGGTGGGGATCTGGAAGGAGATTTCCTTGATCAGATCGTAAGCCTCGTCGGTGACCTCCTCGTCAAGTGGGTAAAGCCCCAGCGTCACACCGCTCTTGGGACGCAGACCGCCTTCCTCGTCGAAGCAGTCATCGGTGAGGCGGGTTGCGTCGGCGTAGTAGAGTCCGTCCTCCATTTCAAAGATGAAGGCTACGGGAACGCCGAACCAACCGTCCTCGTCAAAGCCCAGAACGGTATAGTAGGTGGCTTCGCGCAGGGAGAAGAGGGTGTGCTCTTGCCGTTGTTTGCCGTAGGTGTTGGCGATCCGGCGGAAAGAATCCTCGCTGACTGTACTGTACATGGAGCCGTCCACCAGACGGTAGCTGGTGAAGCCGCCGCGGTAGGTGGGAAGATTGGTCAAGGTTTTCTTGCCGCTGTTGGTGGCCATCAGGGTGCCGTCATCCAATAAAAGAAATTCCGAAAAATGGTAGGGTGCCGTGACGGTATAGTCCGTATCCAGCATATTGGCGGGATTGGCATATTGATAATAGCGATCGGGCATGAAGCGAAGGCGCGACGAGATACTCTGGACGACACTGTAGGAATAGGTCTTCTCCGTGGTGGGATCATAGCCCTTGAGAGGGCCGCTATGGGTCCAGGTCACGTAGGGACTGGCCTCGGTATCGGCCTCGTCTTGGGCAAAGGCGGTCAAGGAAGCACAGCCGAGCATCAGCGCCAGGGCGAGCAACAGGGTCAGCGAGCGAAGGATGAACGTGTATTTTTCAGTATGTTTCATAGTCTTATCCTCCTTAACGCTTTACGCTAGGTTGAGCTTCTTCTCAAGCAGATGAACCGTGATGAAATGCAGGACTGCGGCGATACAGGCAATGAGAAGTCCTGCAATCAGAATGACAGAGGTGATGGTGATACCCATAATGACAGTGCCGCCTCGGATGGCAGTCATGATCACGCTGATGATCCCCGCTGACAGGAAATAGGAAATAAATTGACTGACGAAGGAGACCACTGCCGTGAAGCCGTAATAGATACCGATGGCGGCAAGTAACTTGTGCTTCTTGGCGATCACCGAGCCGATGGTCATGCACAGGAATACAAGTCCCGATGCGGAAAGCTGGAGTAAAAACAATACGGGAATAAAGGCGACGATCCAAACGAGGAGCCAAGCCCCCACGCCCTCCCACGCGCTTGCAAGTAAGGTGCCGATGCCGTTGTATATCATGGGATTGATGATCCCGCCGCCCGTGGTGGGCGGTGCAATAAGCAGAATGAGGCCGATTCCCAAAATAAAGATCAGCATGGTAGCGGTTTCGACGATTGTGGCGGTCAGTACCTTGGAGAGATACAGGGTCGAGCGCTTCACGGGCAGGGTGAAGGTCAGGTAGCCTTCGTCGGTATAGAAATGGGTGTAGGTTCGCCAGTAGACCAGGATCACGCTGACGGTCAGTCCTGCGAACATAGCGATGATACAGGGGATGGCAACCAGCATGCCAAAGACGGCAAGGACGGATAAAAAGCCGTCGGCATCGGGCGATACGATCGCCTGGAAGAAGACACGGAAACCCAAAGCAATCACCAGCGATGCACCCATCATGGACACGCCCAGTATCCACCAGATGCGGCCGATAGCCTGTAGGTCGTATTTTAAGCATTTCTTGAGCATTTGAATACCTCCCGGAACAATTCGTCCAAAGTCTTGCCCCGTTCCTCACGCACCTCATCGGCGATGCCGGAGAGCAGGATCTGCCCACCGTAGCCCATGAAGGCGAATTCATCCAGTACGGGTTCTATGTCGTAGATCAGGTGGGTGGTGATGATGACGGCGGCGTCGGGACTGTAATTGCCGATGATGGTGGAGAGGATGTAATCTCTGGCCGCGGGGTCAACGCCGCCGATGGGCTCATCCAAGAGGTAGAGCTTGGCTTTGCGGGACATGACCAGCACCAGCTGTACCTTCTCCTTGTTGCCTTTGGAAAGGGAACGGAGTTTCATAGTCGTGTCAATGGAGAGGTCTGCCAGCATTTTGCGAGCGCAGGTCTCGTCGAAGTCGGGGAAGAACTCGCGGAAATAGGTGATGAGCTCCTCCACGCGCATCCAGGAATTGAAGTAGGTGCGCTCGGGGAGGTAGGAGATATAGGCGTTGGTCTCCTCGCTTTGGGGGACGCCGCAGATCTCGATGGAACCACTGTCGGGTACCAGGATGCCCGAGATCAGCTTGAGCAGGGTGGACTTACCACAGCCGTTGGGACCCAAAAGTCCCACGATCTTGCCGCCCGACAGGGAAATGTTCAGGTTATGCAGAACCGGCTTTCCTGCGGTGTAGCTCTTGTTGAGGTTGGTACAGGTGAGAACGGGTGTGCTCATAGGGGATTCACTCCTTTCGTGTCGGTATCGGAATGGGGATGGTCTTGGACGTAAGTACGGATCGCCTCGATCAGCTCGCCGGGGTTCATGCCCACCGTCTGCGCCTCCTCCACGAGGCGAGCGACGGTCTCGCGACGCAGGGTCTCGCGGGCTTTGTCCAGCACGGCGGTGTCGGTGGTAATGAAACGTCCTACCGTGCCGCGGGTGACGAATAACTGTTCGGCCTCCAGTGCTGCGAAGGCTCTCTGCATGGTGTTGGGGTTGACGCCGGCCTCAAAGGCCAGTTGCCGTACGGACGGGATCTGTTCGTCGGCTTTGTATACCCCGCTGAGAATATCGGCGCGGATACGGCTGACGATCTGCAGATACACGGGGGCTCGGGACGTAAAGTGCCAGGCCACGGGGATACACCTCCTGTTCTATTGTGTTAATCCAATGATACACCATGGCGAGGGGTTTGTCAATAGGGTTTTCAAAAAATTGTGATAATGCACAGATACAGGTAGGATGGTTTATGCTATATGGCTTAAAAAAGGCGGCTCACGAAAGTGTGAGCCGCCTTGAGTGTGCGGGGAGGGAGGGAATTATTCGCCGTCTACGATCGTATCCAGCTTCTCGATCATTCGGATCAGAGACTTGGCGGCCATTCTGGATACCGACTTGTACTGGGAGGTCACGCTATTCTTGCCGGTTCCCATGATCTGACGGAATTTGTCATGGAAGCTGGAGAGCGCGTTGGTATAAATGATGCCGGCATCAATGTAGATATTGTCGATGATAACATCCATCATTTCCGCGGATTGGGGATCCTGGGCGATCTTGGTACGCAGGGTGGTCTCGTAGTAGGCGGGCTTGACGGTCTTGTAGCTCATGGAGCTCAGAGCTTCCAGCACGGCACTCATTTCGTCGAGACGCTCATCCGTGACGGTGGTGGGAATGCAGATAACCGTGAACTGGTCGTGGAGCAAGGTGCGGTAGCCGTTCTGTGCCTCGTCGTACTTGGGCATGGGAACCACGCCGAACTTCTGCTCCATGTTTCGGATGGAGCCGTTCTCCAGCTCCATGATGCGGAGGGTAGCCATAGCGCCCAAGCCCTCGGAGAACATATCGCGGATGTCGTTCTGCTCGTCATCCAGACCGTAGTGCTTGATGTTGTACATGGCGTCGTCGGTGTTGTAGAAGAGATGGATGGTCTTTTCGGCCACGTCGTGGAGCTTGCCCGAATCAAAGACCAGCTCGTAGTCGCCGTCGTTATTCTTCTGGATGATATCCACCATGCAGGCACTCCAGTAGGGGTCTACGCTGATGTAGTCGTTGCTGATGAGGCCGTAGATGTCGCCCTCCTCGTCCTGCTTGCCGTTACCGTTGTCCTGATGGAACAGGGGGACCAGCTCGATCTGCTTATCCAGGGTCCAGGTGCCGTTCTCCACGTACTCGTAGAGGAAGGTCTGGTTGGCGTTGGTGAACAGATCCTTGTTGAAAACGGTTACGAAGGCGAAGCGATACATGGACAGGAGCATGGAGCCGGTGACCGCGTACTGGGCACCGTGATATTCCACTACCTCGTTGAAGCCCTGGGACCACCAAGGTTTCTCAAAGTCCAGATACTCGGTCTGGCGCAGGTCGGCAAAGGTACCGTTGAGGGACTCGTTGACCGCCATGTAGCAGGCGGCCGCCATGATGTCGTACTCGTGGGTGCCTGCCTTGACGGCCGTGGCTACCTTGTTGGTCACCACACCGGGGTCGTTGTTGTTCTCTTCAATGCTGATGATCTTGACTCCGAGGCGCTCCTCCACGGCCTTGTTTCGCTCGTAAACGGCGTCGTTGACGTCTTCGCCCTTCAGCTCGGGAACGGCGATCTCACCCGAGGTCCAGCCCTCGCGGTAGCGGCTGATGATGGTGATCTCATCGTCTCCGTAATTCAGATTGTCGGGCAGAGCGTCGGTCAGCTCGGTTTCGACTTCGGTAACGGCAGCATCGGCTTGGGTGCCGACGGGAGTGGACTCGGGAGTCTCAACCACCTCGCCACAGGATGCAAAGGTACCCAGCAGCATGAGGGACGCAAGGAGTGCCGCCATAAAACGGGTCTTGTTCATAATCTTTCCTCCAGTGTTGGTAAATAGACTTACCTTGATGATTCATTATACCATAAATGGAGGTGGGTTGTCAAGGATATTTGGCTTTTTCTCCCAATAACCGATTTACCTTTTTTGATAAACGAAAGCCCCACCCTTGGTGAGGCTTTGCGTAGACACGTTATTGGCCGTTTATGACACGCTCCAAGCGTCGGCTCATGGTATTCAGCGCCTTTTGGGCTGTGATGGAGACCTTCTTGTATTCGGAAACCACCGTGTTTTCCTTGGAGCCTATGATTCTGCGGAACTTGTCGTGAAAGGTCTCAAGCGCCTTGGTGTAGATGATCCCTGCATCAATGTAGATGTTGTCGATGATGATGTCGAACATCTCGGCTGACTGAGGATCCTTGGCAATTTGGGTACGCAGAGTGGTCTCGTAATAGGCAGGACGAACCGTCTTGTAGCTGATGGAGGCCATGGCCTCCAGTACAGCGCCTACCTCGTCGAGCCGTTCGTCATCCACCGTAGTGAGGATCGAGAGAACCGTGAACTGGTCGTGGAGCAGCGTGCGGTACTCCTTCTGATTCTCGTCGTATTTAGGCATGGGAACCACACCGAACTCCTGCTCCATGCCGCGGATGGCATCGTTTTCCAACTCCAGAATACGAATGGTCGCCATGGCGGCACCTCCGCGGGCGAACATATCCCGGATCTTGTACTGCTCGGTGTTCTCGGTCTCCATCTTGTAGTCGTACGTGCCATTGTCTGTCTCATAGAAGAGAGTCAGAACCTTCTCGCAGACGTCGTGGAGCTTGCCCGAATCAAAGACGAATTCATAATCTCCGTCGGCGTTCTTCTTGATGATATCCACCATGCAGGAGCTCCAGTAGGGATCGGTGCTGACGTAGTCGCAGGAGACCAGACCGTAGATGTCGTCATCCTCGTCCTGGACGCCGTTGCCGTTATCCTTGTGGAAAATAGGGATCAGGGAGATCTGCTTATCCAGAGTCCAGGTGCCGTTCTCCACCTCCTCGTAAAGGAAGGGCTGACCTACGTTTGTAAAGAGATCCTTGTTGAACAGGGTCACGAAGGCGAAACGGTACTGGGACAGAAGAGCCGAGCTGAGTCCGCAGAACTGGGCGCCCTGGTATTCCACCACCTCGTTGTAACCCTGGGACCACCAGGGCTTGTCGAAGTCAATGTAGAGAGACTGCCGCATATCCGCAAAAATACCGTTGAGACTCTCGTTGACGGCCACGTAGCAGGCGGCGGCCAGTATGTCATACTCGTGAGAGCCGGCATGGACCGCAGTGGAGGCCTTATCGGTCACGATGTAGGCACTGTCACCGGGCTCCTCGATACTGACGATCTCCACGCCGAGCCGTTCCTCGACAGCCTTGTTGCGCTCAAAGACAGCATCGTTGACAGGGTCACTGATGAGCTCCGGTACGGCGATCTCGCCGGCAGTCCACCCCTCGCGGTAGCGGCTGAGAATGACGATCTTGTCTCCGCCGTAGTTCAGGTCGTCGGGCAGATCGTCGGTGAGCTCGGTCACGGCTTCGGTTTCGGTCACAGCAACACCGACTGTATTGCTTTCTGTCACGGATGGCTCCTCCACGGGAGTTCCACAGGCGGCAAAGCTGCCGACCAGCATGGTGAGAGCGAGGAGAGCTGCGAGGATACGGGCCTTATTCATAATGATTTCCTCCATTGGGGGAAAAGATCCCCATGATGATTCATTATAGCATTAGAAAGGGCGATTTGTCAAGACGATTTAAGGATTTTCGGCGGTATGACGGATAAATCTCTCCTCCATCAATGGTCGGATTTCCCCCGAAAATGTAAACAATTTGAGACCTCCCTGCCGAAAATGTCAAACGCCCCCGTTTGCATCTTGCGTAATTGAATTTTTTATGGTATAATAGTAAAGTGTATATTTATACAACGTGGATATTGACCGCGATTC
Organism: Eubacteriales bacterium; assembly: GCA_045602325.1. Taxonomy (GTDB): domain Bacteria; phylum Bacillota; class Clostridia; order Oscillospirales; family CAG-272; genus CAMEON01. Next base: position 6,583 of record JAZSBH010000029.1, on the reverse strand, counting down.
AAACGAAAGACTACATAAAGAAAGGGAACCCAACCATGAGCAACGAAACCGAGAAGATGTCCTCTGCGAGGACTGCCCCCGAGACCGCCAAGGCTGATAAAGCCCATGAGGTCAAAATGTCCCCCGAAATGGCCGCCGCCCATAAGAAGATGATCGCCGCCGCCGACGAGGTGGAGAAGGTGGTGGTGGGCAAGCGCACCGAGGTGCTCCAGCTCCTGACCGCCATGCTGGCAGGTGCTCACGTCCTCATTGAGGACGTCCCCGGCACGGGTAAGACCACCCTGGCCTCCACCCTGGCACGCGTTACGGGTCTGGACTTCAAGCGCGCCCAGTTTACCCCCGACGTCATGGCATCCGACATCACGGGCTTCCATATCTATAACCGTCAAAAGGAGAACTTTGAGTTCCGCGAGGGTCTGGTCATGTGTAACCTGCTCCTGGCCGATGAGATCAACCGCGCCTCCCCCAAGACTCAGTCTGCTCTTCTGGAGGCCATGGAAGAGGGGAAGGTCACCGTGGACGGCAACACCATGAATATTCCCGATCCCTTTATGGTCATCGCCACCCAGAACCCTGCGGGCTACGTGGGTACCTATCCCCTGCCCGAGGCACAGCTGGACCGTTTTGCCCTCAAGATCAGTATGGGCTATCCCGCTCCCGCTGAGGAGATCAACATCATCAAGGCTCGTAAGGGTGAGAACCCCCTTAAGAACGTGAAGCCGGTACTGACCCGTGACGAGCTCCGCGCCATCCGTGAGATGGTCACCACCGTTCACATCGACGACGAGCTCTATACCTACATCGTCACCCTCATCACTGCTACCCGCAAGCACCCCGCCCTGTCTCTGGGCGCATCTCCCCGTGCATCCGTAGCCCTCGTCCACCTGGCACAGGCATACGCCTTCCTGCGTGGCCGCGACTACGTCCTGCCCGATGATATTGCCGGTCTGTTCCGTTCCGCCATCGCCCACCGTCTCATGCTCCGTCAGGAGGCTAAGCTGGCGCACCAGACCACTCAGGACGTCCTCACCGAGATCCTGCGTACCACCGAAGTCCCCTACAAGGGTAAGCGCTCGGAACGCGCGTAAATCCATAGGAGTCGCCCATGGAACCTATGAAACAATGTCCCCAATGTGGGAAATATGTGGCGGCGGATCGCACCTACTGTATGAATTGCGGCGTGACGCTGGGCATCCGTTGCCCCGATTGCCGCGCCGTCATGCCCGTGGGAACCAAGACCTGTACGGCCTGCGGACACTCCTTTGTCAAGAAAAAAAAGAAGCTCAACCTTCCCCTGTGGGATTGGATGAAGAAAAATGCCAAGCCCCTCATGGGCGGTCTGTGTCTGCTCCTTTTGGTCTTTACGCTGGTAGCTGCCGCTTTCCCGGGGGCCAATTTGACCATCCTTCTGGAGGAGATCCCCTTCCTGGAGCACACCGCATCAGGCTACGACCTGATGGGGTACTTCCTGGGTGGGCATCCCGACGGCATCGATCAACTGTTGGCTCTCAAGGAGTTCAAGGATGACGGAGCGGTCTTGAAGGTGCTCTTCTTCGCCGAAGGTCTGGGCTGGCTGGCGACCCTCGTCGGTCTTGCCCTTGCGATCACGTTGTTTGCCCCTAACTACAAGAAATTCAGCCGGATCACCGCGCGCCGTCTCTATCTGCCTTTGGGGATCACTCTTGGCGGCGGGGCGTTGGCCTTCGGCTTGACCCCCGTTGTGGCGGGGATCCTTTCCGACGGTATGTCCCAATATACCGAAATGGTCGAGGACGGCTATCTGGTCAGTACGGCCACGGCCATGCCTCTGGTTCTGCTGATCGCCGCTTTTGCGGTGATGGCACTCCACGTCATGCTGTACCTGGCGGTCTTCTCCAAGACCGAGGCTGAGGAGGTGTCCGAGGAGCTGTCTCTCCGACAGATCCTGGTGATCCCTCTGGGTGCGTTGGCGCGGCTGATCCACCGCATTGTCCGCAAGATCAGCAAGAAGAAGGGAGCTGCGGCACCCGACCGTGACGAACCAACCTTTACGGTCACCCCTCGTTTCTCTTCCTACATCGTGCTGTTCATCGTAGCCCTAGTGTTCACCCAGGCGTTGCTGAGTAAGGTGTCCAATATCTTCTTCTGGTTCATCTTTATTCTGCCCTTCGTGTTGCTGATCTACGTGCTGTTGGCCAAGAACGCTCTCACGGTGAGCATGATCTCGGATTCGGTCACCACCGAGAAGAATACCCCCTATACCTATGAATTCCGCATCGATAACCACTCTCCTTTGGCACTGCCCTTCATCGACGCCCAAGTGTCCATCCCCCAGTCCAACTCGGTGCGCTGTACCGAGCGGACGGTGCGTCTGTCCATGGCACCCTTGACCAGCTACCACATGAAGAACACCGTGTCCTTCCGCTTCCGCGGTACCTACGACATCGGTGTGCAGTGCTTCTACGTCTACGATTTCTTCCGCCTTTTCCGCGTCCGCGTGGACATGGATAATCTGACCACCGTCTACGTGCTCCCCCGCCGCCTGACCCTGGACGAAACTTCTGCCCATTCAGTGTCCGATGATACCGCGCGCACGGTTCGTTCTCCTCTGGTGGTGGATAAGCTGGAGGTCAGCGACATCCGCGACTACCGCAACGGTGACTCCCTGAAATCCATCCACTGGAAGCTGTCCTCCAAGTCCGAGACCTTTATCGTCAAGGACTACAACACGGGTACGTCCAATCAGACCGTGGTGTTCTGTGACCTGACCCCCCATTTCCCCGATGAGCCGACCGGGAAGAAGACCAATGGGGAGGCTGAGGCTGACGGCAAGGGTAAGAAAAAGAAGCTCACCCCCGCCGAGCGTAAGGCGGCCAAGAAAGCCCGCAAGGAAAAGGCCAAGGCGGACGCCGATCTTCGCAAGAAGAGCAAGCGGATCAAGGAGAATAAGGATACCCATGCCATCTCCGACGAGGCCCTGCAGGCTCGCCTTGACCAGCGTGCCGCAGTAGCCGAGAGCCTTGACGAAAAGAACGGTGCGACAGATGCCGCCATCAATGCGGCCATCCATGCCGCCGCCGAGGCTGCTCCCGTTGAGTCCGTGGATGTCCACGAGCTGGCTAAGCCCGCCTTCTACGAGGATATGAACGAATATCTGGCTGACGGCGTGGTGGAGCTGACCATCGCTTCGGTGCTGGCTGAGCTTCGGAAGGGGCACGAGGTGCTCCTGCTCTGGTTCGACCGCCGCTCGGATACGGGTGTGTTCGGCTATCCCTTGCGCGGCGCTGACGAGTTTGAGAACATCTACCACCTGTTCGCCACCGCTCCCCTTTGCGCCCCCGAGCGTAAGGTTACCTCCCTGACTGCTATGGTCAGCGACATCCAGAGCGCCAAGCAGATGTTCGTGGTCTCCACCATGGATACCGCCATGCTGACCGATCTGTGCAGCCTGCCCGGCGTGTCGGATGCGGGAAGCTTTGGCTCTGCCGAGGTGGTGCTCTACAATCCCGAGGAGCGCTTCCGCTATCCCCGCGACCGCGCCAACTACCTGGAGGGCTGCCGCGAGCAGCTCGCCGCCAACGGTCTGTCTCTGACCGCGGGCGCCTTTAACGTCACCCAACCCGAAGGAGGCAATACTCATGAAGCAACGTAAGCAAACCGCCGACTTCGCGGACGTAAAGACCCTAAAGAACCAAAAGAAAAAGAAGGAAAAGCTGACCCGCGCAGGGCGCCGCGCTGAACGCCGCGCGGAGCGCCGCGCGGCCAAAAAGGCCGCCAAGAACGCAATTCTTCCCATTCATAAACGCCCCATCGTCTGCCCCCCCGATAAAGCGGGACGGGGTAAGCTCTTCCGCTACGGCGGACTCATTTGCCGTGCGTTGGTTATCTGGCTGGCGGCGGCGGGACTGGTGATCTTCATTGCCAGTGCGCTGGAGTTTGGCGTTTCCAACGCCGTCATTTTCCTGGCTGCCCTCTGGGTGGTGGCTCTGGGTATGGCGTTCCGCCTGGGAAGCATCGGAAAACTGGTCTCGCTTTTGGCGGCAGGCGGTACTCTGGGCGGGCTCATCGCCATGAATCCCAGAATGCCCATCGACCTGTTCTATGGCATTTTGAGTATGTATAACGCCGCCCTCGATCGACTCTACAAGGTGGGATACCTGACCTACGTTCAGTATAAGGTTACCCTCAACACATCTACTCCCCACGAGGAGCTCATGATCCTGGGTGTGTGCCTCCTGACCGTACTGGTCTCAGTGCTGTTCACGGCTTGCTTTGTCAAGAAGGTGCGCATCATCCCTCCCGCCATCGTGGCAACCACACTTTTGGTGGTGCTCCTGACCTTCAATATCTACAGCAATCGCATCGAGTCCAACCTGGGTATCACCCTGGTCATCGTGTCCTTTGCATCCATGCTGGTCATGGCGGCTTACGACCGTCTCTATCACGGCAAGGAATTGAAGAATTACGATACCGAGCTGAAGCTGTTCCAGGACGACAACCGCCCCGTACTGCCTCCCGAGTACGAGCAGGCGCAGGCCGACCGAGCCGCTCGCAAGAAGTCCAAGGCCGAAATGCGTGAAAAGCGCCGTGCAAAGACCGTGACGGTGGAGGACGAGTTGACCGATTACTTCGGAAGCAAGAAGAAATCGGCCGGTAAGAAGAAGGCGAAGATCACCGATCCCAAGCTCAAAAAGGAGCAGAAAAAGGCCCATCGGGACATGATGAAGCAGGTTCGTGCCGTCAAGGCGTACGACCGGGTGACCGAGCAATCCCGCACCGCTATGGGCGGATACGCCGCCGCTGCCGTGCTTTTGACCTGCCTCATTGCCATTATTCTGCCCTCGCTTCTCATCAAGGGGAATTTCAATACCATCGACGCCATCGACGAGAAGATGGAGCTGGCGCGGAATTACGTGACGGCTCTGCTCCGCGGCGACGACGACGAGCTGGACCGTCTGGAATACAAGGCCGACAGCGACAACTTTGAGCCCCACTCCACCTCCCTGGAGCAGTTGGAGTTCACGGGCAAGCAGATGTTCTACATCCAGTCCCGCTACAATATGAATTACTACCTGCGCGGCTGGATCGGTACCGACTACGAGAGCGGTGCCTGGCTGGCGGTGGACGAGGAGACCCTAGCGCAGTACCAAGCCCTTTTCGGGAAGGATTCCTCTCCCTCCGAGGAGCTGAAGTACGATTTCTACCACTTCATGAAGCCTGAGCTGGTGGACGATCCCACCTACACAGAGAATCTGCTCACCAAGTACAAGGGCAATCAAGCCTACGGCTTCATAAACCTGTTGGTCAGCCTACGCAGGGTCAACAGCCCCTCCACCCTGACCTATTTCCCCACCTCCTATGACCCGAACTACGGGCTTATGGAGTATGCCTCCACCACAGATCATAAGCTGACCTTCGTCAACTACTACGACGGTCTGTACACCGGTCGGAAGTGGCATGAAAACGGCTTGTCCTACTCCACCATGACCTATGCGCCCATCATGACCGACGAGAATTGGGTGGTCAGACAGGCGGCTCTGGAGGCGGCCTACAACCTCCAGAAGGAAGCCCTCCTGGCCAGATCGGGATTCTTTACCGATGGGGAGGGGAACGTGACCAGTTATCTGACCCTCATGACCGAGGAACAGAAGAACGGTATGACCATGTTCATGTATACCTATAAGCGTGGCGGCACCGAGCGCATCTGGCGTTTCTATCACGACACCGATTCGGTCAGCCGTGATGCCGACCGCAACTACGTCATCACTACCCCCTACGGGATCCTGACTCTGAAAATGGAGAACTCCAAGATCGTGGGCACCAATGTGACCGACGTGGGCTCGGAGTATCTGGACTCTATCGGGACTCCCGTGGACGTGAATCTGGTGGATGAATATGATCGCGGCATGACCGACGAGGAGCGCACCGACCTGATGGAATTCATCAACACCGAGAAGGACTACGGTGATTTCGTCTACCAGACCTACCTGGACCTGTCCGAGAGCGCGTATATCAAGGAGCTGGCCGCCGCCATTAAGGCGCAAGCGCATACCGAGGAGGTTAAGATCACCGAGGAGTTTGTCCCCGACGATCCCGAGACCCCCGAGGAGGATTCCTTCACCATCGAGCATAAGGATATCATCAACGTCCCCGCCGACGTGACCCTGGCCGCCATCCGTAATGCTTCGGATCCCTCCGTGTATATCCAGCGCGATCTGCTGGTGCGCAACGTTATTGACTACATCATCGACGAGCTGGGTTGTGAGTACACCATCACGCCCGATCTCACCACCGTGGATCCCACTCTGGACGGCGTGGAGAATTTCCTGCAGAATACCAAGGAAGGCTACTGCGTGCAGTTCGCTTCCTCCGCCGCCCTGATCCTCCGTGAGCTGGGTATTCCCGTCCGCTATGTGGAGGGATATATTGGCAACGATCTTACCAAGATCAGCCGTGACGATTTCGTCTACGGCGGCTATATCCGCGATTATCAGGCACACGCCTGGATCGAGGTCTACTTTGACGGTGTGGGTTGGATCCAGTACGAGACCACCCCCCAGTACTATGTGGGTATGTACGGTGCAGGCAATACCGCCGGCTCCAC
>JAZSBH010000028.1:0-6892 GCA_045602325.1 Eubacteriales bacterium | reverse complement strand
GGCGGATCACCAAGCGTCCGAGGGTCTGAATATAGGTAAAGAAGCCGCACGCCATTCCGATCACCGCAGGCGCACGGAGCTGTCCGTCGTTGAGATAGTAGCAGAGCAGGATTAGGGTCACTGCGGCGGTGAGCACAAAGAGCAGATCCTCCAGAAACAGAAGGATCGCCAACGGCAGTGGTCTCCTTCCCTGCCCCGTTTCGACGGGATGCTTTCCTGCACGCCGGGATTCGTGATCCCCCAACAGCATCCGCAGAATGCGGAGGAGGTCGTACAACCCACCGAGGCAGAAGCCCGCTACGGCGGCGTAGACGAACAGGCGGGCCAGGGTACGCTGAGTGAGGTAGAGGTCAAGTCCGCTCATGCCGAGCCGTCACCCGAAAAGTCGGCGAGAGCGCCCCTTGGTGCGGGTGCCCGGGTCATCCGAGGTGGCTTTGGCATCCTCGTACAGCACGCCGTTGAGCTGTCCCGTAACGGCTACCGTGCCGTCCTTGGTGCTCAAGACGTGGATGCGGAGCCCTTCCCCTTCCAGATTCAAAATACCGCAGACGGTGACCAGGCGCACGTTTGCCTCGTCAAAGCTGATGACCTCCGAGACCCCCTTGACGGTGATCTCGCAACGGTCGATGGCCACGAGACTGTGTCCCCGATTCTGCGTTGCGGTACTGCTTGTTGCTTGTGTCACACCCATATCGTTCATATCCTGCCTCCGTGTGAGAGAATCTGATGGATTCTATGCACCAAGGAGCAGGATTATGACGGTATGTGGACGTGCAGGTCAATCCACGACCTCGTAGAGGGTAGAGGCGGCGTCTTTGCCGACGGTCTCACGAACCTCCAGCACGCGGATATGCAGAGTACGGGCACCGAAGGTAATATCGATGAGGTCGCCGACCTTGACGTCGTAGGAGGCCTTGGCGGGACGGCCGTTGACGGTCACGTGGGCGGCGTCGCAGGCCTCGTTGGCCACGGTGCGCCGCTTGATGATCCGGGTTACCTTCAGGTACTTATCCAGGCGCATATCAGTTCAGGGTCTCCTTCACGGCCTTTGCAGACACGAAAGCGAGGTACTTGCAAGCGGGAACGGTAACCACCTCACCGGTCTTGGGGTTGCGGCCCTTTCTCTCGGCGCGCTCACGGACCTCAAAGGTACCGAAGCCGGACAGCTGAACCTTCTCGCCGGCCTTCAGGCTCTCGATGATGGTAGCTTCGATGAGGCCCAGGGCCTCGGAAACCTGCTTCTGGGACAGCTCGCTCTTTTCAGCGACGGACTTGATCAGTTGGCTCTTGTTCATGGTTATACTCCAATCTTAAAATGTATTTTTGGGTATTGTTATTATACCACATTACACGCAAAAATGCAATACCCTACAACGATTTTTTTGTAAAAAGTCACACCCGGAGAAAGTTTTATTGCCGGAGGGGGTGATATAGGAGAGAAAAAAGCAGAAGCATGATGCGGAGATGCTACATTTGGGTTTATTGCTATGCGCCAACCCCATTCTCCACCCCGCGACCGTCCACCGTTACCGTTTTTCCTGTAAAATCCTGTCAAATTTTCCCGCCGCCGCATATCCTTGTACCGAGGGGGCACGGGATACCCATTTCCCGCCCTCAATACGATATGGAGGTATCGAACATGTCCGACAACCGTTTTTCTTCTTGCTCCGCCCTCGGAAACGGGTGCGGCAAGGGCGGCGAGGCACGGACCGTCTGCGTGGAGACCAACCGCATCCTGGATTCCTGCCGCGACCGCGACTGCTTTGAAAACGTGCGGGTATTCCTGACCGATCTGGGGCAGGAGATCATTGAGCACACCACCCAGGTGCGGGTCAAGGACGCCTGCATCGCCTGGACCTACATTGGCATCGACCCCGTCCAGTTCAACCGCGGTTTCTACACCGTCCACATCCGCTTCTACATCAAGCTCATCTTTGAGGCCTGCCTCTGCGGCGGTCGCTCCCAGGAGTTTGACGGCATTGCCGTGCTGGAAAAGCAGGTGGTGCTCTTCGGAGGCGACTCCTCGGTGAGCATCTTCCGCTCCAGCTCGGACGGCTCTGCCTTCTGCGCCGAGCCCGAGCCCTGCTACAAGGAACGGAGCGTCCCCACCGCCGTGGTGGAGGCGGTGGATCCCATCGTTCTGGGCGTCCGCGTGCTGGAGCCCGTCTGCCCCGAGCCCGTGTGCTGCTGCTGCTGTGCCTGTGATATTCCCTCGTCCATCGCGGGTTGCCTGTCTGCCCCGCTGTACCCCGACACCTGCGGAGGTGACAGCAAGGATGATCGCAACGGTCGCCGCCTGGTGGTGTCCCTGGGGATCTTCTCCCTGGTACGACTGGTTCGTCCCGCCCAGTATCTCATCAACGCCACCGAGTTCGTCATTCCTGACAAGGAGTGCGTCTCTGCCTCCCCCGACAACCCCTGCGATCTCTTCCGCACCATGGCCTTCCCCATCGCGGAATTCATCCCCGCGCCCATGCCTCTGCCCACCGCAGACCGCAACAAGTGCGGGTGTAACGGATAACACGCCTTGAAAGCCGGATGCTTCAAATTGGGGTTTATCGGGGGCTTGACCCCCGAACCCAACCAAGACCCTTTTTGAAAAAGGTTCTTGAAGCTCCCAAAGCTTTCAAATCACAAAAGGGTGTCTCACGAATTTTCCGTGGGACACCCTTTTCGGTTTGGTTATGAGCGTATGAATATTGATTTGTTGCTCAGGAGACGTATTCGCCCACATACTCGTTGTGGTACTGCTCTTGGGACTTGACCGCCGTGCTGTTCAGATTATAGAATCCGAAATCATTATTCCAACGCGCAACCGTTCCGGCGGCTTCATTGTACCGTCCGGGGGCCATATCCGCGATCTTGCATCGCTCGTAGCCATAAACTTCCGTAATAATTTGCGTATCACACCCCAGCGCATGGGCGGCGATTTCAGCCGCAAAGGAACAGAAGGTCACATCCATGGTATAGAGAGCCAGTATCGCCTGTTTTTCATAGGGGTGAAGGTTCTGTGCATCGGCTACGCGGACTCCGACCGGGCGATCCTCCTCCCACACCATCAGACCCGGGTGGCGTTCGTCCAGATAGCGAAGTGCTTGGATCACACGGATGTACTCCGCATCGGTCGCAGGGCAGGTGGTATAATGATGGGGCACCGGGATCACACCATTGTCCCCTGCAGCGGCGATCTTCTCCACGTAAGCCTCGGCGATCCCATAAGCACCGCTCGCCATGGCCTGTTTGAAATAGCCGGTGAGAACCGGGCTGTGCTTCTGTTCCGACTGTGGGTTGGTCACATCCGCCAGCGCGCGGTTCAATGCAGCAAGGGCACCATCCGCACCGGACAGGCAAGCCTTCAGGCTTTCGGCATCCAGTATGACGAAAGAGACCCCTACCCCCGTGGATTCCTGTCCCGTCTTCATATAGAAAAGACTGCAATAGTCCTCCGCCGTATACAAATACCAGTCCCGGTACACCTCGACGGACACGCTCTGCCCTTCATCATCCGGCAACGTATCAATGCTTCCCCGTTTCAAAAGATCCGCAACCGATACCGTTACGAGCCGGAAGGACGCCAGCGTATCCTCGTAGGATCGCACCTCAGAGGCTGAGATCAACTCATGATCCAACAGATATTGGATGGTCGCAGAATACGTGATACTCGGCGCGGGTGCTTCCGTAGTCCCTTCTGTAGCACCACCCGTGACCGTCGTCTCTGCTTCAGTCGCGATCGCATCCTCGGTTTCCGTGTCAGCTCCGGACGAGCCCGTATCACAGGCAGAAAAAAGCATCAAAAGAAGTGCAATGGCGCACGCAAACACCGTCAACCGCTTCGGAGAACGGAGGGAAAGAAAGGCCATCATTACAGTAGATCTCCTGTTTTTCATGAAATCAGGCAGTACCGTCGGGTCGATACTGCCTGTCAGATCATAGAGTTTGGAATACGGCCGCACCGTAGAGCGCCAGGTCGTGATCCTCCTCGCCCGTGCCGCCGCTGACACCCAGACCGCCGATTATGACACCGTCGCGGTACAGGGGAATGCCGCCGCCGAAGGTAATGACCTTATCCAGGGCCTGCAGGCCGTAGAAGGTACCTCCGGGCTGGCAGAGGGCGGAGAGCTCCATAGTGGACATCTTGACCGCCACGGCGGTGTAGGCCTTCTTGACTGCCACCTCGTAGCTGACGAGGAAGGCACCGTCCATGACGTGCACTGCCACGGGGTTACCCTCGGCGTTGGCTACGGCGATGACAGCATGCTTCCCTTGCTCCTTGGCGCGGGCTTCTACCGCCTCAATGAGGCGCTTGGCGCCATCCAGATCCAGCACCTTGGCACCGCCCAGACGGGCAAGAACCTCGGCTACCAGGGCGTCGGCAGCGCTTGCAGGAGCGGCGGCAGCAGGAGTCGCAGGAGCGGCGCAATTTGCAACAGGAGCGACGGGTGCAGGAGCAACGGCCTTCTCGGCCTCGGCCTTGTCGTTCAGATAGTCGGAGTAGCGGGCGGCCACCAGCAGGTAGTCGGACAGGCGGTTTATGTACTGCTTGAAGGTAGCGGGGACGGCGTAGCGGCGATCCATGGCGATCATATCCCGCTCGGCGCGGCGGGTGGTGGTGTGGGCAACGTCCAGATAGGCGGACTGCTTATTGCCGCCGGGCAGGGCATCGGAAAACGACTCGGCAGGAACAGACTCCAGCATCTTGTCCATGTCGGACTCCAGGAATTCGATCTCCTCGGCGGAGAAGACGAACTTTCCGCTACGGGGATCGCGGAGCCCCTGGGACAGGGTGCGGAGGGTCTTTTGGATGCGCTCCAGCTTCCCGCGGAAGATGGGGCAGGGGGTGGCGGTCTTGACCACGCCCAGAGCCGACACGATCTCCTCTACAGCGCCCACGGCGGCTACCCGCTCGTCGGCCTTGGAGACCTGGGAAGACGGCGTGAGGGCAGTGAGCCCCTTATCGCCTGCACCCGTATAGAATTTTGCTTCTTTCTTTTCCATGCTTACCTGTACCCGTCTTTCTTTTTCGCCGCTGTATCGCTCTATGTGGAAAGCCCATAGTTGGGCATTTTTATTCATCCTGTATTATACCATAAAAAGAGGAATTCGTCAAGGGTATTGCGGATATTTTCCAAAAGAAAAGCGCACCCGTCACAGGTGCGTTTTCTCTATGCCTTGTCATAGGCGGGGGAACGGAGCAATTTTTCTGTTCAGAATTCCTGCTCAGCAAATTCTTGCTCGGCGAATGTCTTACCGTGGATTATTCCTCGTCGGCAAAGCTACCGCTGACCTTTTCAAAGTCTTCCTTGGATGCACCGCACAGGGGGCAAACCCAATCGGCGGGCAGATCCTCAAAATCGGTGCCCTCCTCGATGCCGTTGTCGGGATCACCGACCTCGGGACGGTATTCATAACCGCACAACTCGCAAGCATATACGCTCATTCCTATCCCTCCTTCCAGAAGATGATGATGATTCCGTGAAATCCTCAAACGGTTTTTACGGAATGTCCGTAGTATATAATATAGCATGACGGGCATTTTGTCAAGTATATTCTGCACATTTCATGAAATTTTCTTGATTTGCCAAAATCCGTCACCGATACAACCGATATTTTTCAACAATTTCACAGTAGAATTTGAGTTTTTCGGCCTCATCCGCCACCACCTTGGCGGGATCGTAGTCCTCGGTAAGGATATCCCGACCCAGACGGAGGGAGAGTCCCGGCCGCTTCATCTCGAATTCGGGGTAGGTTTTGAAGTGGCGGAACATGTGGAGCATGGTCTCAAAGGGGCGGTAAGCTTCCCTGTCGGTGATATGGATCTCCACGCCGCGGCAGAGCGCCCCCGCGTGCTTGTTGAACATGGGGGTAAAGGTCATGGCGCGGAAGGTCACCCCGGGGAGACAGACAGCGTTCATGTCGCGAAGCAAGCGTCTCTCGTCCACGAAGGGGGCACCCAGCCAGTCGAAGGGGCGAGTGGTGCCGCGCCCCTCGGACAGGTTGGTGGCCTCGTAGATGCAGGAGCCGATGTAGTTGACGGCGCAGTTCACCGTGGGGATGTTGGGGGAGGGGTTGACCCAGAGGAGGTCGGTCTCGTCAAAGTACATGGTGGGCTTCCAGCCTGCGCAAGCGAGGATGTGGAGATCACACCCGATGCCCTTTTCGGCATTGACGTAGCGGGCGTATTCCCCCACGGTAAGAGCATAGCGGGCGGGGACGGCATACTCACCCACAAAGGAGGCAAAGCGGCTCTCGTCCAAAAGTAAGCCCTCACAGACACGGTTGCCGATGGGATTAGGACGATCCAGCACCAGAACGGGCTTCCCTGCCCCCTTGGCGGTGCGCATAAGTTGGGTGAGGTTGCAGATATAGGTATAGAACCGCGCCCCCACGTCCTGGATGTCGTAGACCGCAATATCCACCTCGCGGAGCAGCTCGGAGAGGCGGTCGGTTCCCCGCAGGGCGGTGATATCGTAGAGCCGCGCACCTGTTTCGGGGTGGGGAACGCCGTCTTCTTTGGAAAAGGCTCCGTCCTGCATAGCCGAGGCCAGGCCATGCTCGGGGGCAAAGAGAAGGCGGAGGTCGCTCAGCTCCGCGAGAATTTGATAGGTCGGAATGCCCGCCTTATTGATGCCCGAGGCGGCAGTCAGCAGGGCGGTCTTTTTGCCGCCCACAAGGGCGCGGAGGTCACTTTCGCGGTCAACGCCGCAAAGAACCGTGTGTTTCATGGTGATGTTCCTTTCTGTTAGTAGGATGCTTCAAATTTGGGTTTGTCGGTGAGTTCATTTGCTCTCGAGCGAAGCGAGATAGCCTTCTCCTGTGGAGAATGGTGTCCTCCTCGCAAGCTCGGTGACGGATGAGGAGAACAGATAGATAAACACCTTACGAGAGCATGGAA
>JAZSBH010000027.1:0-18013 GCA_045602325.1 Eubacteriales bacterium | reverse complement strand
GGTGGTGTCGGCGGGGGTGGGGAGATCCTCCGACGGGGCGGAATCTCCGACGGTCAGGGGGGAACAGGCGGTCAGGTACAGGAGGACGGCGGGCAGAGCCAGGCCTGTCCACAAACGGCGCAGGGCTTTGTTGGTTCTCATATATAACTCCTTTGGGTGGATTTGCCCATAGGATACCACAAAGCGGGCGCGGGGACAAGCCGATTCTGTCGACAGCAAAAAATTTGCGATGCAATTTCGTGGCCGAAAGGGTAACGATTCAGTCACGTCAAAACCAAATTGAAGGTGGTTGCTCAACAGGTTAGCGGGGGTGGATCACCGTACCTTGGATTGGAAGGCCACGGCGCGGCCAAGGATGTGGATGCTGGCAAGCTCCTCGCCCACGAAGACCATGGGGGGGAATACCGGGTTTTCGGCGGTGAGGATCAGCTTTTCGTCCTCGGGATAGTAGTAGACCCGCTTGAGGGTGGCCTCATTGTCCACCACCACGGCGGCGATCTCTCCGTTGTTGACCAGATCGGTCTGCTGGATAAAGACCTGGTCACCGTCGTAAATACGGGCTCCGATCATGCTGTCGCCCTTGGCGGTGAGGCAGAAGTCTGCACGGGTCTCGGCGGCGGTGACGTAGCCGCCGTCGGGGTCTTCCTCGGCCAGAATGGGCAGGCCGCAGGCGATCTCACCCAGAATGGGATAGCGGCAGAGGCGGAGGGGGGCGACGTTTTCGGGGCAGGGAAGCGGGGCGCGAGTGGGGAATCCGTCGGAGGGGCGGGGAGCCTCGTGGGCGGCGCCGGCACCGCCGGTCATGGCGGCATCCTTACCCAGGAGCCAGAGCTCGGAGACCTGCAGAACCTCGGCAATGAGCAGGACGGCGTCCGACTTGGGGATGAACTTGCCGTTGACGTACTGGCTGATGCGGGCCTTGGAGAGTCCCGTGCGCTTCGCCAGCTCCGAGGCGCGCATACCCCGTAGGGTCATGGCTTCTATGAGCCGATCCTTGAAAACATCCATGGTGATATTCCTTTCGTGTGTGGTTTTGTTTTGTTTATTATACACGATTTTTCCTTTGCTGTCAAGGGGTTGCAGAAAAATAGTTAAATAAATTTCAAAAGTGGGATTGACAAATCGGCAAGGGTGTGGTATACTGATGCCAAGTTAAGCGAACTTGACGCAAAATGTTAAACAAGCAAGACGAATGAACAAAACCAAAGGAGGTACCCGTTACATGAACCGGACAGCATCCGTATATGAGAAACCCGCTATGACTCCCGAGGAGGAGGTGGACGTTCATATTGGTATTTGCCCCTATTTTAAGAAGGATCGGGGAAAGGGGCACGTGAACTGCGAAGGCGCCAGCTTTCGCTTCCCCGATCTGTTGGCACGGAGGGAGTACGTCTACCGCTTCTGTGCTCATCCCGAGGGCTATAAGCAATGTCCTCTGAAAATTGCCATGGATCATTTTTATGAAAGGAAGTACGCATATCATGAGTAAGACACCCAAGAAAAACACCCGCATCCCCTACAAGCTTCTGCCTGTCGCCGTGGAGGAGACCTTGAAGCTCTACCACGCTTGGCTGGGCTACCTGCTCACCCTCCTGAAGGCGGACACCCTGCGGGTCAAGGTAGAGGACATCAAGACGGCGCTGGACGGCTTCTCCTGTACCGTCGACAGGGAGGGAGACGAGTACGTCATCCACCTGCAGACGGGGAAGGAGGACACCTATGGCGGAAATCCGGAAGCGCAAGTCTGATGGAGAGGCAGCGGAGGGGGTCGATGATATCCCTTCTGCCATCGAGGTAAAGGATGCGACCCGTTGTCGTCGGGTAGAGGACGCCCTCTACCGCCGTGCCTGCGGGTACAAGGTCAAGCTGAAGAAATCCTTCAAGGTCAAAACCGTGGAGTACGATCAGACCACCGGCAAGAAGGTGGCCGAGCGGGAGGATCTGAAGGACGGCTTTGAGGAGGTACATATCCCCGCTGACGTGCGGGTCTGCGCCTACTATCTCAATAATCGAGACCCCGCTCGCTGGCGGGAGCATCCCAAGGAGGAAGGCGATGAGCTTCTGAACGGAGTGGTGGACTATCCGCCTATGGAGGCGGAGACCGTAGCCGCGGTGGGGCGTGAGACGGGTGGTGAGGGGGAATGAGCCGAAGTTCAAGACCCCGTCCCGTGATCTGGCGGCCTCAGCCTCGCCAGGCCATGTTTATGGCGCGCCCCGAGGACGAGGCGCTTTACGGAGGAGCGGCCGGAGGAGGAAAGTCGGATGCTCTGGTGATGGAGGCATTGCGGCAGATCCACATTCCGTATTACAAGGGCTTGATCCTCCGCAAGACCTATCCCCAGCTCTCCGAGCTGGTGGACAAGTCCCTCCATTACTACCCCCTGGTAGATCGGGGGGCGACCTACAACGCCACGGGGCACGTGTGGAGATTTTCCTCGGGGGCGAAGATCATCTTCGGCAGTCTCCCCCATCCCAAGGACAAGTTCAACTACCAGGGTCAGGCATACGATTTCATCGCTTTTGACGAGCTGACCCAATTCACCTGGGAGGAGTACAGCTACCTCTTTTCCCGCAACCGCCCAAACGGCCCCGGGACGCGGTGCTACATCCGTGCCACCGCCAATCCCGGCGGTATTGGTCACGGCTGGGTCAAGGAGCGGTTCATCACCCCCGCGCCCCCCATGAAGACGGTGTGGGACGAGGCCAAGGTGACGTTTCCCGACGGACGGCAGGAGACCCGCCGCCGCTCCCGCATCTTCGTACCTTCTACGGTGTTTGACAACGGGATCCTGCTCCGCAACGACCCCGACTATTTGACCCGCCTGGCGGTTCTGCCCGAGGCCGAGCGCAAGGCTCTGCTCTACGGCGATTGGGATTCCTTCTCGGGGCAGGTATTCACCGAGTGGCGCAACGACCCTGATCACTACGGAGACAGAGTGGGCACCCACGTTATAGCCCCTTTCCGCATTCCGCCTACGTGGAGCATCTGGCGGGGGTTCGACTGGGGATACACCCGACCCTTTTCGGTGGGGTGGTACGCCGTGGATCACGACGGACGGCTCTACCGCATTCGGGAGCTCTACGGTTGCCGCGCCGATGCCAACGGTCTGCCCATTCCCAATACGGGGGTATGCAGGAACGCCGACGAGATCGCCCGTATGATCCGCCGCATTGAGGCCGAGGACCCCAATCTCATGGGGAGGCGCATTCACGGGGTAGCCGACCCCGCCATCTACCAGCGCAACGGCGGCGAGTCCATCGGGGAGCTGATGGAGCGGGAAGGGGTCTACTGGGACAAGGCCGACAACACCCGCATGGCAGGGAAGGCACAGCTTCATAACCGCTTGGCTTTTGACAGCCACGGGATTCCCATGCTCTACGTGTTCTCTACCTGCCGCCACTTCATCCGCACCCTCCCTTCCTTGGTGTACAGTCAGGTGGACGTGGAGGACGTGGACACCGATGGAGAGGATCACATTTACGACGAGTGCCGCTACGTGTGCATGGAAAATCCCTGCGCACCGCCCGTCAGGACGGGGGAATTCGATCCCGCGGATCCGCTGTCCTTGGCAAACCAATCACATTTGGCCCCCTATGCGGGGCGCATTCGAGAAAGGATAGAATCATGAGTATGAAATATACCGAAAAAGAAAAGAACAACGCGATGCTTGCGATGACCGACGCAGACGCCAAGCTGGCCTCCGAGATCCTGGAGCGTTACCGCGCAGGCAAATCCCGCCTGGATGCCCGTATCACCGACGAGGCGGTTTGGTGGCAGTCCCGCCACGGCGGCGTACCCGCGGGGAATACCCGACACGGTGCCCGGCCCTTGTCCGCCTGGTTATGGAGCAGTGTGTGTAACAAGCATGCCGATCTCTGCGACGCCATGCCGGTCTGCGCGACTCTGCCCCGTGAGCCCGACGACGAGGCGGATGCCGCTCTGCTCTCGGACATTCTTCCTGTCATCACCGAGCGTTGCCGCTTTGGGCAGACCTACTCCGACAACGCCTGGAGCAAGCTGAAGCACGGCATGGCCGCCTACGGCGTGTTCTGGAATCCCCTGCTGGAGAACGGCATCGGAGACATTGACATCCGCCGCGTGGACGTGCTCAACCTCTTTTGGGAGCCCGGAGTGCGGGACATCCAGGACAGCCCCAACCTTTTTCTCGTGGGACTGGCAGACACGGCCGGTCTGCTTTGCCGGTATCCGTTTTTGAAGGAAAAGCGGGCGGCCATGCGGGAGGACGGCTCACTCTTTACCCCCGATATGGGAGGCAGCTACCTCGGTGGCAGTGAGGGCCTTTCGGATAAGACCGCCGTGGTGGACTGGTACTACAAGCGGGTCACCCCCGAGGGGCGAACGGTTCTGCACTATGCCAAATTCACAGGGGACGTGCTGCTCTACGCCTCCGAAAACGACCCCGCCTACGCCGAGCGCGGCTGGTACGATCACGGTATGTATCCCGTGGTGCTGGACGTACTCTACCCCGAGGAGGGAACCCCCGGCGGCTACGGCCTCATTGCGGTGGGACGCAATCCCCAGGGCTACATCGACGAGCTGGACGGACACATTCTGGAGTACGCCAACACCGCCAGCCGCGTCCGTTACTGGGCCAAGCGATCGCTGGGCATCAACGAGAAGGAATTTCTGGATCCCGATAAGCGCATTATTGAGGTGGAGGGGGATATTGACGAGGAAAAGCTCCGTCAGATCACCCTGTCTCCCATGGACGGGATGCTCACCGACGTGCGCAAAATGAAGATCGACGAGCTCAAGGAGACCACGGGCAACCGCGACGTCTCCCAGGGGTCTACGTCGGGAGGGGTGACCGCCGCCCAGGCCATCACCGCCCTCCAAGAGGCGGGGAACAAGGGCAGCCGCGACATGATCGCGGGCTCCTACCGCGCCTACGTTCAGATCATGCAGCAGGTCATCGAGCTGATCCGTCAGTTCTACGACGGGGTACGGTGCTTCCGTATCGCGGGTGAGGACGGCGGGTGGCGCTATGTCCGCTATTCCAATAGCGGCTTGCAGGACAAGCCCACGGGCACAGGGACTGACGGTTTTGCCTTGTACCGCCGTCCCGTGTTCGATATCGACGTCCGTGCCGAGCGGGAGAATCCTCTGGATCGCGCCGAACGCAACCAGCTCATGCTGGAGCTGTTCCGCGCAGGGCTGTTCGAGCCTGCCAATCGAACCGCCGCCGAGCGAGCTCTTGCGGGTATGGACTTCGAGGGAATCGACATTCTGCGCGCCGCTCTGGAAAGCGATACCGCCAACGGCAAGGAGGCCTGTGTATGATACGCATCCGAGTCCTGCGGCGGGGGGACGGCTTGGAGATTTCTGCCGTTGGCCACGCCGGGCAGGCACCGCGGGGGCAGGACATCGTCTGCGCGGGGGTATCGACTCTGCTCTACGGCTTTATCGCCTATCTGGAGACCCTTCCGCCGATCGCGACGGCGGAGGCGGGTGGGGAAGTGCCCCATCTGGAGTGCTCCGAGGGCGAGGGGCTTTTGCGGGTCACCACCCGCGGCTTGGGCGGAGCGGATACCCGCGGCTGGGCGGTGACCGAGGCCGGGCTTCGGCTCATCGAGGCCGCCTACCCTGCCTTCGTGGAGCTACGTGACTGCACGGATCCGTGTACACCAACACCAAGAGGTAAAAGGAGAACGCTATGAATCAAAATGAGACCATGGAGACCTCTGTCGTGATGATGGAGAATACCCCGGAGGCCGGGGCTGACTCTGCGGCAGACGAGACGGCGGTGAACGCCGAGCTTCTTTCCGAGGCCGAGGGAGTCAAGGCGGTCTATCCCGACTTTGACCTGACTGCCGCGCTGTCCCACCCCGTTTTGGGGGCACTTTTGCGGGGGGAGGGGAAGCCCACCCTTCGTCAGCTCTACGAGGCCGTCCACATGGAGGACATCGTGGAGGGGCGGATCGCCTCTGCCGTGGAGGCACAGGTGTCCCGCACGGTGGGATCTGCGGTAGCCGAGGCTGTGGCCGAGGCGGTGCGCGAAACCGAAGAGCGACTGCTGGGTCACATCCGCGCCCGTGGACAACGCCCTACCGAGAACGGCCTGAGTGCCGCCGCCGGGATCCGGATGCACCCCGCCGTTGGTCGGCTGACCCGCCGTGAGCGAGCCATGCTGGCCAAGCGGGCGGAAAATGGCGAGACCATCAAACTTTAACCAAAGATTTAGGAGGAACAACATGAACATGAATACCATTGCCTGTGATTTTCTGCAGCATTTCGCTTCGGGTACCGCGGTGCAGGGCACCGAGGGTGTTTCCAACAACGTGACCGGTGAGATGACTCCCTACGCCCAGGGCGAGGGACTGTCCGCTGAGATGCAGACCTATTACAGCGACTACCTGATCGACAACGCCGAGCCCTATCTGGCTCACGACCTGTTCGCCCAGAAGCACCGCATTCCCAAGGGTGCCAAGACCATTTCCTTCCGCAAGTACGATCCCCTGCCCAAGCGCATGACTCCCATCACCGAGGGTGTGACCCCCGACGGTCAGAATCTGCGTGTCAGCGTGGTGGAGGCCACCGTTGCCCAGTACGGCGGTTACGTGGAGCTGACCGACCTGCTTCTGCTGTCCGCCGTGGACAACAATCTCTGCATGGCTACCAAGCTTCTGGGCGCCCAGGCGGGTCGTACCCTGGATACCATCTCCCGTGAGGTTCTGGCGGGTGGTACCAACGTCCAGTACGGCGAGAACGCCGTCTCTGCCCGTTACCTGCTCACCGGCGGTAAGACCTCGGGCAACCACTATCTGACCGTGGATTGTATCCGCCGTGCGGTGCGTTTCCTCAAGTCCCAGAACGCCGAGAAGATCAATGGCTCGTACGTGGCCATCATTCACCCCGACGTTTCCTATGACCTGATGAACGACCCCTCCTGGAAGTATCCCAACCAGTACGCCGACCCCGCCCATATCTTTGAAGGCGAGATCGGTAAGATCGAGGGCGTCCGCTTTATCGAGTCCTGCGAGGCCAAGATCTTCCATGCCGAGGATCTGGCTTCCGACAGCCGTACCCTGGCCGTCAACGGTGCGGTCACCGCTTCCAACTACGTCAAGTTTGACGGCAGCAAGGCGGGCATCTCTGCGGGCTCTCTGGTCGGCCGTTGGGTACTGATCGAGGGTCAGCGCGCCTATATCGGTGCCAATACGACCGACACTCTGACTCTGTACACCGACAGCACCAAGACCCTTGTCCTGCCCGTTACTTGCGCCGACAACGCCGTGATCTATCCCGGTGAGGCGGGTGCCGAGGGCCGTGACGTCTACGCTACCCTCATTTTGGGTGACAACGCCTACGGTACTACCCAGCTGGGTGGTGAGGGTCTCCAGCACATCGTCAAGCAGTTGGGCTCTGCAGGCACCTCCGACCCCTTGAACCAGCGCGCTACCGTGGGCTGGAAGGCCAACAAGGTCACCGTTCGTCTGGTGGAGGCATTCATGGTGCGTATCGAGACCGCCTCTACCTTTGAGTCCGGCGCGAACTAAAGGAGAATGAGCTATGAGTAACGTGAAGAATCATGCGGCTTCCGTGGAGGCTTATCTGAACGAATACGTGGCGGTCAAGCTGTTCCGCGACAACGACCGCTACAAGGACGACGTATACGTGGCGGTCAACGGCCACAACTGCGTCATCAAGCGCGGTGAGTGGGTCAAGATCAAGCGCAAGTTTGCGCTGGTGCTGGATCAGTCCGAGATCCAGGACATCAAGACAGCCGAGATGCTGGAGGCGGAGCAGAACCGCTTCCGTGAGGCCGAGGAGGCGCACGGTTAATCCCGCGTATGTTGGCTTTTGCACCCCTTCCGCCGTCCGGCGGGAGGGGTGTCCGTGAATTTTTTATACGAAAGGAGAGAAACCATGACCATTCATACCTGTATCAACCTGGTGGATGCCATGGCACCCAATGGGGTCGAGCCGTTGGTAAAGCTGCGTTTTCTGGGGGAGGTCGAGGGCAAGGTGAAGGTGGAGCTTTTGGGGGAATCCCCCGAGGCATCGATCCCGTTTGACGAGACCACCGCAGAGACCACCGAGCTCTGCGTCCCCCATCCCTACGATCAACTCTACTGGCTGTACCTGATGGCCATGATGGACTACGTGAACGGGGATACCGCCCGTTACGAGAACGGGGCGGCACTGTTCAATATCGCTTATCAGAACTACGGCAAGTGGCTGAAGAGAAAGGGGGCGTGACCGTGTATTCGGTATTACAACAAGAAAAGACGGCCCTGCGTGACGGCAGGGGAATGACGGTGTACCGCCGTTTGTACCTGTGTGACACTGCCGCCGACCTGGAGGAGCTTCCCACCGAGGATGCGCCCGGTTCGGGTGCCGTGGTGGCGGAGGGCGGCGGATTCTATCTGATGGATCATAACCGTACCTGGCACGCGGCTGACGGAGCGGCGGGGATGGGAGGCTGCTTATGGAGAAGCTGATTTTGAAGTGCGGGCGGTACGTTCCCGCCTCCGCGGCGGATACCGCGGCTCGTATTGCCGCTATGGAAGCCTACCTGTCCCGCCTGACCGACGAGCTGGAGCATCTTTTGTCCGAGCTGGATCTCGCTTTGCGTGCCGTGACCGAGACGGGAGAGGAGGGATAACGTGGGTGTATTCAAGCAAGCTATGAGCGATTATTTGCCCGAGCACCTTCCCGCCTCCCTGCGCCGCGAGCGGGTAAGTGTGACCGAATTCGGCGGCTTTTCCCCCCGCGGGCGCGGCCGTGTGGCCGATATGAAGAACCTCTCCCCCCGCCGTGCCCCCGAGGCGGCTACCCGTATGCCCCGCGGATTGCTTGTCAGCGCCTACGGCAGTGGGACGCCTCACGGCATGGCGATCTTCGGCGGACAACTGTATTTCGCTCGGGGAACCCGTCTGTACCGTACCGAAAACGGTGCGTCCGTGGTGGATCTGGGGCCTGTGAGCGACACCGACAAGCAGTTCTTCGTGTTCGGCGACCGTCTGTATCTGTATCCCGATAAGCTGTATCTGACCGACGACGGCACCATGCCGAAGTACATCGAGCTCGACACGGGTGTGATCGAGCAGGTGGATTTTATGGGGAGCAAGGCCACTCTCCCCGAGGGCATGAGCTGGACGCTGTTGGGATTTGGGGTGGGGGACGGCCTTCGCGTGGTCAATGAGGACGATGTGGATCCCGCACCCCAAGGGAATTATCGCATCGCCGGACTCCGCGGGCGAGAGGCGACCATCGTGGGTTCTTTTCCGTCCGCCCACGTGAGTAACGTCCGTTTTCGGCGAGCGGTGCCCGACCTGGATCGGGTATGCGTCAACGGCGACCGTGTGTACGGCATCGCGGGACAGGACGCGTACGTCAGTGCGGCGGGAAGTGCGCTGGACTTTTACAGCAGGGGCGCCGCCGACGGATCGGATCCCGTGGTTCTGCACACCGATACCGAAGGCGTTTTCACCGCCTGCGCCTCCTGGCAGGGGTACGTGATCTTCTTTAAGGCGGATCGCATCTGCAAGCTGGTCGGTTCCCGCTCGGACAGCTTTACCCTGCACGATACGCTCGCTGTGGGGATTCCCGCCCGCTTGGCAGATACCCTGTGCGAGGTGGGCGGTGGGCTCTACTACTGTGCCGACGGCGGCGTGTACCGTTACCGCGGACAACAGCCCGAACGGATTGCACCGGCGGGGGAGACGGTCACTGACGGTTGCGGAGGCACCGACGGTCACGCCTACTACTTGGCGGTGGAGTCGGGGGACGGGGATTGGAGGCAGTACCTGTACGAGCCCGATGTAGGAGACTGGTATGCGGAGGATGACGTCCATCCCACGGGGATGATCTACCGTGACGGATTCCTGTGCCTGCAGGACAGTGACGGCTATATCTGGCTGACCTCCTCCGACGGACGGGGGACGGGGTGCAGCTTTGACGAGCGGCAGGTTCGCGGCGAGGTGGAGTCCTCGTTGACTCTGGCACCCGATTACGGTCTCCAGCCCGACGGCTGTCGGCTGACGGGACTCTGCATCCGCGCCAGCGGTGCCGCGGGGGCGACTCTGGAAATGCTGGCGGACTACGCCGACGGGCAGACGGGGAAGGATGCCGTCGGTACGGAGGAGGTCTCCTTGGGGCGCTTTCGGGGTAAGATGACCGACCGACTGCTGCGGATCCCCGTAGCCCCCCGCCTCTGCGACGGAGTGAGATTGCGGCTCTCCATGACGGGGGCGTGGGTGATCCATTCGGTCATTCGCGAGTACGAACGCGCGGGACAATAGCCGTGCACGGTGTGCGCCGAAAAAACGGGATTTTTTCGTACTTTCTTCACAAAACCGCTTGCATAATATGGAAATCTATGGTATACTATTTCCGAGGATAACCGCCAACGCGGTATCCGTCTCCGACGGCCTCCGTCCTTGACGGTCTCCGTCTTTGGACGGTCTCCGTCTTTGGACGGCCTCCGTCCTTGACGGTCTCCGTCTTTGGACGGTCTCCGTCTTTGGACGGTCTCCGTCTTTGGACGGCCTCCGTCCTTGACGGTCTCCGTCTTTGACGGTTTTCGTCGGTGCTTTTTGAAAGGAATATGATATCATGAGTAAAGATTACATGACAAGTGGTCTGGGTAAGTGGATCACCTACGCCAATCCCACGGACGTGGCCGTGGAGAAGAAGAATCCCTGGGAGAACGCTCTGGGACGCGCCGATCAGTTTGCTCCCATCGCGGATGCGGGCGGTATTGCCCTGTTCCGCAAGCAGTTTTCGGTGGAGGGGCTGAAGTCCGCCCGCGTGGATGCCACCGCTCTGGGTGTGTTTGACATCTGGGTCAACGGTCAGCGCGTGGGACGCAAGGATGAAAACGGTGACGTGGTCTACGACGAGATGAAGCCCGGCTGGACCGACTACCGTGAGCGGGTGCTCTACTACTCCTACGACCTGGCTCCCTATCTGAAGGAAGGCGAGAATACCCTCTTGATCGCGGTGGCTCCCGGTTGGTGGAACGGCCGTATCGCGCTGGGCACCTACGGCGAGACCCATATCTCCCTCCTGGCCGCCGTTCATCTGCTGGATGCCAAGGGGGATCAGACCTACTACACCGATGAGACCTGGCAGGGGGCCTGGGGCAGTGCCATCCGTGCCTCCGACATCTGGGACGGCGAGCTGTACGATGCGAGTGAGCCTACCCTGTGCGGCCTTTCCAAGGGGTGCAGCTGCGTGAACTGGGATGCGGTCACCACCGAAAGCTACGATATTTTCGTGACTCCCCACGTCGGTCCCACCATCATGGTGCGGGAGGGGCTGACCCGTAAGCCCGAGACCATCGTGATCTACGAGGGAACCGAGGATAACGGCTCCGACTACGGCAAGATCCACGTGGTGCGGGAGTCTGCCGGCGAGGACAGCTTCAAGCTGGCTAAGGGCGAGGCTGCTGTCATCGACCTGGGACAGAACATGGTGGGTTGGCCCACCTTCACCGTCAAGGGCGCAAAGGGAACCACCGTACAGATCCGCGTGGGCGAGATGCTCAACGACTCTGGTTTGGAATCGCGTGGAAACGACAACCCCGAGGGCTCCATCTATACCATCAACTACCGTTCTGCCAAGGCCAAGGCCTACTACATCCTGAAGGGTGACGAGAACGGCGAATACTACTGCCCCACCTTCACATTCTTTGGCTTCCGCTATCTGGAGATCACCTCCACCGAGGACGTGGAGTTCACCGGCGTGGCTTGCCCCGTGATCGGCTCGGCAACCCGCGAAACGGGTAAGATGGAGACCTCTCATCCCGTGGTCAATCAGCTCATCTCCAATATCATCTGGGGTCAGCGCGGCAACTACCTGTCTGTCCCCACCGACTGCCCTCAGCGTGATGAGCGTCTGGGCTGGACGGGTGATACCCAGGCCTTCTGCGGCACCGCCGCCTACAATGCCGACGTAGACGGCTTCTTCCACAAGTGGTTGCAGGATGCCCGTGACTCCCAGAACGACGACGGCGTATATCCCGACGTTATCCCCACGGTTCGCGTGGTGGGCTTCGGCGGTGCGGCCTGGAGCGATGCGGGTATCATCGTGCCCTACACCATGTGGAAGATGTACGCCGATACGGCCATCATTGAGGAGCACTATGCCTCTATGGAGAAATACATGGATTGGCTGGAGCGCTCGGGTATGAACGCACCCAATCCCCACTACGGCGACTGGCTGGCCTACGAGGGCACCGACGCCCGCCTCATCTGCGTGGCGTATTATGCGCTGGATTGCATCTACATGGAGGCTATGTCCCGCGCCATCGGTAAGGATGACCGCGCCGCTCACTATAAGGCGACCTACGCCAAGGTGCGCGATCATTTCCGTTCTCTGTACTGCGACGAAAACGGGGAGCTGAATCCCGAGAACCGTACCCAGTGCGGCTATCTGCTGGCTCTGCGCATTGGTCTCTTGGATGAAGACAAGCGTCCCGCTGCCGTAGCCGCGCTGAAGCAGAAGATCATCGACAACGGCTACAAGCTTTCCACCGGTTTCGTCGGCACCTGCATCCTGAACGAGGTGCTGGCTGAGTTCGGCGAGAATAATCTGGCCTACTCCCTGCTCCTGCAGACCGAGAATCCCTCCTGGCTGTACAGCATCTATCAGGGTGCTACCACCATCTGGGAGCGCTGGAACTCCTACACCAAGGCCACCGGCTTTGGCGACGTGGGCATGAACTCCTTCAACCACTACGCCTACGGTGCCATCCAGGAGTGGATGTACCGCCACATCGCGGGTATTGAGACCACCGGGGATGCCCCCGGCTTCGCCCATCCCATCCTCCAGCCCAAGCCCGATACCCGTAGTCCCGAGGAGATCCCCGAGGGTCAGGAGCTCATCAAGTGGGTGAGGACCTCCTTTGAGTCCAAGAGCGGTCTGATCGTGTCCAACTGGGATACCACCGACGGATTCGTGTACGAGTGCACCGTCCCCGTGGCCTCCACCCTGTACCTGCCCATCCTGACCGACGCCGAGACCTACATCGTCAACGGTGTGGAGAAGAAGCTTGCCGATGGCAAGATCTGCCCCTGCGGCAAGGCTCTGGTCGTGGAGCTGGATGCGGGTAGCTATACCTTCGTGCAGAAGTAAGGTGTTCCGACATAGAGATCCCCCCTGCCGCGGTTGCGGCAGGGGGGATCTTGTATAGGAGTTATTTTGTCATGCGCTCTTCTTTATTTCTTATCCGTCGGATGATACGGCGGAACGGGATTTGCCTGTGTCGTATTCATCCTCGCGGCCTTACGCCGTTTTTCGGCTTTGCGGTTGAGGATAATGATCACGGTAGCAATACCGCCGCCGATGACGGCCAGAACCAGCAGGGTGGGGAAGGCCTCCACAAACCACACAGCGAAGTCCTGACAGCCCTCTCCGAAGTCGGCCCAGCTATCCTTGAAGGCCTCTCCGATGCGCTCCCCGAAGGTGGGCTCGGGCTTGACTACCTCGGTATAGGTGATGACCTCATGCAGGGTCAGATGGACGGTGGACATGGCGACCTGGCCGTCGTAGAGATTGAGCTTGGTCTGCAGGGCTTCGATCTCCTCGATAACGTCGTACAGCCTCTCCTGCACCTTCAGCATATTGGAGATGTCGCTGTAGTCGGTAAAGCCCTCCAGCATGGCGGTCAGGCTGGTCTTCTCGGCTTCCAAGGTCTCTAGGCGGGAGACTGTGTCGTAGTAGGTGGCGGTGATCTCGCTGGAGGTGGCGTCCTGGCTGAGGATGCGAATGCCCTCGTCTACCCGCAGAGCCTCCAGGAAAGCATCCAGATTCTCGGCGGGGACGCGGAAGGTGTAGGTGGCGCGGCGCTCCGAGCCCTTGACGTCGTCGTAGCCCGTGCCGGTGGAGGAGGAGGCTTCTACGTAGCCGCCGTGGGTGGAAAGGGCGGTCATGATGACTGATACGGCGTCGTCGTAGGCTTTGGTCTCACAGGTCATTTTCACGGTGCGGATGATCTTGCGCTCGTAGTCGCCTACAAGGGTGCCGCCAAGGTTGTCGGATGGCTTTTCTCCATCCATGCCGCCGGCGGTGAAGTTCTCATCAACGGAGGGGGAGGAGGGCACTCGGTCCGCGCCGGATTCAGCAGAACAGGAGGCCAGGGTTAGCAGTACAACCAGAATAGCGGTCATAAGGGCGATCAGACGGATGTTGTTGGATTTTTTCATGATGTTTCTCCTTTCGGATTGTTGCCGCATCGCGGTTCTCACCTATATAGACGCAAAAAAATGGAGTTCGTTACGGGGAACGAAAAAATAATTGCATATTTTTCAAAAAAAGTTCCGCTTTCATGATGAAAACGGAACTTTTTCATTTAGGCGATTCGGAATTACTCTTCCTTGCCGTCCTTGATCCCCAGCATGAGGTTGGCCAGGATACCCAGGATGAGGGCGCAGGCAACGGTGGTCAGGGTGACCTCGCCGAAGGACACCGACAGACCGCCGATACCCGTGATGAGGATGACCGAGACCACGAAGAGATTGCGGTTCTTCTCCAGATCCACCTTCTGGATCATCTTGAGACCCGAGACGGCGATGAAGCCGTAGAGAGCCATGCAGACACCGCCCATGACGCAGGAGGGGATGGTGTTCACAAAGGCCACGAAGGGGGACAGGAAGGAGATGACGATGGCCATGATGGCGGTCACGGTGATGGTGATGACCGAGGCGTTGCCCGTGATGGCCACGCAACCCACAGACTCGCCGTAGGTGGTGTTGGGGCAACCGCCGAAGAAGGCGCCTGCCATGGAGCCGATACCGTCACCCAGCAGGGTGTTGTGGAGACCGGGATCTTCCAGCAGATCCTTCTCGATGATGGAGGACAGGTTCTTATGGTCGGCCAGGTGCTCGGCAAAGACCACGGCGGCAACGGGAACATAGGCCACGAAAATGGTCAGGATGAATTCGCCGTCGATATCCTTGATGCCCTTGATGGCCTCAAGGAAGGTGAAGTCGGGCAGGGAAACGATGGACTCGATGCCGAAGTTGGTGAACAGGTTGGTCATGGGGGCGAAGTCGATGACCAGCAGGGCGGGGATGTCGGCGACCGTACCGATCACGGTGAAGATGGCGGCAACAGCATAGCCGGCCAGAATACCAATGATGAAGGGGATGAGACGGATCATCTTCTTGCCGAAGGTGGCACAGAGCATGGTGACGGCCAGAGTGACCAGACCGCAGATGATGGCAACGTAGACCGAGCCGCCTGCGGGAGCCTTCTGGAGATCGCCAATGGCGTTGCCGGCCAGAGAGAGACCGATGATGGCGACGGTGGGGCCGATAACGGCGGCGGGCATGAGCTTGGCGATCCACTTAACACCGGCGAACTTGACGATCAGGGCGATGAGCACGTATACCAGACCCGCGAAGACCGCACCGATGATGAGGCCGAGGTAGCCGGCCTGGGCGGAAACGGCACCCGCGAAGGCGGCGCACATGGGGCCGATGAAGGCGAAGGAGGAGCCCAGGAACACGGGGCTCTTGAAGCGGGTGAAGAGCTGGTAGACCAGAGTACCGATACCGGCGCCGAGCAGAGCGGCGGCGGAGCTCATGAGGGGTGCGCCCTCGGGCATGGAGCCGCTGGTGTTGATGATGACGGGCACCACCAGAGTGGCGGCCATGATGGCGAGCAGCTGCTGGATGGCGAAGACAATGATTTGTCCGAACTTGGGCTTGTCCTTGATTCCGTAGATGAGTTTCATTGCGTTTGTTGTCCTCCATTATATAATATAGCGGCGACCCGCTTCGGGACGGCTTGATCCGGGCAAAAAAATAGCCCGCCTTGGAAGGGCGGACGGCATAGAGACGCGCGAAAAAAGGGAAGTATTCGGTTCTGACAACTTCACCTAACGCATCTGCCGTTCCGTGACCTTGACCTTAGATAGTATAGCACAGTTTTTGGAATTTGTAAAGGGGTTTTGGACGAATTTTGAAGATTTTTTGTCGATTTTTTGTTGAAAATATAAGAAGGGGTTGACAAGCGGGGGATTTTGTGGTAAAAAGAAGGGGAGAAAGGCTTATTCGAGAGATACGAGATACGCGCCGAGCTTGCTCGGCGCGTATCTCAACGCTAAACCGCAATTTGACTCCCAAAAAGAAAGGAACGCTGCCATGCTCTACCGACCCGAAAAGGGCGCCATGTGGGATCCCACCCTGTGGTACGAGCCCAAGGACAACAAATTCTATATGCTCTCCATGCACTACAAGGACGATAGCTCCGCAGACGGCGGCACGGGGATGTGGCTGGCCGAGTCGGAGGACGGCGTGCACTTCCGCGGCGTGGGTCGGGTGCTGTCCTGCGAGGGCGGGCTGTTCAAAATGTTCATCAATACCACCGCCGACGGACGGTACTGCGTGAATTTCGGCTCCACCCGTACCGAGGATGATCCCTTTGCTCCCAACGACACCATGCGCTACGCGGTATCCGATGATCTGGTTCATTGGGAAATCGTGGATGAGAACCACCCCGACGGACGCTGGTACTGCGAGGACGGTCGGTGGGATCATATGTATGCTCTGTATAATGAGGAAGACAAGACCTACTACGGCGCCATCGTGGCTACCCCAAAGGCGGGAGAGAGTGGTTGCTTCGGTCTGCAGGAGAGCAAGGACGGGATCCATTGGACGCCCCTGCCGCCGCCCGAGATCGAGTGGGGTGAGATCCCGCCCATAAACTGCCTGGAGGGCGGCGGTTTGGAGAAGATCGGGAAACGCTACTATTATATCGGCGGCTTCGTCGGGTTTGCCGGAAGTTATGGGTACAATCTCTATACCTTTGTGGCCGACGACGTGCGAGGCCCCTATCATCCCGACAAGGAGGCCTTCCGTTTGTGCGGCTTCGACCGCATGGAGGGACGGGTGTTCGTGGAGAATCTGGCCGCCTTCTGCCGCGTGGGGGAGGACGTCCTGGTCAGCAACGCCGTCATGGCGGGCGGAAGGGATGACGTGTGGCTTCTGCCTCTACGCCGCGCCAAGGTGGACAAGGAGGGGCATCTTCGTCTCCATTGGTGGGAAGGGAACGACGCCTTGAAGGGTGAGGCTTTACCCATAAGCTGGTCTCTCTGCTCGGTCAATGCTCCGCCCGCTATCCTGAACGAGGGAGAGGAGGGCGCATGGACGCCGGCCGTCTTTGAGGTGGATGAGACTTCACTGCACATCAGTCCGAAAGCACCGCTGGGGCCCACGGTCAGCGACGTGACCGCCATGGCGACTCTGTCGCCTGCTTTGGAGCCTGCCGAGGGCCTGGTGCTGGAGGGGGATCTGATCTGTACCTCTGCGCCTGCCTATCTGGATGCCGAGCGCAAGACCCATTGCTGGCGCCCCGCCCGGGTGGGCTTTTGGGTGGAGGACGGAGAGAATTGCGGGCGTGCCATCACCCTGGACATCGGCCATCCCTACAAGCGGCGCTCCAATGTCATGGAGATGAAATGGGACTCTGCGCGGTGCGATCTGACCGTTATCGACGAGAACGGAGAGGACTCTGCCTGCGTCTGCGGCATCTCGGCAGGAGAGAGGCATACCTTCCGGTTCCAGTGGCGACTGAACGTTCTTCAATTATATATAGACGACGCCTTCGTCCAGACCTTTGTGGTGGACAGGCCTCCCACGGGGCGCGTGGGCGTGATGGTTCAGAACGTGGATTGTCGCCTGACCAACTTGAAAGCTTGGAAAATGAGTGTGTCTGACCCTGATCATTCCCCTGTTTGGGACAAAAACTGACACAAATTGGGCAAGTTGCACAAGTGACTTGCCCATCTTTTGTGCAAACCTGCTCTGCGCGCCAAAGTGAAAAAACTTTGCGAAAAAGTGTTGACAAACGAAAACGAAAGTGCTATAATATGCAAGCTGTCCACGAGGGAGACACTCCGCGGGACGGCGAGACAAAATATCGCAAAAAAGTTGAAAAAACTTTTGAAAAACCCCTTGACAAAGAGGACGAGCTGTGATATAATGTCAAGGCACTTCCGCCCGAGGCGAAGGGTTGAGAAAAATTTCCTAAAAAACTTTTCAA
>JAZSBH010000026.1:0-6233 GCA_045602325.1 Eubacteriales bacterium | reverse complement strand
CCCTTTTTGCAAAAAGGGTTCTGGACTCCCAAAAACTTTCAAAAAGTATTCATAAATAATCCTTTTTGAAAGTTCTTGAAAAGGGGTCTGGGGAAAAACTTCTTTCAAGAAGTTTTTCCCCGGGCGCTCTCCCGCTCTCCGATAAACCCCAATTTAGTCCATTCTCTTGGCGTAATAATTCATCAGACACCCATCCAGGATGATCTCCTTCTCGTCGGGGGTCAGACCGGCCAGATGCAGAGTGATGTCCTCCACGGTGCCGTCCATACGAACCACCTTGGCGGGGATGGTCTCCACACCCGCCTCCACGGCCTTGCGGATGCCGGGGACGAAGACGCAGTCGCCCACCTCGTACTCAAATGCGGTGTCCTTGTCCAGGGTGAAGGGAAGGATGCCCCAGTTGATGCAGTTGGAGCGATAGCGCTTGGTGGCGAACTCGTAGCAGATGTTGGCGAAACCGCCCAGCACCTTCTGGCAGGAGGCAGCCTGCTCGCGGGCAGAGCCGTCACCGGGCTTGTTGGCGAAGACGCAGGAGCCGAACTGGGTGTTGTTCACCAATTCCTCGGCGTTACCCACGGCAGAGAGAACGGTGCGGAGCTTGTCCGATACCATACCCTCCCGGCGGTCTGCTTCCTGCTTGGCCACAGCCTTGGAATTCCCGACGTAATCGGGACAGCGGCGGGACAGGGCAAACTCGGACAGGCGCAGGGGGTTGGAGCGGTAGGACGAGGTCTCGCCCGAGGGAATCAGCTCATCGGTGGTGGTCACGGGATCGTGGATGACCGCGGCCAGCTCCACCAGAATGTTCTCGGTCAGGGCGTACTGCTTGGGCCAGTCGGTGATGTTGGGGCCCATGATGAGATCCACAGAGGGGTCGGCCTTACCAAAGCCGTAGTAGAGCCGCTTTTCGTAGACCTTCTTGTCGAAGTGGTACTCGTGGGGGGTATAATCGTAATCCACGTCGGTGGCCGCCGTGATGATGCCGCCGTTGCGGGCGGTAGCGGCGATGGAGCGGGCGTCCATGAGGGCAACACCCGAAAGCTGACCCTCGCCGGGCTTGGAGCCCTCGCGGTTGGGGAAGTTTCTGGTGGTGTGGCGCAGAGACAGGCCGTTATTGGCAGGCACGTCACCCGCACCAAAGCAGGGACCGCAGAAGGAGGGCTTGATGACCGCGCCTGCGGACAAAAGATCTGCGGTTACACCGATCTTGGTCAGCTCCAGCGAGACGGGAACCGAGGTGGGGTAGACCGACAGGGAGAAGTAGCCGTTGCCGGTGTCGTGGTCGCGGAGGATGGCGGCGGCCTCGTCGATGGAGTCGAACATACCGCCCGCACAGCCCGCGATGATACCCTGGTCGGCCATGACGGTGCCGTCGGGGCGCACCTTATCCACCAGGTTCAGCTTGGCCTTCTTGAACTTGGCGGCGGCCTCAGCCTCCACCGATGCCAGGATTTCCTTGGCATTGGCCACGAAGTCGTGGATGGTGTAGACGTTGGAGGGATGGAAGGGAAGGGCGATCATGGATTCCATCTCGTCGAGGTCGATGTCGATCATGGCGTCGTAGTAGGCCACGTCGGCCGGCGCAAGCGCCCGGTAATCCTCGGGACGGCCGTGGACCTCGAAGTGCTTCTTGGTGACCTCGTCGGTGACCCAGATGGAGGACAGGGAGGTGGTCTCGGTGGTCATGACGTCGATGCCGTTGCGGAAGTCGATGGACAGACCGGCCACACCGGGGCCTACGAATTCCAGCACCTTATTCTTGACGAAGCCGTCACTAAAGGTGGCGCCCACAAGAGCCAGTGCTACGTCATGGGGGCCAATACCCCGCTTGGGGGTGCCGTGCAGGTAGACCATGACCACCTCGGGGCGGTTCACGTCGTATGTATTCTTGAGCAGCTGCTTGACCAGCTCGGGGCCTCCCTCGCCCACGCCCATGGTACCCAGCGCACCGTAGCGGGTATGGGAGTCGGAGCCCAGGATCATCTTGCCGCAGCCTGCCAGCTCCTCACGGGCGTAGGAGTGGATGACCGACTGGTTGGCGGGGACGTAGATACCGCCGTACTTCTTGGCGGCGGACAGACCGAAGACGTGGTCATCCTCGTTGATGGTACCGCCCACGGCGCAGAGGCTGTTGTGGCAGTTGGTCATGGCATAGGGGATGGGGAACTCCTTGAGTCCGCTGGCGCGAGCCGTCTGGATGATGCCTACGTAGGTGATGTCGTGGGACACCAATGCGTCAAATTTAATTTGGAGCTTATCCATGTTGCCCGATACGTTATGGGCGTTCAGAATGGAGTAAGCAATGGTACCGCGGCGGGCTTCCTCGGCGGGGATCGCGGCGGTCTCGGTGGGCGTACCGTTTACCAGGTACATGCCTGTATTGTAGCGTTTTACTGCTTTCAAAATCATTACCTCCGATAGAAAAACAGATAGTATATTATAGCACTTTTCAGGGGATTCGTCAAGAGGTTTGACGATTTTAGTTGGGTAAAATATACGTTCATGATCTATACTTTCATTAACAATTTCTTTACAATTAAAATCCCGCTCACGGTTGACTCTGTGCATAATTTGTTGTATAATTATGGTAACTTGGGGGAGAAGGTGTTTTTTGCAGAACACCCCGTCTCCTCACGGTTCAAGTACGTTGACTGAAAGGAATTTGGTAGAGTTTCAATGTTGAAGTTTGACAAGCAGGAAACCAAAGGGCGCTCCGCCATGACCGCCCTCTTTGATGCCGGCACCTTCGTTGAGATGGGCGCATTCATCCGCCGCCGCGGCGAGGATCAGCCCTACGATGCCGTCATCACCGGCTACGGCTCAGTAAATGGCAAGCTGGCCTTCGCCTTCGTGCAGGACAGTGACCGCAAGGCAGGTGCCCTTGACGAGATCGGCGCCGACAAGATCGAAAAGCTGTACGCACAGGCCGTACGCGTGGGCGCGCCCGTCATCGGCGTGTTTGACAGCGCAGGCGCTGTGGTTTGGGACGGCGCAACCGCCCTCTCGGCTTATGGCCGCGTTATGAAGTGCGTATCCGACGCATCGGGGATCATCCCCCAGATCGCCCTGGTCAGCGGTAGCTGCACCGGTATGGCCGCCACCATCGCCGCCATGTTCGACCTGACCGTTGCCGCCGGTGAGCAGGCAACCGACCTCACCGCCCTGGTGACCGAGGATCCCACTGCTGCCGTCCGCAATCTCGTGGAACTCCTGCCTCGCAATAATAAGGATGTAAACGCCATGGATCCCACCGACGACGCAGGCCGCCCCGTGGCGCTTTCGAACGGTGTGGAGACCTTGGCGGATAACGCCGCTCTGACGGCTCTGTATGCCGGTATTGGCAAGGAGGTCACCACAGCCCTCTGCCGCATGGGCGGCGAGACCGTGGGCTTGGTTGCCTTGAACGGCAAGCTCACCGCTGACGGCGCACGCAAGGCCGCCCGTCTGGTGTCCTTCTGCGACAGCTTCTCCATCCCCGTAGTTACCACCGTAGACTCCGAGGGCGTGGATTACGAGGGTGCCGATACCGCCTTCGCCAAGCTGGCCAAGGCCTACGTCACCGCCACCACTGCTAAGGTGACCGCCGTGATCGGCAAGGCCTACGGTGCCGCCTTCACCCTTATGGGCTCTCACGCACTGGGTGCCGATCTGGCACTGGCTCTGGAGGGCTCGGTGATCTCTGTCCTGGCTCCCGAGACCGCTGTGGCCTTCGCCCTGAACGACAAGATCACCGCAGAAAAATCCCGCGCCGAACTGGAAGCCGAGTGGAAGGAGACCTACGCCTCCCCCGTGGCCGCCGCCGAGTCGGGTGATATTGATGACGTCATTCCCGAGGCCGAGCTCCGCGCCCGCATCATCTCCGCTCTCTACATGTTGGCCGAGAAGGCCGACGGTACCCCCGACCGCAAGCACGGCGTTCCCACGCTGTAAGGAGGTCACTCCATGAAAAAAATCATCAGTCTAACCCTCGCGGCGCTGATGCTCGTCACCCTGCTCCTGACCGCTACGTCCTGCGGCATGGAGAGTATGACGGGTTACACGCGGCTGAGGGATCATCTCATCGATACGGTGGGTGAAAATCAGGCACAGGAGCTGGACGCACAGTCCGTGAACCTGAAGGGGGCCGCTATCAGCGTCGTGACCCTGGAGGGCGGTGACC
The DNA here is from genome assembly GCA_045602325.1 of Eubacteriales bacterium. Taxonomy (GTDB): domain Bacteria; phylum Bacillota; class Clostridia; order Oscillospirales; family CAG-272; genus CAMEON01. Next base: position 2,074 of record JAZSBH010000026.1, on the reverse strand, counting down.
GTGAGGTTCGCGCCGTAGCCTATGCCTTCTCGCAAAACTACGTGCTTCAGATCACCCTGCAAATGGACGGAAGCGTGGAAAAAGCACACCTGTTCTACGAGGTGCTCAACCAGTCTAACGAACAGATCTCCACCGCCCACGCCACTATTCTTTTGACCCACTACACGGGTAATGAATCGGTCGAGTTCACCTACACGGATAACATCCCCCCCATCAGCGAGCTGGTCAACCGAGAGAACGCCACCGCGCTTCTCAATTCTCTCCTGTTGGCTCTGGATACCTACACCACCAAGAATCTGGACATGGATCTTCACGAGCTGGGCTTCATCGTCCTCTCGGACAAGTACATGGCCGACGTGGAAACCACCGTCACCGAGGAAGACCTCGGCGGTGCCTTCTCGGGTGCAAGACTGGCCTACGCAGGCCGTATGCTCCTGCAGGGCATGGGTATGGTGTTCCTGGTGCTGGCCATCCTGTGGATGGTACTCTTGATCTTCAAGAAGGTATTCTATAAGGATCCCGCCAAGGAAGAGAAGAAGCCCGAGCCCAAGCCTGCCAAGGCGGAGAAGCCCGCATCGGCTCCCGTAGCCGCTCCTGCCGCGGACGACGGTGCCCTGGTCGCTGCCATCACCGCCGCCGTCGCCGCCTATATTGAATCCGATCCCGCCCTTGCCTCGCAGTTCGCCGGCGGCTTCCGCGTGGTCTCCTTCAAGCCCACCGCCAAGTCCCGAAACCGCTGATCATTTGATATTAGAAAGGAAATTATCATCATGAAAAGATTTAACGTAACCGTAAACGGTGTTGCATACGACGTAACTGTTGAGGAGATCGGCGGTGCCGTATCCGCTCCCGTAGCCGCTCCTGTGGCCGCTCCCGCTCCCGTGGCCGCTCCTGCTGCCGCCCCTGCAGCTGCTCCCGCTCCCAAGGCTGCTCCCGCCGGTGCCGCAGGCTCTGTCGAGGTCAAGGCCCCCCTGCAGGGTACCGTCATGAAGGTGCTGGTCAAGCCCGGCGACTCTGTCAAGAAGGGTAGCCCCGTCTGCGTCATCGAGGCGCTGAAGATGGAGAACGACGTGCCCGCTCCCGCTGACGGCGTGGTGGCCTCCATCAACGTCAAGAGCGGCGACAGCGTCAAGACCGACGAAGTGCTCCTGACTCTGAACTGATAGACCCTCCGCATACAGAATACGTTGAAAGGAAGGTTTATCCATGTCCGAATTGATTCGTAGCTTGCTGAACTTTTTGACGGGCACGGGTATCTGGAAGGTGCTGTTCACCCCCACGGGCGAGGGTCACGGGCTTTTCGATCTGGCTGACTCGGGCTGGGCGTTCAACCCCACCGCTTGGCAGCTTCTGCTCATGTACGCCATCGTAGCCGCATTGATCTACCTGGCCATCGTCAAGAAATTCGAGCCCCTGCTCCTGCTCCCCATCGCCGTGGGTATGCTGCTCACCAACATCCCCGGTGCCAACCTGTTCCATCTGGACTACTTCATCGCCGACGAGATCGATTTCGGGTTTATCCTCCACCACGGCGGATTCCTGGATCTCCTCTACCTCGGCGTCAAGCTGGGAATCTATCCCTGCTTGATCTTCATCGGCATCGGTGCGATGACCGATTTTACCCCCCTGATCTCCAACCCCAAGTCCCTGCTCATCGGCGCGGGCGCACAGCTGGGCGTGTTCGTGGCCTTTGCCTTGGCTCTGGTCTCGGGATTCTTTGATCCCAACGAGGCCGCCGCCATCGGTATCATCGGTGGTGCGGACGGTCCTACGGCCATTCTGGTCACCAAGACCCTCGCCCCCGCCCTGCTGGGAGCCATCGCCATAGCGGCATACAGCTACATGGCGCTGATCCCCATGATCCAGCCCCCCTTCATGAAGATGCTGACCACCGACAAGGAGCGCAAGATCAAGATGACCTCCCTGCGCCCCGTTTCCCAGCTTGAGAAGATCCTGTTCCCCATCGTGGTGACCTTTGTTGTCGGTCTCATCGTCCCCGACGCGTTGGCTCTGATCGGCTGTCTCATGTTCGGTAACCTCCTGAACGTCTGCGGCGTCACCGACCGTCTCTCCA
>JAZSBH010000025.1:0-6074 GCA_045602325.1 Eubacteriales bacterium | reverse complement strand
TACGAGAGCATGGAAAAGTTGGGTGATTGCCCCCCAAGTATACTCCTTCCGTTCTCCTCATCCACCGCTGTCGCGGTCCCCCTTCCCCATAGGGGAAGGCTCACCAAGGTCGGTGCCAACCCACTGCTAAACTGCAATTTGAAACACCGGGGGGAGAGAACCCTCATAGAGTTCTCTCCCGATGAATCGTGGGAAGGTGGCTTCCCTATCGCGGCCGATTTATTCGGCGGCCGCTTACTCAGCGTTCTCGGCGGTCACAAACTGAATGGACTGGATCACCACAGACCCGCCCGAGGAGTTCTTCTCAAAGTAGATACCCAGAGCGGCGGCGTAGCCCTTCATGACCCGGAGCTCCTTCAGGGTCTTGGAAACGGTGTGCACCTCGCCGTCAGCCTCCAGGGTGATGCTTCTGGAACGGCCGCTCTGGATAGGCGCGTTGGAGGCGCCCAGACCCACGCGGAGCTTGTCGGTACTGCCGTCGGTGACCTTGTAGGTGATCTCGATGGCGGTATAGCGATCCAGCACCACCTGGGGCGAGGCCTTGGAGAAGTCAATAATGAACTCTGCATCCTTGGATTCGGAGGTCAGCACCAGACCGTCGGCGGTGAACTCGTACTTCATGCCCTCGGTGCTGCCCAGCATCCAGGTCTTGATCTCCTCTACACGCTCGGTGTCGGTGAAGTCGATGTAGGAATTGCCCTGCTTGTCAGCGGACTCCACGTATTCGGCAGAGCCGGTGGTGGTATAGCAGTAGTTGAAGCGTCCCACGGGAGCCACGTCACCGTTTACGTACCACTGCATGATGTCGCCGTCCTCCATGGTGTTATCCGTCCACTTGAAGCCGAACTCAAAGTCCAGCTGCTCGGCGGGGATACCCAGCATGGTCTTGGGGATGCAGACGGTCAGGACGTTGCCCTTAACCGAGTAGGTAACCTTACCCACCTCCTCGGTGGCAAAGCCGTCACCCGTGAATTTCTCCAGGGTAGCGGTAGTGGCGTCGTCGGGGTTCTGCTTGTTGAGGATGAACTCGTAGTTCTCCCAGTTCTTGTCGGATTCACCCATGTCCAGGTACAGGCGCATCCAGTAGGCGTCGGTGTAGGGCGTGATGTCCTCCACGGTACGCACCATGAAGTAGACATTCTCGTAGTCGCGGGCGACCTTGGCGTCGTAGATGTCGTTACGACCGGAGTCATTGGTGTAGTGGAGCTTCTTGCCGGTGTAGGGATCCTTGTAGCCGTCGAAATCTCTGTCGGGTAGGCCGAAGTAGTCGTTATAGACGGGGCCGACGTCAGCCCACTGGCCGTAGCCGCCGTTTACGTCCATGAGCTTCTCCCAAGAGGCCTTCTCGATGGGGTTGGTGCCCTTGAACTGACGGACGTAGTCCACCAGCTGGTAGTAGTAGTGATCCTTCAGGATACCCGCCGAGGGCTCGCAGTCGCGGCTGAATTCGGCGTTGTACTGATCCACGAAGCAGTTCTGGTACTGCTCGGGGGAGGCAGGCCAGTTGTCGATACGCATGGCCACCCACTCGTTCCAGGCGGTGACGAATACGATCTTGGGATCCACAGCGATGGCGTTCTCCCACTGCTCAGCCAGGCAGGCACCGTACAGAATGGCGTTCTCGCGGGTATCGTAGCCGCGGGAGGTCCAGGTACGGCCGATGATGTTCTCGCCGTAGCTCATGGGAGCGATGATGCGCTTGACGTAGTTGTGGTTGACGGCGGTGCCGACGGTGATCTGCTCCAGCTCGCCCTTGTCGTTATGGAAGTAAGCCTGGGGGAAGCGGGACAGCCAGCCCCACTGGTTGGGAGCCGATTCGGTGTCCAGGTAACCGCCCAGGTTGGAGCGGAAGGTGAAGAATTCCTTGATCTCCTTGGCTATGGCGGCATCCTTGGAGTTCACACTGCCGGGCCAACCCATGACCATGGGCTTACCGTCCAGCTTGAACCAGACGTCCTCATAGAGGCCCTTGGAGTAGATGTCACGGTACAGCTCCACCATCTGGGTGCCTGCCCAATCCACGGCGCCGAAGGGGAACATAAAGGAGACGTCGGGGGCGTCCACGCCCTGGGCGCGGGCCTCGGAGAAGACCTTCATGACCTTCAGCGCGGTCTCCTTCCAGGTGAAGGTACCGTTGGTGTTGTCGAAGAACACCACGTCGATATCAGCGGCGGCCAGAAGCTCGGCCTGCTTGCGGATGACCCACTCGTCGTCACCGTCGTAGTAGCCGTAGATGGGCTCATCCCAGAAGTGGTAGGGGCCCATGGCGGTCTTGATGCCCAGCTTATTCAGCTCGGACATGGACAGGGTCATGTAATCTCTTTCGGTGTAGCCCATCTCAATGAGCTTGTCGATGTTCTGCTGGTTGTTGTAGGCGGTCTGGCCGTTGCCGAAATCGCCGTGCCAGGTCCAGTAGAAGATGGCGACGATCTTATCCTCGCGGATATTGCCGGTCTGGGTGTTGGTGGACACCACGCGATCCAGGCCGTCCTGGACGATCCACTGGGACTGATCCACCACGTGGGATGCGTTCTGATCCACGGCGGAGTTATCCAGCACGGGATCGTAGGTCTCCCAGGTCAGCTCGCGGAGGGTGGTCTCCTCCTCGGTGGTCACTTCTTCGGTGGTGACCTCCTCGGTGGGCGTTTCGGCATCGGGATCGGTCACCGCCTCGGTAGGCGCGGCGGTTGCTTCGATCTCACCCACGGTTGTTTCGGAACCGCCGTTCCCGCCGGTACAGGCGAGCATAGCCAATGCCACGACGGCCATCAGAGCCATCAGAAGAAACAGGCGAAGGTTGTTCTTTTTCATAAGTAGTTCCTCCATTTGATTTTCACTCGCCCCAAGAAGGGGAGAGCGGGGGGGAGTTGGGGTTGCTTTTGGAAATTATACCATATTTATAGGATTCAATCAAGGGTTTGTGAACGAATTTAACGAAAAGGTCACATTTTGGGAGTTCAAATTTGGGTTTATCGGCCAGGGGCTCTGCCCCTGGACCCCGCCAGAACCCCTTTTGAAAAAGGGTTTCTGGACTTCCTAAAACTTTAAAAGCATTAGTAAATAATCCTTATTTAAAGTTTTTGAGATTCCAAAGAACTTTTTTCAAAAAGTTCTTTGGTGGGGGTTCGGGGGCAAAGCCCCCGATAAACTGCAATTTATCCCTGTGACAATCGCTCGATCAGATCGGCGATACACCCCTCGTCGTGGTGGCAGAGGTGATACCCGCAAACCTCCTTCACCGCGTCCACAGCGTTGTCGGGGCAGGCGGCGATATCCGCAGCCATGAGCATGGGCAGGTCGTTTTCCTGATCGCCCACGGCGACGGTGACGATGGGATGGCCGCACTGCCGCTCCAAAAGCTCAGCCACCAGGCGCAGTCCCGTGGCCTTGGTGCATCCCTTCTTTTGCAGTTCAAAGAAGCGTGGGGAAGACACGCTGTACTCGAAGGTGTCCCCGAAGGTCGCCTCCACGATGGGACGGATGGGGAGCAGATCCTCGTACTCCCCGCGGAAGACCACCTTGTACCAGAGAGCCCCCTCGGTCTCCCAGTCCTCCACGGGCAGGATCTCGCCCCCGAAGGAGGCGCGCTCCCCCACGTCGCGGCAGATGGCGTCATTCATGCGATTGGCATTGACCAGAAAGGCTTTTCCCGTGGACACACGGGCGCCCACACGGTCGGTCAGGGACTGCACCAGCTCCACCGCCTCCTTGACGGATCGGGGCTCCATGGGGGTGCTGTGGATACAGACGTCGTTCGTCAGGTCGTAAATGAACGCACCGTTGGCGGTAACGGCAGGGGCGTTGAACAGGGCGCCGCAGATGGGGATATCCTTGGGGATATTGGCGGGAATCCGCCCCGTCCCCGCGGTGATATGACCGCCGCCTGCCTTGAAGTGCTCAATGGCAGTCAGGTTGCGCTCCACTAAACGCGCCCCCTTTCCGAAAAAGGTGCCGTCCAGGTCGGTGATGATGAGGTATTTGGAAAAATCGGGCATGGGGGCTCCTTTCAAATTTGGGTTTATCGGTGGGGTGCAGGTAACCTTCATGAGCCTTCCCCTTTGGGGAAGGGGGACCGCGATAGCGGTGGATGAGGAGAACGGGAAGAAGAATACTTATCGGGTCAACACCCAACTTTTCCTTACCCCCGTATGGTGTTTTTTGATCCGGTCTCCTCATCCGTCACGGCTTCGCCGTGCCACCTTCTCCACAGGAGAAGGCTCATGAAGGTCGGCATCACCCCACCGCTAAACTGCAATTTACTCCTCAGCTTCCCTCCTCAGCCTCTCCAACACAGCCTCAAAATCCCCGGGCAGGTCACACGTAAAGTGCATCTCCTTCCCTGTTCTCGGATGGATGAATCTCAGCTCTTTCGCGTGGAGCATTTGTCCGTGGAGCAGTCCCCCCACAGCCTTGCCGAAGCGGGTTCCGTCCCCACCGTATACAGGGTCACCCAGGAGGGGATGTCCTGTGGCAGACAAATGGACCCGGATCTGGTGGGTGCGGCCGGTCTCCAGCTGGCATGTAACGTACGTAAAGGCTTGTCCCCACTTGGCACCCACCGAAAACCGCTCCAGCACGGTGTAGTGGGTCACCGCCGAGCGGATGGCACCGCCGCTGTCCCCCGTCGGGGTACCTACGGGAAAGGCGGCCATCCTCTTGCGGTCGGTGGGGTTGCGGCCGATGGGGTAGGTCAGGGTGCCGCTGTCTTCCTTGAGATTCCCCACGCAGACGGCGTGGTAGACGCGGCTGACGGTATGGGTCTTGAGCTGTGCCGAAAGGGCATTGTGGGCGTCGTCGTTCTTGGCCACCACCAGAAGTCCCGAGGTGTCCTTGTCGATGCGGTGGACAATGCCGGGACGCTTGACCCCACCCACGCCCGAGAGGCTGTCGCCGCAGTGGTACAGGAGGGCATTGACCAGCGTCCCCGTGTAGTTGCCCGGGGCGGGGTGCACCACCATGCCCGTGGGCTTACTGACCACGATGACGTCGGCGTCCTCGTAGACGATATCCAAGGGAATATTCTCGGGGGTCACGTCGTAATCCTCGGGCTCGGGGTGGACGACTGTGAGGGTATCCCCTGCCTTGAGCTTGGTATTCTTGTCGGGGGTCACGGTACGGGCCCCCTTCCCTGCCCCGCTCGTCAGGGTCACGCTCCCCGACTCAATGAGCCGCACGGCGGCGGCGCGGGTGACCCCGCAGGCCTCGGACAGGTAGCGATCCAGGCGGGAGCCTGTCCCCTCGGTGGAGACGGTCAGCACGGTGGTCTGCACCTCGGCATCAAGCTCGCGGTCGTACAGGTTAGCGTCATTCATGGGCAGATTCCTCGGAGACCGATGCGTCGGCAGCCGATGTATCGGCGGTCGATGTATCGGCGGCTTCCACAGCCTCTGCGGCCTTTTTGGCCTTCTCGGCCTTGGATTCTTTGACCATTTCCAGGATGAGGTAGAGGATCATCAATCCCGCGCCCACGCAGACGAAGGAGTCGGCCACGTTGAACACGGCGAAGTTGATGAGGCGGAAGTCGATCATATCCACCACGTAGCCCAGGAGGGTTCGGTCGATCATGTTTCCGATGCCGCCGCCCACAATAAAGGACAACGCCAGGGCTTCCATCCAGGGCATGGGGTTCTTTTTGACATAGGTACGGTAGAACATGTACACCAGAATACCCACGATGGCCACGGTGGAGGTGACCATGAACACCCATCGGGAATCCTTCATCATACCAAAGGCCGCACCCGTGTTCTCCACGTAGGTCAGGTGGAGGACGTCTTCTATGAGGGGGATGGTGTCGACGGGCTTCAGATACAGGATGGTGAGGTACTTGGTGATCTGGTCCAGGAAGACCGTCACCGCGATGATGGCGAGCCAGATGAACATAGAGGTTCCTTTCTTTGGGAAATTGCAAATTTGGGTTTATCGGTGAGTTTGATTGCACCTTTCTCTCCCTGTCGAGAGAAAGGTGCCCAAAGAGCGCCACTTAAGGAAGAAACCCACGGTTTCTTCCTTAAGGATCCATCATCCTCACCCGCGCGAATGGTCGTCAAGACCCGAGAACCCGCACGGACGGCGGA
>JAZSBH010000024.1:0-21967 GCA_045602325.1 Eubacteriales bacterium | reverse complement strand
ACCCCCACTTAAACCCTTCTTGAAAGAAGGGTTTAAGAATCCCAAGAACTTTTAAATAATCATTGATATATAACCCTTTGTAAAAGTTTTTGGAGATCCGGCCGCCGGAGGCCGCTCTCCCGCTCCCCGACAAACCCGAATTTGAAAGGAGTTATAACCATGAACATCAACTTCACCGCCCCGAAGGGGCATATCAAGCCCATGCACGCCGTCAACAACGCCCCCATGTTCTGGACGTTCTGCGACGCCTTCCATTATCTCACCGAGGCGAATATTCCTTATGCCCGCCTCCACGACACGGGGGGACTCCTGGGCGGCGGTATTTTCGTGGACGTGGCCAATATTTTCCCCCTGTTCCACGCCGATCCCGAAGACCCTGCCAACTACGAGTTCGGTTTCACCGACCACCTGCTCCGTGAGCTGTGCGCCGCCGGGGTCAAGCCCTTCTACCGCCTGGGCTGTACCATCGAGAACTATCACCCCTCCATCGGGGGCAGGCGGAGCTTCCCCCCGGCGGATCCCCACAAGTGGGCGGTGATCTGCGAGCACATCATTCGCCACTACAACGAGGGCTGGGCCAACGGCTACCACATGGATATCGAGTACTGGGAGATCTGGAACGAGCCCGACAACGAGCCCGTGGCATCCGAGAACCCCATGTGGAAGGGAACCATGGAGGAGTTCTTTACCCTCTACGAGACCACTGCTAACCACCTAAAGGGATGTTACCCCCACCTCAAGATCGGCGGCTACGCCTCCTGCGGCTTCTACGAGATCCTCAACACCAAGGCCGCCGAGCACTCCAACGTGTCCTCCCGAACCGGGTACTTCATTGAATTCTTCGAGAAGTTCCTCGCCCATATCACGGCTGACGGCCATAAAGCCCCCCTGGACTTCTTCTCCTGGCACTCCTACGCGGGGGTGGAGGAGAACCTCCGCTTTGCCGCCTATGCCCGGGAGATGCTGGACAAACACGGCTTTACCCACACCGAGAGCATTCTCAACGAGTGGAACCCCGGCATCCACCGCCGCGGCACGTTGGCCGACGCCTCCCAGATCGGCGCCATGATGGCGGCCATGCAGGACAGCTCAGTGGATTTGATGGCCTACTACGACGCCACCTTTGAGTCCACCTACGGCGGCATGTTCGACCCCGTCGCCCGTACCCCCTTCAAGGCCTACCACACCTTCTTCGCCTGGGGTGAGCTTTGCCGTCTAGGTACGCAGTGCCCCATCGAGGGCACGCGGGAGGGCAATCGCCTCACCGACACCCTCTACGCTGTGGCGGCAGGAAACGAGGATGCCACCCGACGGGCGGTACTGCTGGTCAACGTGGGTGGCGAGACCGCCCTGCAAGCCCCCGCAGGGGAGTGGACGGTCTGCGTACTGGACGGTGAGCACGACCTGGAGCCCGTAGGAGAGGTGCGCGAGGGAGAGAGCTTCGCGGTGCCGGCTGAGGGGCTGGTGCTGCTGAGAAGCGTGAATTGAATCAAAAAGAGGAACACCGACGAATTTGAACGTCGTTGTTCCTCTTTTAACGATTCAAAACATTGGTTGCGGATCGTTGTATCAACCATCCCGGTTGAGAGTAAGGTCATCCTTTGTCAGGGTGCCGTCGGTGCAGTGCACGGTGTAGTTCGCCGTCCCGTTGTCCCAGCTGTCGCCGAACAGGATGCTTTGCCATTGTTCCGTCGAACCGCCATAATGGATCGAGGACAGGGAGGAGCAGCCAAAGAAGGCCAGTTGATCAATTTCCAAAATATCCGCAGGGAGGGTGATGTCGGTCAGGGCAGTGCAATCCTGAAACGCCCGGTCATCAATGGTCTTGAGGCCGTCGGGGAGTACGATATGCTCCAGGGAAGTACATCCCGCAAAGGCGCTTTCATCGATTTCATAAACGCCATCGCCGAAATCGACGTTTTTCAAGCTCGTACAACCGTAGAACATCGTAATGGTAACATCATATGCGCAGTCGGGGAGCGCGATGCTCTCCAGAGCTGTGCAACCGTAGAACAGACCGGGGCCGATTACGTACAAATCGTTTCCGAGGGTTACATCTGTCAAAGCGGTGCAAAATTCGAATGCACCGCTATCCAGGCGGCCTACACCATCGGGAATGGTAACGCTCGTCAAGGAGGTGCAACCGGAAAATGCACCGTCGCCGATTGACAGTCCCATCTTCCCCTCTGACATATCAACGGTCATGCCCTCGGGTATTTCGACATGCTCCAAGGAGGTACAGCCGGAAAAGGACCTTGCTCCTAAGGTTTCCATTCCCTTGCCAAGCGTTACACGTTTCAGGGATGTGCAATTATGGAAGGACCAGTTGCCGATCTCGGTCACGCGGTCGGGAATGACGATGCTTTCCAATGACGTGCATTCCTCAAACGCGTTTTCTCCGATATACGTCAGGCTGTCAGGAAGATCAATGCCCGGCAGGGCGGTGCATTCCCGAAACGCTTCGTGTTCGATACGTGTCACGCAATCGGGAATCAGGATCTCCGTCAAGGAGGGACATTCTTTGAAGGTTTGAGAGCGTATTTCCGTAATACTGTCCGGGAACTTGACTTTTTCCAGCTTTTCACAGTTTGCGAATGCACTGGATCCGACATGCCGGATACCGTTACGGATCGTGACGCTTTTCAGGTCGTTGCAACCGGTAAACACGCCGGGTCCGATGCCGATGACCTTGTAGCCATTCATACTACGGGGAAGGTGGATCCGCTTGACTTCCTTGTTCTCAATGGATCTGATCTCGCAGGTTTTGCCGGATACACCCGGCTCCTCAACGACGCGGTGCTCCATCCCTCCGTAACCGCTCAAAAAGCCATATGGCGAAAAGATGTGTGAGATGAAAAGAAATAGAAGACAAATCAGGCTCACAATGATGATTTTCTTTTTCATGCCATCCTCCTGTTGATTGTTGTTGTTATTCTGCTCGACAAACCGGAATGTACTTAGCCGATATCGTAGTCTTCATAGCAGTTGAGTAATACTTCGCAATCGCAATAGCCGCCCATATCCGTAATTTCTGCAATGACACTTTGAATCATCTCTTTGGATATATTGTCTTTCAGCCATTGTTCTGTATGGTGTAGAGTGTGGTTACAACAAGAAGCATCAAGTTGTTCTTCTAAGTATTCAAACAATTCTTGTACATTTTCTTCTGTGAGAATGTAGCCTTTTTTTGATCGGCTTCCCAATTTTGCACCAGAGTTTTCTTTTTCGCTTTAGATGAGTCAGCCATTTTTTATCTCCTTCGCCAAATTTTTATTTACCGTTCTGTTTTTATCGCTGGTTTTGCCTTTGTGTGAGAAAGGCACGGGGAAAAGCTTATACACCTATTCTTCGGTGTATAATTCGTCGTAGTACCAGCGTAGCGGATTCTCGTAAATATAATTCGCTCGGTTTTCGTAATCCTTTTTATTTCGTATCACGTGTTCAATATAGGATTTTTGCCAAATAGATGCACCGATCTTTTTTGTAGCCGCACCTTTGAATTGTTTTACCATTCGCTCCACCGTAGGGGCGACCTGTGGTCGCCCGTATTCGCCGGCAGAAATAACAACCATTATATGTAGGTGATTCGGCATAACCACATAGGAATATAGAGATACCGCAGGATATGTTTGATTCCATCGTTCCAATTCGTCTAAAACCATCTTGCCTATATTTGATAATGGCAGATTTTGCGGGCGAACACAGTTCGCCCCTACGGAACGCCAATTAAATGCCTGCGAGTTAATCGATCCGTTCCAAAAGTAATTCTTTCTTTTTTTCGTACAGATGGTAACAAAATACGCACCGGGAGAACTATAATCATAATTCTTGAGCCGCAAGTCTTTTCTTTTCGGCAAATCTTTTCCCGTCTCCATTTGATTACTCCCTCCACTCCCGATCCATCCGTGTCTTCATATTCTTCAGATACTTCACGAAGAACTCCAGGTTATCCTCGGTGATGGTGGGCTTGTCGCTGTACCAGCGATCCTGATTGAGGGCGAGGGACTGCTTCATGGCGGCGGCTTGATCCTCCACTTTTTCGATGACCTCGGTCAAAGCCTCCGAGAAGTGCTCGCGGTAGCGCTCGGCAGCCTTACGTGAGTAGTAGGTGCTGTCCAGGAAGGGGCGGTAAAAGACGCTGGCCTCGGCGGGGTTGAACTTGTTGGTGAGATCAAACTCCTCGTTGGGCTTCGCAGTCCAGTCGGTGTACATACAGAAATCGTAGTCCCAGGGCGGGCCGAAGTGGAGCTTGGCATCCCCCTCGGCTCCCCGGTAGTACATGAATACCGACTTCCAGTGGTGATCCCGCTCCCCCATGATGCGATCCACGATATACAGATCCGTGAGGGTGTCCATGTCCACGTTTTTGTTCAGATACTGACGGTTGGAGCTTTGGAAGGCCTTCACAGTTTCCCGCATATAGTCCTCCAAGGCGTCGAAGAAACGGCGGAACTGGGCTTCGTCGGCAAAATCCTCCCGGGTAGGGTATTCCAGCTCAAAGTAGCGGTCGCAGTTTGAGAGATAAAAGTAGGTGACCCCCTCTTCGGCTCCCGGCTTTTCGGGGGCGTTGTGGTTGAGGCAGATCAGAAAGTTGTAGTCGGACAACTCATTCATGCTCCGCTTGATCTCGGTTTCCAGATCCAGCCGTCCCGCCTGCTCCTGCACCTGCTCGCAGAGGGTGTACACACCCGCATACTCCCCGTTGAGGTAGAGGTTGACCTTGTGGGGCGTGGGCACGAAGTCCAGGTTCTCCGATGTACCCGCCAGGGTCAGGGCGGCGTAGTTGTGAAGGGTGGAAGGATCCAGATAATCTGCCAGAAGCACCCAGCTTTTGGCCTTGTCCAGCCCGAACAGGCTGTGTTTCTGGTCGAACTTGATGCGGTAGGGCTTTTTAACGAGGTTGTAGGTGGAATTGCCCCGCAGGCGGATAGAGCCGTGGACGTCGATCAGAGGATCGGACGTCCCCGCCAGCGTCAGCGTCATGTCCACGTAGTTCCGCGAATCCACCGGCATCCCACTCGTGTTGATGGAGACGATGGGAAGCTCCCCCGTGTGCGGCTCAAAGGGCAGGGCTACCTCGGGAACGGTCTCGGGGGCTGTTTCCGTGTCGGAGAGAATGGTATCGGGGGGACGGCTCTCAATATCCGGGGAGGTTTGCGCGACCGTATGGTCGCCCGGGACGGCGGTATCGGCGTGCGGGGGATCGCCGCTTTGGCAGCCCATACAGGCGGCGGCGAGGAACAGTATGCACAGGAACAGATATATTCGGTTCATAGGACTCCTTTGAATGGTGGTTATGTCAAATTTGAGTTCTTCTCTTTCTCCCTTCTATTCTAATATAAATCCCCGTGGTTGTCAACCCTGTCCCTGAAAAATCATGAAAATCCTTCTTTTTCGCAAAAATATGTTGACAAATCAACGGCTGTCGGTTATAATAGTTTCATAAGACGTAAACTTCCGTTCATAATTCTATGCTACAATACCATCAAATCATCCCGATACTACGAAAGGATGCTTTCCCATGTGAAAGCGGTATTCTGCCATGTCTCATAAAATCATCATTGCCTCCGACAGCACCTGCGATCTCTCTCCGGAGCTGATTGAAAGATACGGTGTCAAGATCCTCCCTCTGGGTGTTGCCCTGGGCGAGAAGCAGTACACCGACGGAGTGGATATTGACCCCGATTTCATTTACGCCCACTATGAGAAGACCGGCGTTCTTCCCAAGACCTCCGCCATCAATCTGGTGGATTTCGAGGATTTCTTCAAGGAGCATACCGCTGACGGCGCCTCGGTGATCTTCTTCACCATCAGCTCGGAAATGTCCTCTACCTGGCATAACGCCCACCTGGCCGCCGAGAGTTGCGACCGCGCCTTTGTGGTGGATACCCGCAACCTCTCCACCGGCGGAGGCCTTTTGGTGATCGCCGCCGCCGAGATGGCCGCCGAGGGCAAGTCCCCCGAGGAGATCGTGGAGACTTGTAACCGGCTGGCTCCCTGCGTGGACGCCTCCTTCATCATCGACAGCCTGGAGTTCCTCTACAAGGGCGGCCGGTGCTCGGCTCTTGCCGCCTTCGGTGCCAATATGCTCTCCCTCAAGCCCTGCATCGTAGTCAAGGACGGTAAGATGGGCGTGGGCAAGAAATATCGCGGCAAGTTCGGCGCGGTCCTGCCCAAGTACGTAAATGACCGTCTGGGGGATGCCTCGGACGTCATCAAGGGACATATTTTCGTCACCCACGCGGGCTGTGAGCCTGCGATCATCGACGCCTGCGTCGCCGAGGTCAAGTCCATTGCCCCCGAGGCCGAGGTGTATATCACCCGTGCGGGCTGTACCATCTCCTCCCACTGCGGCCGCAATACCCTGGGCGTCCTCTTCATCCGCACCCATGCCTTGGGCGAGTAAATCCCTATGACACTGCAAGCATCCGTCCCCGCCTTAAAACGGTGGGGACTCTCTGCATCCACCCTCAAGATCATCGCCTGCATCACCATGGCCATCGACCACGTAGGGGCATACATATTTACGGATCTGGAAATTCTGCGGATCATCGGCCGCATCTCCTTTCCCATCTTCGCCTATTTCATCGCCGAGGGCTGCCGCTACACCCGCCATAAGCTCAAACGCTTCCTGCTGGTCTTTGGGCTGGGTCTGCTCTGCGAAGGGGGCTACTTTTTCTACGAAGGCGCCTTTGACGGTGGGATCCTTGTGACCTTCACCTTCTCCATCCTGCTCATCTATCAGGTGCAGGCCATCAAGAAGGCGCTGGCGCAGAGGCGATGGGCAACGGCTGTCCTGTGGACGTTGCTTCTGGCCGCCTCGCTGGTGGGGATCTACGGCTTCATTCGGTACATCCTCTACGTCAGCTATGGCTTCTGGGGTGTGCTGATCCCCGTGTTCACCGCTCTGCCCGACTACAAGGAGGGGGAAGCACCCAAAATCTTCCGTCACCTTTCGGGGCTCCCGTGGAAGCTGGCCTTCTGTACCCTGGGTATGCTCCTGCTCTGCATATCCCGCGGGCTGACCACCAATATCCAGACCTGGTGCCTTCTGGCCCTTCCTGTCCTGGCTCTGTATAACGGCAAGCCGGGGGTGAAGGGCATGAAGTACGGGTTCTATATCTTCTATCCCCTCCATCTGGTCGCCATTTTCCTGCTGGAAACCATCATTCATTAAAAAGGAATCCCCGCCGTCACGGTGAAACGTGGCGGCGGGGATTGTTTGCGGGGTTCAAATTTGGGTTTGTCGGGGTGATTGAAACAACCATCGGTAGGGGAGGGGCTTTCTCCTCCTGAAATCTGCAAAAATTGAAGATAGCAAAAGGTTTTGACGTGGCGAGAGGGGCAAGCCCCTCCCCCTACGGTGAAAAAACAGCTGGCTAAACCCCAATTTGAATTACCGGCTGAATAGTGACACTGCAATTGGTATCTTGCCGTCAAATCCCAATCCTCACACCCGATCCACCGTGATCACCGCGAACAAATGCCCGTCGGCCTCGTGGATGGCGTCGGCCAGTGTAGAGCGCAGGTCAGCGTCGGACATAGCCAGCTCAAAGGGGGCGGCCACGTCGAAGATGAGGTTGGTGTGGGTCTCGCCCGGGACGATGCGGAAATCGTGGATGCAGAGGCGGTCGTCCATCGAGCGGGCAATGCCCTCGGCAAAGGCTTTCAGAGCGGTCACGCGGGGGTCGCGGATGGACACGGGATCCATGTGCACCGTGGCTTCAATGCCGCATTCCACCCGCAGACGGCGCTCAATGAGGTCGGCCATATCGTGGGAGGCGTATATGTCGGCTTCCCCGTCCACCTCGATGTGGAGGGAGGCCATGACCCGCCCGGGGCCGTAGTCGTGGACCACCAGATCGTGGATGCCAATGACTGCTCCGGCTTTGCCGTCGCTTGGGCTTTCAAACTCGGCCACCAGTGCCTTGATCTGCTCCACTGTCTCGTCGGAGGGGCGCTCCCCCAGGATGGAGTTCTTGGTGTCGTTCAGGATCTTGACCCCCGCCCAGAGGATGAGCAGAGCCACCAGGATGCCCATGTAGGCGTCGGGATCAAAGCCGGTGAATCGGTAAATGAGGGTGGCGACCAGCACGGCGGCGGTGGCCCCCGCATCCGAGAGGGAATCGGCGGCGGTGGCGCGCATGACCTGAGAGTCGATCTTCTTCGCGATCCTGCGGTTGAAGACACACAGCCAGAGCTTGACCAGCACCGATACCCCCAGCACGCCTACTGAGATCCAGCTGAACACGGTCTCGGTGGGATGAAAGATCTTATCCACCGAGCCCGAGAGCAGCTCCCAGCCGATGAGCAGAATGAGGAAGGAGACGATCATGGAGGTCACGTACTCAATGCGGGCGTGGCCGAAGGGATGGTCGCGGTCGGCGGGCTTGGCGGCGATCTTGAAGGTGATGAGGGAGATGATCTGGCTCCCCGCGTCCGAGAGGTTGTTCACCGCGTCGGCCTGCACCGAGATGGCGCCGAAGAGGAAGCCGACGGTGAATTTCCCCGCCGCCAGCAGGAGATTCAGAATGATGCCCACCGTGGAGGCCAGAGTGCCGTAGGCGCGGCGGACGGCGGGGGAGGCTACGTCCCGGGGGGATTTGATGAAGAGCTTGATGAGAAGACTTGTCATGAGGGTGCCTTTCCTGTAGGGATCAATCGAGATCATAGTCGGATTCGTTCATCAGATGTGCGGCGATCATGTCCTCGGGGAAGCCGTATGCCCGCATATCCTGTTCCGCTTGATTGTGCTCGCGGATAAAGTCTCTCTTGGAGGCAGATCGCCCCCAAACACGCCAGAAGCATTGCCCCTTTTCAAAATTCGACAGGGGCGCGAAAACAACGGTAATGTCCAAAAACTTCCGTTTGTTTCCGTTGGGGACGTAACGCACGCCAAAGGATCGCGCAAACTCCTTCTTCATTTTGATTTGGGGAGGAAGGTCGGCAGGGACGGCGGGCGGAATGGGGAAATTCGCATCCTCCCAGCAGTAAACCCACAGATCCTCCGTCCATTGACGCTTCTCAAAGGTGATGGGGATGGCGACGGATTTTCCGCTACGGTCTGTATAGAAGAACTCGGAGTCGTCTATGGTGATCTCCTCGGATTCGATATAATCACCCACAAACAGGACGCAGACGCCCTTGGATGTCTTGCCTTGGTTGAGGACAGAGCAGGCGGCGCGCTTTCCGGGCTCGCAGGGCGTGAGATCGTACATGGGTATGGTCAGCTTCGTGGGGGGGACGTCCTCCGCATGAGGGGAAGAAAAGTACAGCGTGGTTGCGGCCGCGGGAAGATCGTACCCCGTACACTGCTCGGCGGATATACCCAGATCATCCTGTGCCTCGCGGAGAAAGTCCTCAGTGCAGACGTAGTCCTTTCCTGCCGCTGTCTTGAATCTGGTGTGATCCGTCACGTGCCCTTTCCAAGCCGCAATGCCGCTACGACGAGGCTTTTTGATCTCCGGGGTGTCCCCAATGTTGAGCCACAGATCAAATTCTTTTTCGGTATTCAGTAGGTTTACGAACAGGTAATCGCTGTCAAAGCAGGCCACGCTCAGGATCTCGGTCTTGCACACTTCCGAAAGCTTGGGCGCGAGAGCGAGAATGTCCGTATGGGTAAATGCCTCGCTACAGATCGATACCCAATCGCTGCCCTCGGGAGCGTACAGCGCGATTTGTATGTCAGCAGTATCGGGATTGGCCGAGACGTATCCCTTTTCTGAAAAGTATTCCGTGATAAAGGATACGAGGCGGCTTTGGTCGGTGTCGTTTTTTTTAACGTGAAGATTGGAAAAATAAGCTCCCATGTTTGTTCTCCTTCATATTTATATTAGCGGATACGAACAGAGATCATACTTACTCCCCCCAATACTTCCGATCCAGACTCCTGAGCTGGATCGCCTCGGCGATATGCTCCGCCCCGATTACAGGGCTCTCGGCCAGGTCGGCAATGGTGCGGGCGACCCGGAGGATGCTGTGTCCCGGGGGGATTTGATGAAGAGACGGATAAGGAGGGAGGTCATAGAGATGCTTTTCAAGACATAAGTAATATATTTTTATTTATTATACATAAATAAACGGAATTTGTCAAGGGAATTCGAGGAAAAGGAAAAGGAGAGCAGGGTCGGGCTCTCCACAGTTATTTATAGTATTTCCGATATAGTCGCTTAACCTCCTCGGCAAATCGTGTGTTGATCTCGTCGGTAGGAAGATGAATGTCCAGAAGCTCCCGAATGTCCAAATTCAAAATCTCTACGATGCGTTTCAGTTGCCAGAGATTTGGTTCCTGCATATCCCGTTCGATCTTAGAGTAGTTAGATTGATTCATGGGGATCCGTTCCGCCACATCCTTTTGCAACAGATCCATATCCTCCCGCGCGTTCCGTATCTTTTGTCCAATCTTCACATCAGCACCTCCGTATTATGATATTGGACACATTATAGCAAAATTAACTGCAGGGCTTGACAAATAGTTAAAAAGATGATATAATGTCGTTGAAATAGTTAGCTTTTAACTACAAAATCAGACTGGAGGTTAAATTTGCTATGAAGAACAAAAAAAGACTTGGCGTACTGGTTGTCATGCTCTGCGTACTGGCACTGCTGACCACTGCCATGAGTGGCTGTGATGGGGAACCAGGGCCTCAAGGCGAGCAGGGTATTCAGGGAATCCAGGGTATCCAGGGCGAGCAGGGCTCTCGGGGCGAGCAAGGCCCTCAGGGTGAGCAGGGTCCCCAAGGTGAGCAAGGCCCTCGGGGCGAGCAAGGCCCTCAGGGTGAGCAGGGTCCCCAAGGTGAGCAAGGCCCTCAGGGTGAGCAAGGCCCTCAGGGTGAGCAAGGCCCTCGGGGCGAGCAAGGCCCTCAGGGCGAGCAAGGCCCTCAGGGTGAGCAGGGTATCCAAGGTGACAAGGGCGACCGGGGCGAGCAAGGCATCCAAGGCGAAAAGGGTGATCAAGGTGCGCAAGGCATCCAGGGAGATCCCGGCGTGGGGATATCTGAGATCCGCTTGACCGAAACAGAGGGGCTGATTGACACCTACACCATTGTTTTTACGGACGGCAGCGAGACTACCTTTACGCTGATCAACGGTGCGGACGGTGTACAAGGTGAGCAGGGTGAAAAGGGTGAAGTTGGTGAGGCCGGTAAGTCTGCCTACGAGCTTTACTGTGAGCAATTCCGGTATGAAGGTACACTGGAGGAATGGCTGGCTCTCATCAACTCCGAGATCTTCAACGAGTATACCGTGGTCTTTAATTTGAACGGCGGTACGGGCGGTGAGGATTTCGTCCGTAAAACCACCGTACGCTCGGGACACAGTGTGGCTTTGACCGTCCCCACCCGTGAGGGCTACATTTTCCTAGGCTGGTATACGGGCGAGGGTGTCAACGCGGCACAGATCACCGCCGATAACCGTGTGTCCCATAACATGACCCTCACCGCCAAGTGGGGTATCAAGACCTCCACAGTCACCTTCCTGGACTACTATGAGGACGTGATTACCGTGGAGACGGTCAATTGGGGCGAGGCTGCCTCCGCACCCACACCTCCCACGGTTACGGGCTACTATTTCCTCAAGTGGGACAAGAGCTTTGATGCGGTTACCGCCAACACGACCGTAAAGGCTATCTACGCGCCCATTACCTATACGGTTACCTTCCATACGGGCAACGGCAGTGCCGTTGCGACCCAGGAGGTCTACGTGGGTCAGAGTCCCATGCAGCCCGCCGATCCCACTCTGTCGGGGCATTACTTTATCGGCTGGTACACCGACGAGGCCTGTACTAAGGCCTACGACTTCAATAAGGCGTTCGAGGGTGATACCACGGTATATGCTCTGTTTAAGGAGAGCAAGCCTATCTATACGGTAGAGGATCTAAAGAATATTGCTAACGATCCCTACGGAAAGTATTATCTGGCTAATGACATTGATCTGGAAGGTGCGGCGTGGACACCCATCAGTGACTTCTACGGAACACTGGACGGAGAGGGGCATATGATCTGTAATTTCAGTATGGCAATTGCCAGTGGTGGTCATGTTGGATTTATTAAGACAAATAATGGTACCATCAAGAATGCAGTTTTCTCGGATTTTATTGTAACCGTAACAAGTTCTGATGCTCATTTTGGAATTCTTGCGGGAAATAATCTCGGAATCATAGATAATTGTAATTTGTTCGATGGAGTATTAACGTGTGTAATGTCCTTTAGCATGAGCAAGGATAGTAATAGAGAAGGCTTTTATGGCGGCATGGTAGGTTCAAACTATGGTACTATTCGAAATAGCGAAGTAGACATTGCATTTGAAAGCAAACTCGATGTGCGATGTACAAACGCTAATTATGCCGAAGAATCTGTATTATTGGCAGAGAATATTGGCGGAATAGCCGCGATAAATTGTGGCACGGTAGAAGGCTGTATCAGCACATTGGATTTTACATTTGTTGCATTGGCAAATGGTTCTTGGACAAGTGGATTAGGCGGCGATAATGTTGCTAGCGATTCAAGAATTGGAGGCGTTGTAGGATACAATGATGACAACGGAATAATCACGGAGAGTATTTGCACAAGCAATTCTACCCTTGGTTTTTCTGCAGGTGGTAATGGCTACCATCACATATATGCCGGT
Organism: Eubacteriales bacterium; assembly: GCA_045602325.1. Classification (GTDB taxonomy): domain Bacteria; phylum Bacillota; class Clostridia; order Oscillospirales; family CAG-272; genus CAMEON01. The sequence goes on along the minus strand of JAZSBH010000024.1, from coordinate 9,340 downwards.
ATGGTTGTCGGTGTAAATGAAGGTACGATCTCCAAATCCTCTGCTCAGGGGGTCCTCGATGAAAAGGGCGGGTTTAATTCATGTTGCATTCTTGGCGGTTTTGTCGGTCGAAATGTTGGCAAGATCAATACTTGCTACGCAAACACTGCGGTCAAGAGTGTATCGACTGGTCAATCCGTACATGCTACCGGAGGCTTCGCAGGTGACAATAGCAACACGATCATCAACTGCTATAGCACGGGCTCGGTGAGTTCTTCCGGAAATTCGGGAATCGGCGGCTTTGTTGGCGCGAATCATTCCGGCGGCTCTATCAGCAAGTGCTTCTCTACCACCAATGTGGCCACTTCTACCCGTACGAATGTCAACTACTTTGCGGGTGCTGTCGAAAATGGCTCCACCACCTTCAAGTGCTACTACGGCAGTAACGCAATCATCGAGGTGAACGGCTCTGCTTATACGCCTACCGAGAATGCGGCTACAGCCAAGAGTGAGATCGACCTTTATAGCGAGGCGTTCCTCTGCGATACCCTTTCTTGGAAAAAGGACGTCTGGAACATCACAGGAACAGGACTTCCCACCCTTTTGTGGGAAAACAAGTAAACAGCATTCATTGACAAATCGAGAGGAATGGATAAATGAAAAGTAAGATACGTCTTTCTGTTCGTCATGCTATCCGTCTTTTGGGTTGCGTGGCTATGATAGCGATCATGTTTCTGCCCTGCATTACTTTTGCCGTAGAGACAAGAAATCCAAAAGATCATGAGGATCTGATGAGTGTGATCCAGCACTATGGTATCGAGTCTGTGACTTCTCTAAATGACAAGGAGGGTATGGCCACTGTATCGAATCATATTCTGATGAACCCTGTGTTTGGGCAGGAGGATTGGGAATTGATGACTGTTTGGGAAACTGCAGGTGCTCTGTGGGAGTGCGGTGCTGATTTAGACGATTTTAAGGATGAGCTCATACAGGCTGATTCTGAGTACAGTTCGCTGGCTGTTCCAGCTGGTTTTTCTTCCTTTTGTGCTTATGCTATGGCGATTGTTCTTTACCTTTCGGTTATTACAACGATAATCATAGCTCTGTATCATGTTGTTGCGTTGATTATGGTTTTGATGGGTCGCGCAGAAGAGACGACTTTCAAGCAACCTTTTACGGCAGGCTTATGGTGGGCGTATTCGGGACTTGTCTTGGCACAACCTTTAATTTCTGCGACCGTGAGTGCGTACTGTCAATATTCAGTTCTGAATATTTTGGGTAATGTGGAATGTAGATTTCGTATCTTTTTCGAGGGCGGCCTCCATTATTTGATTTTGATTGTTGTATCGTTAATTCTTGCAAAGATAGTTGATGTTGTTTCCGAACGCGTATGTAAGGATTTGAGCGATTAAATAGGCGAAATACGAAAACCCGGCCTTTCGGTCGGGTTTTCCGTTTGTGTAGTTATTCCCCCCAATACTTCCGATCCAGACTCCTGAGCTGGATCGCCTCCGCAATATGCTCTGCCCCGATCACAGGGCTCTCGGCCAGGTCGGCGATGGTGCGGGCGACCCGGAGGATGCGGTCGTGGCCTCTCGCGGAGAGTCCGAGGGAGGCAAAGGCGGCGCGGAGGAGGCTTGATGCGTCGTCGGTCAGCTTGCAGTAGCGGCGGATAGCGGCGGGGTCCAGCTGGGCGTTGCAGAACAGGGGCCCTCCGGCAGGACGGTCGGAGCCCGATTCCTTGTCAACCTCTGCCATGCGGTGGGCGGCGTACTCTCTTGCGGCGCAGACCCGCTCACGGACGTCGGCCGAGCGCTCTACCGTGGCGGGATCCTCCTTGGCCGACAGCTCGTCATAGGACAGGGAGGGAAGCTCGATCTGGATGTCGATGCGGTCCAGCATGGGGCCGCTGATGCGGGACATATACCGCTGGACGTCGGCGGGCTTGCAGGTACATTTGCGGGAGGGATCCCCGAAATAGCCGCAGCGGCAGGGGTTCATGGCCGCCACCAGCATGAAGGAGCAGGGGAAGGTCACCCTACCGTTGGCGCGGGTGATGGTGACCTTGCGATCCTCAATGGGCTGACGGAGTCCGTCGGTGACCTGCTTGGGGAATTCGGGGAGCTCATCCAGGAACAGCACCCCGTGGTGGGCGAGGGAGACCTCTCCCGGCAGGGGATTGACCCCGCCGCCGATGAGGCTCACCGCCGACATGGTATGATGAGGCGAGCGGAAGGGACGACGGCGCAGGAGGGACACCCCGTCGGGCAGGGTGCCGGATACCGAATGAACCTTGGTGGACTCAATGGCCTCGGCAAAGGTCAGGGGCGGGAGGATAGAGGGGAGCCGCTTAGCCAGCATGGACTTGCCCGTGCCGGGAGGGCCGATGAGCAGGATGTTGTGCCCGCCTGCGGCGGCGATCTCCATGGCCCGCTTGGCCAGCTTTTGCCCCTTGACGTCGGCGAAATCCACGTCGTATACGTCGGCGGACTCCAAGGCGTCGGCGGGGCAGGCGACGGGGGTCAGCACGCGGCGGCTATTGAGGTGGTCGATGAGGGCGCGCATATTGGTGACGCCGTAGACCGCAATGCCCTCTACGGCGGCGGCCTCGGCGGCGTTTTCCATGGAGGTGTAGAACTCAGTCATGCCCGCGTCTCTGGCGGCGACGCACATGGACAAAACTCCCCGCACGGGACGGAAATCGCCCGACAGGGACAGCTCTCCCACAAAGCAACGGTGGGAAAAATCCACGCTGGGGCGGATAATGCCCACGGTGGCCATGATGCCGGTCAGGATGGCGGCATCAAAGCCCGAGCCCTCCTTGCGGCGGTCGGCGGGGGCAAGGTTGACCAGAAGGGCGCACTCGGGGAAGGGATAACCGCTGTTTTCGCAGGCGGTGCGTACCCGCTCCTTGGCCTCCTTGACGGCGGCGTCGGGCAATCCCACCAGCTCGAAATCCGACAGCCGATTGGTGCCGTCTACCTCCACGCTGACGACAAAACCGTCAATACCGAAAAGTCCCGCGCTGTATACCGTTGAGAGCATGATGTAGTCCTCCTTGTATGTTCTACTCCTATTCTACCACAAATTCCCTCAAAAAGCAAGTGCCCGACTTGAAAAAGCCCCCCTTTCTGCTCACAGCGTCTGAAAATACCTCACAAAAATCAACCGCCAAAACAGGGCAGTTTTCACAAAAATAGGCTTGCGCACAAATTATTTACAATCTCTGCTGGGAAATCTCTTGACAACTTGACGGGAATGGTTTATAATATGTACATTGATTACTGTAATCTGCGGAGGTATCCATTCATGAAAAAGTATCTGGCTATCGCCATGGCCGCACTGCTCCTGGTCTTCTCCCTGGCATCTTGTGTCGCCGGCAACTCCGGTGACATCGGAGACTATACTCCTGAAGTAGACTATCTGATCACCGAGCAGGGCACGTTCTATTTTGAAGAAGCCGAAGGCGAGACGGCTATTCTTGTCAACTACGTCGGTAAGGCTACCTCGGGTGACCACGTGGAAGTCCCCGCCACCTTCAACGACCGTACCGTCACCACCATCGGCAAGCAGGCCTTCTACAACCTGTCCGCCATCGTGGAGATCACCATTCCCGAATCTGTCATCAAGATCGACAGTTATGCCTTTGCCCGTTGCACCGAGCTGACCGAGATCAAGCTTCCCGCAGGTCTTCTGGAGATCGGCGAGGGTGCTTTCACCGAGTGCACCGCACTGACCAAGATTGATCTGGGTAACTCCATCGTCTCCATCGGCGAGAAGGCTTTCAACGGCTGTAAGGCACTCACCGACATCGCCCTGCCTGCAACCCTGACCACCATCGGTCGTGCCGCTTTCTCTTTCTGCGAGTCCCTGCCCTCTCTGTCGGTTCCCGCTTCTGTTACCACCATCGGTGAGCTGGCATACACCGACTGCTTCGCACTCGAGAGCATTACCTTTGGTAGCGACGCCACCGAGATCGGCACTCACGCCTTTGAGAATTCCGACGGCACCAACTTCAAGGACAAGTTCGTTGTGGACGGCCTGGCCGAGGATTCCACGGTTCTGAAGTACATCAACGCTCTGTCTGATACGCCCGTTGTCCCTGAGACCGAGGCGGTCACCGAGGCCGAGTAAGCGGTATTGAATGAAATCCTACCCCTGTACGGAAAACGTACAGGGGTTTTTCTGTGTGATCGAGGCTAAATTTGGAGAGCGGTGAGCGGTGAGGTAGCCCCCCCTCGTAGCCCTTAGGGGAGGGCTACGGAACGTTCCAATAAAACCTGAATGAACTTTATCTGTGTTCGCCAAGAAAAAAACTTCCTCGATCCCCGGATATTTTCTCGATACCCCTTGATTCTTTCCCTGTTTTGTGGTATACTTACTCTGTATGATTTTGTCTATTTGCCGCCGAGTGGCGGTATGGGGGTCAGAAGCCTTGCCGTTTTGGCGCGGATATGACCCGTATATAGAATTGAAATGCGAAAGGAAACCAAAACCGTGAATGAAACCGTGAAACTGCCCTCGGGGGTAACCGTCCCCAAGCTGACTCCCGAGGAAGCCGACCGCCGTTGCTATCTGTCCAAGGATATGCTCAACCTCATGCACCTGGCCCCCGTGGGTCAGCCTGTGGCTTGTAGCGGGGAAGGGGACGACTTGATCTTCTACTACGATCCCTCCCGTGTGACCGAGGCCGCCCCCGAGCTCTGGTACCGTCCCATGATGGATGAGCATGAGCCCGTGGACGTCATTGAACTGGACAGCGGAGCCGAGGTGGAAAAGCTCTCCACCAAGCGTGCCGCCGCCATGGGCTTCTACACCCGCGAGCGGCTGGATCAGATGAACTATGACGTGGTGGAGGAGCCCGTGGCCTATAACACCCGCTCCGACGGCACCATGATCTATTTCTACGACAAACGCACCGCTGTCCGCCGTCCCCTTAAATGCACTGTCTGCGGAAAGGATGTCCGCTACAAGCGCAAGATGTGCCGCGCCTGCTTTGAAAAGGATCTGGCAGTCCGCCGCGTGGAGGGTGACGCTCACCGCGAGAAGCACTATCACATGGAGCGAGAGCGGGTCCTGTTCTTTGACCTGGAGCTTACCGGTGTCTATGACCACGACGAGATCATCTCGGTGTCCATCACCAACGCAAACGGCGAGGTGCTCATGGATACTCTGGTGAAGCCCCTTCGCAAGAAGAAGTGGAACCGCACCGAGAAGATTCACGGCATTTCTCCCGCCATGGTTCAGAACGCCCCCACGCTGGATGATATCATCCCCGAGATCAAGGAGATGTTCGCGAACGCTGATAACCTCATCGCCTTCGGCGTGTCCACCGATTACAGCCACATCAAGTACATCTACGAGACCGAGCGTGAGCAGGAGGCGCTTCACAGGAAGACCCGTTGCTGTGCTCTGGAGTTCGTCCGCTTCCAGAACGAGCACTATCCCGACGACAACCACGCGTCCCTGGTGGACGCCATGCGTACCCTGAACATCGGTTGGGACGGCATTCCCCACTCCTCCATCGCCGACACCATCGCCTGCATGAAGGTCTGGGAGGCCCTGTTCCCCAACTACTATACTACTCCCATGCCCGAGCTCCCCGATTACAGTGCCATGACCCCTGCCGCCGCCCCTGCCTTTAACGAGGCCACCGGTGAATACGTCACCGGTGAATACGTCACCGGCGAGTATGTACATTCTGCCGCCGAGACTGACTCGGTGGAGAACCATAAGGAGGAAAGCTATGTCTGATCTGTTTGGCTTGGAAAGACCCCACAAAATTTCGGCTGGAGACGACGTTTCCCATCTGATTACCGTCTACGACGTGGCGGTGTTGGGCATCGTCCGCGGTATGCTGGAGGATGAGAACATCCCCTATCTGGTCCGCGAGCGGGGCACCGGCTCGGCTATGCGTCTCATTACCGGTTTCTCCCTCTACGGCACCGATGTCTACGTCCCCACCGAGGCCTACGAGACTGCCAAGGCTCTGGTAGCAGGTCTGGAGGATGCCGAAATCACCTTCGTGGATGATGAGGGTAATGAAATCTCGGTGGAGGATGCCGCGGAGGATGCTTCCGTGGACACCTCTGAGGAGGAAGAGTAAACTATGAAAGAGATCCTTTTGCTCAAATACGGCGAGATCGTGCTCAAGGGCGCGAACAAGAAGTATTTTGAGGACATGCTCTGCCGTCAGCTCCGCCACAAGGCGAAGCCCCACGGCAACTTTGAAATTTACCGTTCTCAAAGCACCATCTACATCCAGCCCAAGGACGAGTTCTGTGACATGGACGGCATGATGGCGGCGGCAGGGAAGGTCTTCGGCATCGTGGCCATCTGCCGCGCCGCCGTTTGCGAAAAGAATATGGAGAGCATTCTCGCCACGGTCAAGGAGTACATTCCCCCCCATTTGGCGGGGAAGAAGACCTTTAAGGTGGAATCCACACGCTCCGACAAGAAGTTCCCCCTGGATTCCATGGAGATCTCCCGCGAGGCGGGCGGTGCCATCTTGTCGGCCTGCCCCTACATGAAGGTGGACGTCCATAACCCCGACGTCACCGTGCGGGTGGAGGTCAGAGAGTACGGCGCCTACGTCCATCCCGGCCCCGTCAAGGGCGCGGGCGGTATGCCCGTGGGCTCCAACGGCCGCGGTCTGCTCCTGCTTTCGGGCGGTATCGACTCCCCCGTGGCGGGCTACATGATGGCCAAGCGTGGCATGACCATGGAGGCTATCCACTTTGAGTCCTTCCCCTACACCAGTGAAATGGCGCGGGACAAGGTGCTCCGTCTGGCGCAGATCGTGTCGGAATACAATAATGATGAAATGATCGTCCACGTGGTCTCCCTCACCAAGGTTCAGGAGGAACTGGTGAAGCACTGTGACGAGGACTACTTTACCCTCCTGCTTCGCCGCTACATGATGGCTATTGCCGACCGTATTGCCACCCGATTCGGGTGCGGCGCTCTGGTGACCGGCGAGAGCTTGGGTCAGGTGGCCTCCCAGACCACCGAGGCCATCGGCGTCACCGACCCCGTGGCCACCCACCCCGTCTTCCGTCCCTGCATTGGTCTGGACAAGGAGGACATCGTGGTGACTGCCCGCAGGATCGGCACCTTTGAGACCTCCATCGAGCCTTACGAGGACTGCTGTACCGTCTTCACCCCCCGCCACCCCCGCACCCGCCCCGACCTGCAAAAGGTGCTGGAGCAGGAGCGTAAGCTTCCCTTCGACGAGTTGGTGGAGGAGGCCATCGCGGGGATGTACCGCGTGGACGTGACCCCCGAGGGGTATGAGGTGAGACAATGATCAAATATTTCTTTATCGGTCTGATCCTTCTGGACTATATCTGGAAGCTCTTTGAGGTCTACCTGTCCTCGAAACAGATGAAAAAGCCTCTCCCCGCCTGTGTGCAGGGTATCTACGACGAGGCGCAGTACAACCGCTGGGTGGCCTACACCCACGAGAAACGCCGCTTCAGCCTCATCAACGGAGCGATCAACACGGTCCTGCTGGTCGTTATTCTCGCCTTTGATCTGCTGGCCGGGGTCTACAACGCGCTGGCCAATAACCTCCCGCCCGTGAATGACCGTCTGTACGGCGCCCTTCTGGTGATCATCTTCTGCCTGTTCTTCTCGGCAGTGGACATCATCCCAAGCTACATCTTCACCTTCCGCATTGAGGAAAAGTATGGCTTCAACAAGTCCACCAAAAAGACCTTTTGGGGAGATACCGTCAAGAACGCCATTCTGAACCTTCTGCTCAACGTTGGTCTTGCGAGCATCGCCGCGTGCTTCTATGAGTTGGTTGGTATATGGCTCATGGCAGGGATCTTCGGATTCTTCCTCATCATTGTCCTCGTCGGCTCGGTCTTTGCCCTCCCCCTGCAGAAGCTGTTCCACCGCTTCGATCCGTTGGAGGACGGCAGCCTGAAGGATCGTATCAATGAATTATTCGTATCCAACGGCTACAAGGTGCGGAGCATCTACGTTATGAACGCATCCAAGCGCACCACCCGCGCCAACGCCTTTTGCGCCGGTATCGGCAAGGGCAAGAAGATCGCCCTCTACGATAACTTGGTGAACAACTACTCCGAGGACGAGATCACCGCCGTCTTTGCCCACGAGCTGGGACACGACAAGCACAAGGATACGGCGGTCATGGTCATCCTGCAGACCGTGATCTACGCCATTATCTCAGCCTTGATCGGAATTACGGTGGCATCTCCCGTTGTCAGTAAGGCCATGGGCTTTGCCGAGGTCAACGCCGAGGCCATGGTTCTGGTGCTGTCCATGGCGGTGCTGGGCCCTCTCATGACCCTGCTCATGATCCCCTTCAACATCATCTCCCGTCACATGGAGCGCCGAGCCGACACCTTCGCCGCGGACTGCGGTCTGGGTCAGCCCCTCATGGACGCCCTCAAGCGTCTTTCCCGGGATAACCTCTCGGATCTCAATCCCCACCCCTTCCTGGCCACCATCGGCTACTCCCATCCCACCATCGGCGAGCGGGTGCAGGTCATTGAAAAGGCTATGGAGAAGCGAGGGGAACGGGGGGAGCGGCCTCCGGCGTCCAAAGAAACTTTTTGAAAACCTCCTCGCTCGCGCTCGGTGCGAATTTGCCTGCGGCAAATATCGCGAAGTTTCTTTGGAATCTTCAAAAACCTTCAATAAGATACATATTTGAATCATTCAGATCATTCTACATAGTTAGGAAAGGAATTGCAACGATATGGAACAGATGTACTACAACATGACCATCGCGGGCTGTGACCGCGCCCTGCCCCTCTGTCCTCTGTCCGACGACCTCATGATCGGCGCCTTCGTCATCTTCGGTGACCCCGAACTGACCACGGCTTGTGCGCAGGCACTTCTGGATAGAGTTCCCGAGTACGACTACATGATCACCGCCGGGGCCAAGGGCATTCCCCTGATCCACGAAATGGCGCGCCTGGCGGGCAATCAGAAGTATATGCTGGCACGCAAGGGAACCAAGCTTTATATGCGGGACATCCTGGACGTTAAGGTCAACTCCATCACCACCAACCGCGAGCAGCACCTTTACCTGGACGGAAACGACGCCGAGCTCATGAAGGGCAAGCGCATCCTCATCGTGGACGACGTGGTCTCCCTGGGCGACTCCATGCACGCCCTGGAAGAACTGGTCAAGGCGGCAGGCGGTATCGTTTGCGGCCGCGCCACCATCCTTGCCGAGGGCGACGCCGCCAAGCGGGACGACCTAGTGTACCTGGAGAAGCTCCCCCTGTTTACCAAGGACGGGAAGCCCTTGGACTAAACCGTACCCCGTAGGGGAGGGGCTTGCGCCTCCCGCATATCCCGAAATCATCCATCATCCGTAGGGGCG
>JAZSBH010000023.1:0-18435 GCA_045602325.1 Eubacteriales bacterium | reverse complement strand
TCGCCCGCACACTTTTTCCTTTTTGTCAACCCCTTTTTCAAAAATTCTTTAACTTTTTTGCAAAAAAAGAGCCAAGTCCATTTCTGAACTTGGTTCTTTTCTTAACTTAATGACATTGCGCTTGGCGGGTGGATGTTTATTTGGCGCTTGCTTCGCCCTTTTGAAGTTCGCGCATCAGTTCGGTGGTCGCCTTTTTGATATCTTCGGTAGCCATATCACTTTAACTCCTTGTAGCGTTTCTTGTACATTGGCTTTAGATAGTTCTTTCGCATATCTCGCATAGAGCCGAAGAAGGCTTCCTCGGACTTGGATAGAATATGACGCTCGTCCTTGAGGCAGATAAGTTCAAACGTACAGAAAAGATCGGCGACTTGGAATAGTCTGTAATCAGCGGGTATTACCTTACGAAACTCTGCCTGTGGAAGCATAACCGTGAAGACCGATGCCAAGAGTTTGTTTAACTCAACCTGCCCGTTATCATAGTAAACTATGATTTTATCAAATTGAGAAAAGAAAGTGTATTCCTCACGGATAAATGCTGAAAGCTGCTTTGAGAGCGCGACTGTCAAGCCAAGCGAATCCGACACATGTTTCTTTTCAATTGAAAAGGTGATATAGGATATCTCGCAATTTTTGGCAAACGTTAAGATACGGTTGAGGCATTTTCTGCGCTCAGAAATTGTGAAGTTTTGATAATCTTCCTCGCGACGAATGATAGGGCCTGCGTGGAAGCAATGCTTCACATCAAAGCCAACGTCGGCAAGCCCGTGTTCCAAGTGACTGATCTGATCCTCGATAGAGTTACTTTGGTTATGGAATACGAGTGTAAACAAATAGAAAGGCGCGTGAGGCTCGTATGAACCGAAATCGCCCGACTCATCAACGAATATACTTAGTTCGTTCATCATTCCACTCCTTCCAAAAGAAAATGGCGGGGAACATCCCCGCCGCAGGTGGACCCGGGTCTTACGACCAGCCCGTTTCCCTTGTCTGTATTATACCATACTTTTAAGAAAAATGCAATACCTTTTATCGAAAAAAATTATTCCATTTCTCTTACGGGATTTCCACCCGATAATAGTATATGCACAGACAAGGGATTTTACACGAGAATCATTTGCTTGGAAGATATTTTCTTTTGTTGCTTTAGGCATAGAGCAGTTCATTGACGACAATTTCTTCTGCTTGTGATCTGACGTTGTTCATCATCTGCACCCACCGCATTTGGTCGGTCGCCTTGAGGTGTTCGTCGATACCTTGAGCCTTAGCAAACTCTACTGTCAGAGAGATCAGCATTTCGTGTGCCTGTTCGTCGATCTCGGAGAGGTAGGTGTTGAGCCGTCCTTCGCCGAGCAGGGCGGAGTACCTTCCGCGACGATGTTGCTTGAGGTAGTCAAGGTGCATCTTTCCGTATTTGCCGATTGGCTTCTGTTCGGGCAGCTCCACGTCGGGAACGAGGTTGCCTTTTTCCTCGCGGTATGTACCTCCAAGTTGTTCGTAGATGGTCTTTGCTTCTTTCATTTGGTTTGTTCCTCCGTACTTTTATTTCATCAAAGCCTTATACCGTAAGGGAAAACGCGTACTTGACGGTTATCTTGTGTCCTTGCGATATGCGGTTATGACGTTCAAATCTCATAGTTCGTACGGGGTTCATATTGTTGACCATCTGGCCACCGATGGAACCGGCCTGACGGGAGGTCAGATCGCCGTTATAACCCTGGTTCAGGTTGACGCCAACCTCCGAGGCGGCCTCCATCTTGAACTGGTTCAGTGCCTGCTTTGCTTCGGGAACAAGTGTTTTGTTGCTTGCCATAGTTTTGACTCCTCTTTTGATTCTGTCTGATCCGATTCTGTTCCTGGGAACAGGTTCGGAAATCTATATCATCGAGCCCGAACGGGTTTTCACAAGGACGTCCCGTAGGGCTCGTCTTTGTGTCTCGCGCGGCTCTGGTATTATTGTGAGCGGTTTTAGACCTGATATGAATGGTAATTGTTACACGGATTCGACTTTTTACGGGGATACGGTGAAATATCCTGCCGTGGTTCGCTGAGCACTGCTGATTCAGATGGTTGCAGGGATGATCCAAGGCGAAAGCCGTCGATCTCTGTCGGAATAAGAAAAAGCAGGGGAGATATTGACAAAAAATTAAATATGTGATATCATATTATAAGATATCCGGTGATGGATTTACCGGCAGAAGTCAGGAGCGTCCGAAAGCAAGTGGCGTTCAGATCGATCATCTACAGAGAGGCTTTTATGTTACCATATTATATCATGGTTGTGGTTCCGTATTTTTTGTCGCTGGTTTTCAAGCGCAAGGAATACGAGGACGATTATGTATCACGGAAAATAACCATCACGTCGTTTTTTGTGATCCTCATAGCATTATTGGCGTTCAGAGATATAAGCTGTGGCACCGATTTGATTCGGTATCAGTATACCTTCAATCAAGCAAACATGACTGAATGGGAGCCCGGTATTACGGGGGCGAAAGACATTGGCTATTTTATTTTCGTTAAGCTGTTTCAGTATGTCACGACAGACTTTCATGCTTTTGTTGCCGTGGTAGCCCTTTTGTCCCTGATCCCCATATTTTACTTTTATCATAAAGAATCCGAAAATGCGGTTTTGACCATAGCATTGTTTCTGACAGTAGCACCCTTTACCATTTATTTTTCGGGCTTGCGTCAAATATTGGCTATGGCGTTGGTCGTGCCTGCTTGGTATTACGCCAAGAATAAAAAATTGTTTCGTTTTGCATTGGTGGTGCTCATTGCCGTGCTGTTCCACCATTCAGGATGGGTCATCCTGTTTCTGTACCCGCTGTATCATCTATCGATCACAAAAAAATGGATGCTGTTTCTGGCTCCCGCCGCACTGCTCGTATTGATCTTGAATAAACCCATTTTTCGACTGGTCTTGCTGTTTACAGGGGAAAACAATTACGAGATCTCGGATACCGGTGCCTACACCATATTAATTTTGTTGGTCTTGTTCGTTGTTTATTCGTATGTCATACCGGATGAATCAAAACTGGATCAAGACATCATTGCCATGCGTAATATTCTCGTTTTATCTGTTTTCATTCAATGTTTTGCACCGGTTCATACGCTGGTTATGCGTATCAACTATTATTTCCTGCTGTTTTTGCCGGTTTTGATTCCTAAGATCGCTCGAAGATCCAAGTATATTTGGGAGTCGATATCACAGATTTCCGTTGTTGTCATGGTTATCTTCTTTACTTTTTGGTTTTTCCATCAGGCATATACAGGAGGGGATAAACTAAACGTATTCCCCTATACGACTTGGCTTTTCTGATTCGAATTTTTGTTTGCGAATAGGAGTTATACCATGATTGTCGTACAGATCAATGCTACCTGCACGATTGGCAGTATTGGCAAAATATGTTGTGCCATAAGTGAAACATTGACCCAAAAGGGCATCGAAAACTACATTTTGCATACCCAGAACAATTGCACCTATCCCCGGGGGATCCAGTATGCCGGACATGCATATTTGAAGCTGCAGGCGTTGAAATCCCGGATAAAAGGGAACTACGGCTTTAATTCCAAATGGGCCACCCGTCGACTGATTGCTGAATTGGAGCGAATCCGTCCCGCAATCGTGCACTTGCATAATTTGCACGGGCATAACTGTCATATCGGTATGCTCATGGAGTACCTGCGGCGGAAACAAATCAAAGTGATCTGGACCTTCCACGACTGCTGGACCTTCACCTCTTATTGTCCGATCTCGGATATGATCGGCTGTGAACGATGGCTGACCGGGTGCAGAGATTGCCCGGAGCGTCGGAAGTACAGTTGGTTCGTGGATCGCAGTCGGTGGTTATATCAACGAAAGAAGGAGGCGTCTCGGGATCTGGATCTTACCATTGTCGCTCCTTCGGAATGGCTTGCCGGAAAGATCCAACAGTCGTTTTTCGGGGGATATCCTGTGAACGTGATCCACAGCGGCATTGATCTGCAGGTTTTCAAACCGTCTGAAAGCAATTTTCGCTCGAAATACGGCTTGGATAACAAGAAGGTGATTTTGGGCGTTGCTTTTGGTTGGGTAGAACGAAAGGGGTTGGATGTTTTTCTGGAATTGAGCCGCAGATTGGACGATTCTTATCAGATCGTTGTGGTTGGTACAAACGATCAGATCGATCAGATCCTGCCTGACAGTATGATTTCTATCCATCGAACGTCAGATCAACATGAGTTGGCTGAGATCTATTCTGCGGCAGACGTATATGTGAATCCAACCCGTGAAGAAGTGTTGGGGCTGGTCAATATAGAAGCCTTGGCTTGCGGAACCCCGGTCGTCATGTTCAACACGGGGGGAAGCCCGGAATGTGTGGACGAGAGCTGTGGAGTGGTGGTTCCCAAAAATGATGTGGATGAACTGGAGAAGGCTATACGTCATGTGGTTGAAGATCGACCTTTTACCGAAGAGGCATGCGTAAGTTATGCATCCAAATTCGATGCTACCCATGTGTATGACGCGTATATCGAACGGTATGAGGCATGAAATGAACAGTCTGCAAAAGAAACAGCTGGAGTTATTGACCTATTTCGTCCATGCGTGCGAAGCCTTGGGGCTTTCCTACTATCTGGTATGTGGGAGTGCCCTGGGGGCCGTCAAATATCACGGGTTTATACCTTGGGATGATGATATCGACGTGGGAATGCTCCGTGAGGACTATGACCGCTTTTTCCGCGAAGCCCAACCCCTCCTGCCCGAAGGGATATTTCTCCAAAACTACCAAAGCGATTCCGCATATCCACATATATTCGGGAAACTGCGGGACAGCCGCACGACCTTTGTGGAAAAGGGAACAGCTCACCTGCCCATGAATCACGGTGTCTTCATAGATATTTTCCCCCTGGACGGCTATCCCACGGATCGGCGGGAACAAAGATGGTTTGAGTGGCGCAAAATATGGTATCAACGATGGCTGCTATCCGCCTTTTATGCCGATTATAAATGGAAGACCCGTCTGGCGGTAAAGGTCATGCGCCTGCTCGGTGTGCAGAATCATACGGCAAAGATCCTGGCTAAATATGAGAAAATGATCAGTTCATATTCACCGGATGATTCGCCGCTGATCTGCAACCACGGCAACTGGCAGGGAACTCTGGAATATGCACCCCGTTCTCAATACGGGGAAGGACTTTTGGGTGAATTCGAAGGGATGCGTGTACGGATCCCTTCAAATTATGATGCGTATCTGACCCAAAAGTACGGAGATTGGCGTGCTGATCCTCCGTCCGATGACAGGATCGGACATCATCACTTTGAACTGTTGGATATTGAAAAACCGTATACCGAAACACTACGTGGAAAGGGTGGGAAGCAGATTACGTGTTTGGTTCATTACGCGTTGCCTGATGACCGGGAGCAACGTGTATGCCATTTGCCTGCTTACACCAAGACCAACTATCTCTTTCATTGCTTCAAACGGCTCAACTATGATAACCACGTGCTGTCAGCCAGTCCCACACGCGGAACAAGATCTGTGGGAAAACGAGTGGTGCAGATGGACGGAACCACCGTGTTGGAGCTTCTGCCCTCCCATGGCAGGGGCAGTCATATCCGCAACGGGATCACCCGCGCGGTTTTCAACTTCCGTCTCTTTGGGCGGCTCATGCACCTTGTCCGACGAGGGGATACCCTATGGGTGTACCATTCCCTCGGTCTCATGTCGGTTTTGCGCTGGCTCAAGCGATTCAAGCGTTTTCGATTGGTGCTGGAGCTGGAGGAGCTGTACGGGGACGTTCGGCGGTCTAAACGGATCACGCGCCGAGAGCTTCGCTTTGCGCGAATTGCGGATGCCTATATTTTCCCAACCCTAGAACTAAATGAACGGGTGAATCAAAAAGGCAAGCCTTATGCAGTCGCTCACGGAACCTACCAAACCGCTCCGACTCCCGCTGACAGGACCATGGATGACGGCAGGATCCACGTGGTATACGGAGGCACGCTGGACCCTCGTAAGGGCGGCGTTTACGCCGCCATAAACGCGGCGCGGTATTTACCCGAAAACTACCACGTCCATATTTTGGGCGCGGGTACCCCCGTGCATCTGGAAACCATGAAAAACTGTCTGGAGGAGGTACGTGCCACCTGCGTCTGTACCCTTACCTACGACGGTGTCCTGCGCGATCGGGACTACACCGATTTCCTTCATCGCTGTCACATCGGACTCTGTACTCAAGATCCCACGGGAGATTTCAACGCCACTTCTTTCCCCTCCAAGATTCTGTCCTATATGGCCTGTGATCTGCGGGTGATCAGCGCGCGGATCCCTGTGGTGGAGCGTTCCAAGGTGGGCACGTACTTGTATTATTACGATGAACAGACCCCACGTGCCATCGCTGAAGCGATCCAAGCCGTGGATCTGTCTGCGGCGTATAGCGGCAAGGAACTACTGAACCGTTTGGATACGGATTTTCTGAATGATCTGTCTTCGTTGCTTACATCCGAATAAAAAGGGGTGTCCCCCATGCGATCTGCATGGGGGACACCTTTGTAGGTTCACTGTGGATCAGTTCTTTTCGTGTTTGTCCAAAGCCTTCATCAGTTGGTCGATGTTTCTGTCGATCTGGGCGCCGAAACGCTTGCTGATGGAAGCCACGCCTTTACCGGTGGGCAGCAGACAGTTTGCTACCTGGCCGAAGGCATTGCCGCCCCACTGATAGTAGTAGGACAGGTCGCACACACGGTTGGAAAGGATCATATCCATCATGGGGCCGGACTGCTCGTCCTTGGCACCCTTGGTCTTGAGGTTGATCTCATAGTACTGGGTGGTCAGAGTATCCACAGCATGGTAAGCCATGGCCTCGATCATGGAGCTGACCATAACCAGATTATCACCGCTGACGCTCTTGGGAATGGAGACGCAGGAGGCAGTCAGGTGCATCATGCTGGCGTAGTTCGCCTGCTGAGCGTTGAACTTGGGGTAAGGAAGAATACCGAAGTCCACGTCGTTGCCGCGCATACGGGTGACGCACTGCATGACCTCGCCCATGAACAGAGCGTGGCCCTCACCGAAGGTCTTGACGCCGGCCTCGTACATGGTGATGCCGCCGGCATTGACCACGGCGTTCAAGTCGATGGTGTGATCCTTGGAGAAGATGAGCTTGCCCATTTCGGCAATGTCATCGGCACGCTGAACGTCCAGAGAGTAGATGGGCATATCGTCCTCATCCTTGGTGCAGAGGGTAATGCCGCCGCCGAAGAGCATACAGTAGGGAACATCACCGGTATAAGCCAGACCGCAGATGTCGGAATCGTAGTCCAGCTTGCCGTCGCCGTTGTTATCCTGAACAGCCAGCTGCTCATACTCGTAGAACTTATCCATGGTCCACTCGCCGTTCTCAACCATAGCATAGAGATTGGGAATAGTGTAATCAACAACCAGCTTTTTGTTGAACATGATGACGAAGGTTGCATCGTTGTCCGAGGTCAAAAGATCGCCGGTAGCGAAGTACAGACGTCCGTCGATGGACATACCCTCAGCCATGTTGGTATCCCACCAAGGCTTGGTGAAATTCAGGTGCTCGATCTCATCGGAGTTCAGATCCCAGAGGAAGCCGTTGGATGCAAAGGATGCAGAGCCCGAGGTGTTGGTAACAACGGCGTGGAAGTCACCCGTAGGAGCGGCGACCTCGTTGGTCAGTGCGCCGTGATGCTCGCCGGTGACCTTCTTCAGTTCGGTAATGGTGACACCGTAAGCCTGCAGGATGCGGTCGTTCCGCTCAAACACGGCGTTGTTGATGTTGTCAGACTCGGAGGTCTGATTCTCGGCGAAAATCTCGAGGGTGGACCACTCGGATTCATCACGGGTCAGGAAGCAGAGCTCGGTGCCGTCGTAACGTGTAGCGGGAATGTCCAGGGTCTCGCGGGTCTCTTCCTCGGCAACCGTGCCTGCTTGGGTCTGAGCGTTGGTTTCCTGGCCGGGCTCGTTGGTGGTGCCGCAGGAAGCCAGCGTGCCGACCAGCATCAGGGATGCCAGAAGAACGCAAAGCAATTTTTTCAGCATGAAAAAACCTCCTTAAAAGTTTATATGGCCATACGGATATGGCATTCGCTTCTCCATTATACCATACAAAGCAGAAAAAAGCAAGGGGAAAAACACAACTCCCATGAATAATTCTCATGGGAGTTGTAAATTTTTTCACTTTGGGGGAGGTATGCTTACATACTGATATCGTAAGCCATTTTGTACAGGCGCTCGATCTTGGCGTGGCGTGCCTCGCATCTGGCCTTCATCTGGGCAATCTGATAACCCGTGAAGCCTTCCAGGTCGCCGTCCTTCAGCTTGTTCTTATACATCTTGTCCAGTACCAGAGCGAAGTTGATGTCGCAGGAGGTGATGCGGTTCTCGTTGACGCACATGACCAGGTTGCTTCGACCCTCCAACAGCATGTTCACAGCCTCCACGCCCATCTGGGTGGCGGTGAGACGGTCACGCAGGGTGGGGTTACCGCCGCGGATGATATGACCCATCTTGGTGTAGCGGGTATCGATACCGGTGCGGGCAACGATCTCTTCTTTGAAATCCTCGCCGTAGTCCATGCCGTTGACCTTGGCCATACCCTCACCGCAGATGGCAATGATACCCCGCTTGTTGCATTCCTCGCGAGCCTCGCGGATCTTCTTGATGGCATATTCACGGTCAAAGGGAATCTCGGGGATGGCCACCGAAATAGCACCCGTAGCCAGCGCCAGGTACAGGGACAGGAATCCGCAACCGTTACCCATGACCTCGGTGACGATGCAGCGAGCGTGGGATTCGGCGGTATCACGGAGCGCGTCGAACATTTGGAGCGCGGTATTCAGTGCAGTATCGAAGCCGATGGTCTGCTCGGTGGCGGTGATGTCGTTGTCGATGGTGGCGGGGATACCGATGGAGGGGATGCCGTGGTTGGTCAGATCGGTGGCACCGCGGAAGGTACCGTCACCGCCGATGGCGATGACCGCGTCGATCTGGTGGTCGCGGCATGCCTTGAGAGCCTTGTTCATGCCCTCTGCGGTCTTGAACTCGGGACAGCGGCTGGAGTAAAGAACCGTACCGCCGCGGGTCACGATGTTGGACACGCTGGTGGTATCAAAGGGGCGCAGATATTTCTGACGTACGATCTC
The DNA here is from genome assembly GCA_045602325.1 of Eubacteriales bacterium. GTDB lineage: Bacteria > Bacillota > Clostridia > Oscillospirales > CAG-272 > CAMEON01. Next base: position 9,287 of record JAZSBH010000023.1, on the reverse strand, counting down.
GGGATCCGACTCGTCGGCGGCGTTCAAAAGGCCTGCGTAACCGCCGAGAATACCGACCACCTCAAGTCCCTGGCTCAGGGCGCGGCGGGTAGCTGCGCGGATGGCGGCGTTCATGCCGGGGGCGTCGCCACCCGACGAAAGGATACCGATTTTTCTGAATTTTGCCATAATAATGAAACCTCCTGCCGTCCGGAATCCACCCGGGCGGTATTTCGTAATCTATATTCTGCCCTTTTAACGGGGCGAACAGTCATGGGAATGAGCGATGCTTACAGGATGACCTTGATGGCCTCCAGCATGACGCGGGAAGCGGCGGCCTCCCGCACGTAATCGCGGGATTTCTGACGATAGTAGAGACGGTGGGTGGTGACTCCGTCCTTGGTGGCGATGCCGATGAAGACGGTTCCGACGGGATTCTCCTCGGTGCCGCCGCCGGGGCCCGCGTAGCCTGTGGTGGACAGTCCTACGTCAGCGCCCAGTTTTGCGCGGACTCCTTCGGCCATCTCGGCGGCAGTCTCGGCGCTGACCTCGGTGTGCGCGTCAATGGTGGCTGCGTTAACGCCCAGCAGGTGGATCTTTTGGTCGTTGGTGTAGGTGATGCATCCGCCGAGATACATGGCAGAGGCACCGGGAATGGCGGTGATGCGCTGGCCGATCATTCCGCCGGTGCAGGATTCGGCAGTGGCCACGGTCAACCCTCGCTCGGCAAAGAGCCGTACCAGGGCGGTTTCGGCGTTGTCACAATCCACGCCGTAGATATAGGGGCTGATCTGCGGGTTGGATTGAATCTCCCCAACCACTTGGTCACACATGGCGTTTGCTGTCTCCTCGTCCTCGGCGCGTGCAGTGACCCGCAGACGCACTTCGCCCGACTTGCAGTAGGGGGCGACGGTGGGATTCTCGGAGGATACCATGCGGTCGTGGAGGATCTGCTCCACGGCGGATTCGCCCAGTCCCATGATGTGGATATTGCGGCTGATGAGCACGCCCTCGGTATAGCGACGAAAGAAGGGAACTACCTGCTCTCTCCAGATGGGTACCAGCTCCGCGGGAGGCCCGGGGAGCATAACGGCGGTATGAAGACCGTCCCCAACTGCCAGAGCAGGGGCGGTGCCATAATCGTTGGGGAAGACCACACAGCCCTTAGGCATCATAGCCTGCTTTTCATTGTTGGGGGTCATGACCCGCCCGGTGCGGGTGAAGAAGTCTCGGATACGGGTGAGGGATTCGTGGTGCATCTCCATCTCCCGCCCGAAGTAGGCGGCGACGGTCTCCTTGGTGAGATCGTCGTAGGTAGGACCCAATCCGCCGCTCAGAACGACCAGATCGGCGGCAGGGCGCCCGTGCCCCTCGAAGGCATCCACGAGGGCTACGCGAAGTCGTTCGGGATGGTCGCCCACCACGGTCTGGTGGTAGACCGAGATGCCCAATGCCGCCAACTGCTTGGAGAGAAACGCGGCGTTGGTGTTGATGATGTCGCCCAGCAGAAGCTCGGTACCCACGCAGAGAATCTCTGCGGTGCGGATGGGGGATCTGCGTTCGTAGAGAGTATCCATATCTGTACCCTGCCTCATGGGCTACCTTTCACCAAAAATATCCAATTCGGAGAATAGACATAATAAACCAAATACTATTATACCACGAAGAAGTCAATTTGTAAACAAAAAAATGCCACAAAAAACTTGCAATCTTTTCGTGATTGTTGTATAATTAGAGAAGAATCAAGGCAATCAAAGGAGAACGTATGGAACCTTCCGTTTACACCGATATGACCGCCTGCCGTCTATGTCCCCGAAATTGCGGCGCAGACCGTACAAACGGGCAGACGGGGGTGTGCGGCATGCCCGATACCCTCTATATCTCCCGCTGTGCGCCCCATATGTGGGAGGAGCCGCCTATCAGCGGTACCCGCGGTTCGGGAACTGTGTTCTTTACCGGCTGTAACCTGCGTTGCGTGTTCTGCCAGAACCGTACCATCAGCCGCGAAGGAGTCGGTTATCCTGTAACCGAGGACGAGCTGGTGGCAAGGATGCAGGAACTGCAGGAGCAGGGGGTTCATAACATCAACCTGGTCACTCCCACTCACTACACGGCACAGCTTTCCCGTGTGCTGGAAAAGATCAAGCCCCGCCTCTATATTCCCGTGGTCTGGAATAGCAGCGGGTACGAATCTCCCGACGCTCTCCGCACGGTGGAGGGATTGGTGGACATATATCTCCCCGACTTCAAGTATATGTCTCCTGAGCTGGCCGCGTCCTACTCCGCCGCCCCCGACTATGCTGACCGCGCCACCGAGGCGGTGCTGGAGATGTACCGCCAAGTAGGGAAGATTACCTTGGATGCGGATGGCATTATGACCCGCGGGATGATCCTGCGCCACCTGGTTCTGCCCGGTTGCCGCGCAGATTCCATGGCGGTTCTGCGTCATATCGCCGCCATTCTGCCGCCTGCGGATATTCGCGTGTCGGTCATGCGTCAGTACACTCCCGATTTCGCCATGGATTGCCCTTACAAGAATCTTCGCCGTCGGGTGACCGACTTTGAGTACACCTCGGTGCTGGACGAGGCGGCAAAATTGGGTTTGGAGGGCTACAGTCAAGGGAAGGACGCCGCGAGTAAGGCGTTTACCCCCGATTTTGAGAAAAAATAAAAACTTTCTGTGAATTTTCGAATTTTGGCGACATTTTTGGCGAAAAAAAGTGTCTATATAGGTAGAGTGTTACTCGCGGAAGGGAATCAGAAAGAAGTATGAAGAAACTCACGGAAAAGCAACAAAACACCCTCATTCTCTTGCTCATCATCGGCCTGATGGTAGCCGCTCTCATCGTGTTTTGGGTGGGCGCGGGGCGGTGAACCGATCGGACGGGAAACGCTAAAGTGCCGGAAATGAATCCCGATCAAAGAATCCTCGGATACCCGGGGATTTTTTCATTTTCAAAAGAATGTCAAAAAATCTCTAAAACCCCCTTGACAATCGATACTATGTGTGATATAGTATTATATAAGGAACAGCATGAACCCTGAAAGGAGGCAACATGGACATACAACTCAAACGCGGACTTTTGGATATCTGCGTGCTGGCGGCCATCAAGAACCAAGATTCTTACGGTTACCAAATCATCAAGGATATGAAGCCATACGTGAACATTTCCGAGTCCACGCTCTACCCCATTCTCCGCCGTCTGGAGGCCGCCGAGCTTCTGACGGTGCGCTCGGCCGAGCACAATGGTAGACTGAGAAAGTATTACCGCATTACCGAAGCCGGCCTTGCCCGCATCGAGACCTTCAAGGCCGAGTGGGCGGAGATCATCAGCATTTATCAATTCGTGACGAAGGAGGAAGGACATGAATAAACAGGAATTTTTACTGGCACTCCGCGGGGCGCTGGCTGATCTGTCCGAGGCAGATATTAAAGCGTCTCTGGACTACTACGCCGAGATCATAGACGATCAGATGGAGGAGGGAATTGCCGAGGCTGACGCGGTGGCTTCCCTGGGCTCAGTGATTGCCGTTGCCGAGCAGATCTTGCTGGATATGCCGTTGCCTAAGCTGGTCAAGGCTCGCGTCAAGCCCAAGCGGAGGCTCCGTGCGTGGGAGATCATCCTCATCGCGGTAGGCTCTCCCGTGTGGTTCCCCATCCTGCTGGCCTTGGGAGTCGTGATGCTGGCGGTCTATATCGTGCTCTGGTCATTGGTGATCAGCATCTACGCCGTGGATGTATCGTTGGCCGCCTGTCTTCTTGGCGGGATTGGGGGAGGTGTCGGCCTGTTTATCGTAGGCAATCCCTTTTCCGCTCTGTTTCTTCTGGGCGCGGGGCTTGTCTGCGGAGGACTGTCTATCTTCCTGTTCTTCGGCTGTAAGGCCGCCACGAAGGGCACGGTTCTGCTGACGAAAAAAATACTTTTAGGCGTGAAAAAGTGCTTCGTAAGAAAGGAGAGCGTGTGATGAAGAAGGCAACAATGGTATGGCTCATCGTAGCCGCTGCGCTTATCCTGGCCGGATTTGTGACGGTGACCTGCGCGCTGACTGCCGCGCAATGGGATTTTACGAATTTGTCATCAACCAAGCTTGAAACCAACACCCATGAGATCACCGAGGCTTACCAAAATATATCCGTAGTAATCGATACCGCCGACGTGGTGTTCATCCCCTGCGAGGGCGAAAAGACCTCTGTGGTTTGTCGCGAGTCTGTCAAGGAAACGCACCGGATTGAAGTGCGGGACGGCACTCTGATCATCGAGCTGGTGGATACGAGAAAATGGTACGATTATATCAATATCGGCATCAATTTCGATTTTCCCAAGATTACCGTTTACCTGCCCCGGGGCGAATATGCGGCGCTTACGCTCAAGGGAAGCACAAGTGACGTGGATATCCCCGATGCATTCTCGTTTGCGAGCATGGATATTGCGGTCAGCACAGGCGACGTGACCTGCAGCGCCTCGGTCGCAGGTGCGATGACGATCAAAGCGAGTACGGGAGATATCAAGGTAGGGGATCTGTCTGCCGGGGCGCTTTCGCTGTCGACTTCCACGGGCAATATTTCCGCCTCGGATGTCACTGTTGAGGGAGATATGTCGATTCGCGTGTCCACGGGCAAATCCTACCTAACCGACGTGGAGTGCAAGAATTTCACGTCAACGGGCAATACGGGCGACATCACTATGATCAACGTAGTCGTTGCAGAGAAAATGTCGGTCACGCGAAGCACGGGGGACGTGAAATTCGACCGGTGTGACGCTGCCGAGATCGACGTGCTGACCGACACGGGGGACGTGACGGGAACCCTGCTTTCCGAGAAGGTGTTCATCACCAAAACAGATACGGGTGACGTCAGCGTGCCTGCCTCCACCACCGGCGGCAAATGTGAGATCACGACGGACACCGGGAATATCCGGATTATTATTGTGAAGTAAGCAAATTGCAGCTTGTAGGGGAGAAGCCGTTCTCCGAGGCTCCCTCCGGGAGGGAGCTGTCAGCGGCGGCTTGCCGCGGCTGACTGAGGGAGAATGCGTGAGCAAAAGGCAAATTCTCGTTATCGGGTAAAGATTTTTGTTCTTTTGCGCGCGGGCTCCCCCACCGCTACGTGGAGCCCCTCCCGGAGGGGGCCTCATGATAGCGTGTCCCCCTACAAATCCAAATTTGAAATCTTAAAACCAAACGAGGGCTGACCTTGCGGGTCAACCCTCGTTTATCTGTTTTCTTGATCAGTAGGCAATGGTGGTCATCAGCGCGTACTCGGGCTGGGACACGTCCAGTCTGGAGCACTGCACTACGATGGGACGGTCGGACTCCACCAGGATGGCGTAGGGCTTGTTGCGGGGGATGGTCTTGCCCTCGTCGTTGACCTGCTTGTCCAGGCGGATGTGGTTGGTGCGCTCATGCTCGCAGACGGCGTGGAAGCCGCGGAGGGGCTCGCAGTCCTCAAAGTAGAGGGTGAGGTCAATGTGGGCGGTCTCACCGGACAGGTTGAGTACGCACACGGCCTCGTGGCTGACGAATTCGCCCTTAACGGTATCACTCATGTAGCCGTCGGCGATGAACCAGGTGTTTTTTCCAAGATTAGACATATAATATTTTCCTTTCGGGTAATAAAAATCAACGTTTGGCTCGGTACCGGCTACGTAGGAAAAGATGGAGCGGGACGATGAGCCTGTGTTTGACTGCGAAAAACAAAAGCTTCTTTTTTGCGTTCCCATCAGGGGGCGTGGGCAGATCGCGGAAGAATTTGAGCTCGTGGATCTTCGACACGTAGGCCTTCAGCGTGCCGTATTGCTCTCGCGCGGACAACCCGGATCTCGCGTAGATCTGTGTGAGAAATCCGTGAAAGTTGCGAAACAGGGTGGCAAAGGCATGGCGTGTGTTGGGCTCATCCAGATGACGGGTCAGGGTGCTGTATCGGATGGCGTAAGCCTCCCAGGCCTCCAATGCGTTCGGATGATACCGCTTCATCAAAGATTGCCCGACGACTTGGCGGTAATGGTAGGGGGCCGTAGGCAAGCAATAGGCGGAACGGCAGCAGGAAAGATAGTCCAGTACGTACATGCCGTCCTCCAGAATGGAAAACTCCTCGGCCATACGAATGCGGTGCCGATCCAGGATATCCTTGCGATACAGTTTCGCATAGTGGCAGTTCAGTATCCGATTGTCGCAGAGCTCGCGGTACCGACCGTTCAGATCCTTCGGGATTTCCAGATACCCCTCCTCCACCGTATAAAGGCGGGATTCCCATGTTTCTTCAAAATCGTAGGTCAGTCCGCTGACCACGCAATCGGCTTGATGTTCGGTGATGGCTCGATGGAAGGCCTCCAACATATCGGGCTCGATCCGGTCATCGCTGTCCAAAAACGTAACGTATACGCCGCTTGCGGCACATACTCCGTCGTTTCGGGCACGGCTGACACCGCCGTTTGGTTTATGAATGACTTGGATCCGCGGATCCTCTCGGGCGTACTTGTCGCAGATCAGACCGCTTCCGTCGGTAGAGCCGTCGTCTACCAGGATCAATTCCCAATCTGTAAAGGATTGGTTGATCACGCTTTGAATACAGGTATGTATATACGCCTCTGCGTTATATACGGGAACAATGATGCTAATTTGATTCATGAATGGCGTAACGTGATGCTTTACTGACGGGGCTTACCTCGCAGGTTGCTCCAGTTGATGCGGTTGACAATGCTGACCGTGACAATGCAAGCGACTGCCGCTGTGACCCAGCACATGATCTGGGTGATAAAAGCATTGGGACCAAAGGTCAGTTTGCATGCCAGAAACAGACAGATCTCAGAACCGCAGGCGCAGATGATTTTCAGGAAACGTTTGCGGATGATAAACATGAATACAAAAAACAATACGGCAAAGACCAGCTCGGTGATCACGATCCCCCAGGGAATCTCCTCGACGGGGGCTGTGCGGGGAATGGGGGCATCCCACAACATAAAAAGAGAATCGAGCATGACGATACCTCCAATCATCAACATCAAAAAGGATAAATATCCATACACATTATATCATAAAATGGTGTTTTTGGAACAGGAAATTTACGACATTTTCTCGCAAATTCGAATTTCGTACAAGTGCACAGTTTCGCGATTGAATTGTGTGCAAATTGACAAAAACGAACGGAAATTTTTGTGACAAATACCCCTTTCATTTTCTCATAAAACATGCTATACTAATACGAAATCATTGAAATGAAAGGAGCGCTATGCCGTACTCATACAGAAGCCTGATCCGGGTGCTTTCATCCGTTGGCATTGAAGAAGCTACCGACGAAGCCGCGCTCCTGCTCTGTCATTTTGCGGGCGTATCCCGCGTGTCCTTGATGGCTGACCGCGACCGTATGTACGATCTGCCCGCGCTGGATGCCGCCGTTGAGCGGCGGAAGGAGCGGTATCCTCTGCAATATATCCTGGGTAAATGGGATTTCTTCGGTCTTTCCTTTACCGTCAGCGAGCATTGTCTCGTCCCTCGCGCCGATACCGAATGTCTGGTGGAGCAGGCTCTCCGTCATCTCCCCGCAGGTAGTCGCTTTGCAGATCTCTGCACGGGAAGCGGGTGTATCGCCGTGGCGATCCTGGCCAACCGTCCTGACCTGAGCGCCGCCGCCCTGGAGTTGTACCCTGACACCCTGGCGTTGGCTGTAAAAAATGCGGCGGACAACGGGGTAGCTGATCGCTTTACCCCCGTTTGCACCGATCTGTTGAACGGTGGAGTGGAAGCGTTAGACGCATACGCGCCCTTTGACGCCATCCTGTCCAATCCCCCCTATATCCCCACAGCCGTCATCGGCGGGCTGTCCCCTGAGGTCAAGCGGGAGCCCCACGCTGCCCTGGACGGCGGCGAGGACGGTTTGGTTTTCTATCGCGCCATTCTGCAGAATTATACCAAATTACTCAAGCCGAGCGGCCATATTCTCCTGGAGATCGGCTACGACCAGGCCGATGTTCTTCGCGCTCTGTGTGCTGCGTATTTGCCCAACTGCTCTGTTCGCGTGCTCTGTGACCTGGGTGGGAATGACCGCGTGGTGCATATCACCCTCCCCGCTCCCTGATGCATATACTGGGGAGAAACTTACATCATAGAAAGGACCCATCCCATGAAAATAACCGTTCTTGTCGGCGGCCTCTCCCACGAACGGGAGGTGTCCCTGTCCTCGGGCTCTCTGATTGCGGGTGCCTTGATCCGCAAGGGACACGAGGTCTGTCTTGTGGATCTGTATACGGGCAAGACCATCGACGGCGCTGAGCCCGCCTTTACCCGTGACCCCATGGAACCCTACCGCGTCAGCCGTACTGTCCCCGATCTGGATGCCTTGAAGGTCTCCACGGGCAACGGGGATCGCCGCATCGGCGCAGGCGTACCCGCACTCTGTCATGCCGCCGATGCGGTGTTCATTGCCCTTCACGGCGACGTGGGGGAAAACGGCCAGCTACAGGCGTTTCTGGACATGGAGGGAATCCCCTATACGGGAAGCGGCTATGCGGGGAGTCTTCTGGCCATGGATAAGGATCTGACCAAGCAGATGCTGACCCGCGCCGGGGTGACCAACGCCCCGTGGGTATACTGTGATCTGTCCTGCGGCGTGGAGGCTACGGCCGACCGCATTGAAAGGGAGCTGGGTTATCCCGTTGTGATTAAGCCCTGCTCGGGCGGCTCCAGCGTGGGCGTTTCCATGCCCGAAAACCGCGTCGAGCTCATCGCCGCCATTGAAAAGGCTTCCCGCTACGAGGCGACCCTCATGGCCGAGCGGCGCATCACGGGGCGTGAGTTGACGGTCAGTTACCTGGACGGCGAGGTGCTTCCCGCCGTAGAGATCATTCCTCAGACGGGCTTTTACGACTATGAAAACAAGTACCAAGCAGGTCAAACCACCGAAATCTGCCCTGCGCCTCTGACCGAGGCCGAGGTGGCCGCACTGGAGTCTGCCACCCGCCTCGGCTTTGAGGCTTTACGTCTCCGTGGCTACGCTCGCTTTGATTTTATTCTGGACGAAAACGGAACTCCCTGGTGTCTGGAGGCCAACACCCTCCCCGGTATGACACCGACCAGCCTCCTTCCCCAAGCCGCTACCGCCGTGGGGATCGGGTATGACGAGCTCTGCGAAAAAATGATTTTAATGGCGCTGAAAGATCGTTAAATTTCAGTTTGTCGGTGCGTTATGCTTATGTACTTTTCTGTCCATGTCGACAGAAAAGTACCAAAAGAACGCCCCGTAAGGAAGAAACCCACGGTTTCTTCCTTACGTATCCAACTTCCTAATGCGCGCACACATTTTGCTATACGCA